>NZ_CALIIS010000212.1 GCF_938017705.1 uncultured Campylobacter sp.
CTGGTGGCGGGATTTTTAATTTTAGCGGATTATATGGGTTATACGACAAGCCGCTAATCGCAGGGCTCATAGCCATTTTATTTTGCGTAGGCGCAGCGGCGATTTTCGTAAAATTTTTCCCTTACGAGAGGCAAAAAATCAATGAAAACTAAGAAATTTCTCGCTACCATAGAGCGTTTGATTAAATTTTAAAAAGTTAAAGCTCCAAAGGAAAAAGATGGATTTAAATATCGTTTACGGCGTGATTTTTGCGGTATTCGGCACCTGCGTGGGCTCGTTTTGCAACGTCCTGATCTACCGTCTGCCGCGCGGACAGAGCGTAAATTTCCCCGCTTCGCACTGCCCCAAATGCTCTCACGCTTTAAAATTTTATCACAACATCCCGCTGCTTTCGTGGCTCTTTTTGGGCGGCAAATGCGCCTTTTGCAAAACCAAAATTTCGATTCGCTACCCGATCGTCGAGCTTTTAGGCGGCGCGCTTGCGCTTGCAGCGTATTTCGGCGAGCCCGATCTTGCAAAAGCCGCAGTGCTCGGGCTTTGCTTCATCCTGCTTATGGCGCTTTCGGCGATCGATTTTGAATACAAAGCCGTACCGGAGAGCCTTCTTTACGTAGTTACGGCGCTTTCGCTTGCTTATACGCTGATGTATGATTTTGATCTTAGCGGCGTGGGCGCCGCGGCGGGATACGCGGCGATATTTTTCGTGCTGCGCCTCATCGTTACTTTCGTGCTAAAGCGCGAAGCGATGGGCAGTGCGGATATTTTTATCGCGGGCGTTATGGGGGCGATTTTAGGATGGAAGCTGGGCGGCATCTCGATCTACATCGGCGCGATTTTGACGCTGCCTGTGTATCTCATCGCGCACAAAAAGGGCTACGAGCTGCCGTTTGTGCCGTTTTTATCGATGGGGCTGCTTCTTACTTTTATTTTTAGAGATCAAATTTTAAGGCTCTTGGACGTCATTTATGGATAGGGTGCAGCGTTATTTATTTAGCAATTTCGTAAGCTCGTTCGCGTCGCTTTTCAGCACGCTTTTTATCATAATGTCGATCGTATTTTTCCTTCAGATCGCGCGCATTACGTCGTTTATCGAGATAAATTTTTCAGAGCTAGTAAAGCTCTATCTTTTCATGCTACCGCGCATACTCATATTTACGGTGCCGATCGCGTTTTTCGTAGCGCTTAGCATCTCCCTTTTTAGGCTATCTAAAGAGAACGAAACTATCGTCATTTTTACCATCGGCTACGCCACACGCAAGATCGCGCTATTTTTCGGCATAAGCGCCGCGCTGTGCTCCTTGGCGCTACTTTTCGTATCGCTTTTTATGATGCCGATAGCCGAAAATTTAAAGGACAATTTCATCGATTACAAAAAGATCAGCGCGACGCTAAATATCAAATCCAACGAATTCGGGCAGAAATTTTCCGACTGGCTGGTTTTTATCGATTCGCAGGAAAACAACGGCTCAAGCACGCTGTATAAGGATCTGGTGCTGTATAATCCAGGTGGCTCGCAGGATCACGAGCGGATGATCGTAGCGCGCAGCGGCGAGTTTAAAAACGAAAACGCGAGCTTTTCTGCGATGCTGCACGACGGCAAAATTTACACGATGGGCGGCGAGCAGTGGCACGTAAGCGAGTTTGAAAGCCTAACCCTGCGCACGCAAAGCGACCGCAATATCCGCGGTGGAGGCGGCGTGATCGGATACTGGAGCGATATGAGCGGCAGCGAGAAGCGCAGGAAAGAATTTAGCATCTACACCCTCGTCTCGCTCTTTCCGCTGGCGAGCTTTCTGTTTGCGCTAAGCCTCGGTATCGTGACCTATCGCTACGAAAAGGGCTTCGTTTACGCGGGGATCTTCGGCGTGCTTTTTAGCTACTTTGCGATGATCATGCTACTCTCTAAATACCCGAGCATCGCGCTTCCCGTGACATTCGGCGTTACGCTTATCGCATCGCTACTTTACTACAGGATCAAAATTGCCCCGAGGTACTGAAAAAAGCTCCGAGCTTTGCGGCGGCGAAATTTTAAACAAAAGCTCGTCCGCTCGAAATTTAACGAATAAAATTTCGGCAAGCAAGGCTAGTGCGTCTAAAATTTTGCGTGGCGTAAATTTAAAGCATGAAGCCCAAAATTGCGAGCAAGCTTTGATCTTAAACGACGGGGTTTCAAATTTTAAAAATTCCGCTCTCGCAAGCTCGGCGAGCAATACGGCTACCTATACTGCGCCCGATTGCGGTTTGAATCACGAAAGCGTCAGGCGAAATTCGGACGCCGTTTGCGCCAAAGAGACCGCGCGTGTAGCAAATTTAAATTCCGCCCGCAAAAATTCCGCCGATACCGCCGCTTTGGATATTTGCGCGGCAAGTGCAGAGGAAATTTACACGACCGTGCACGCAGACGCCCGCATCGCAAACTCTCTCAAAGCAGATACCGCCTGGAAAGCGGGCGTTTCCGCAAATACCTTCGCAAGCGCGTCCAAACTCAAAAATATTCTCAAGAGCGCGCCCGCAAGCGACTTCGCAGCGAGCAAACTTGCGCATATCGGCAAAATAAGCGCCCTGCCAAATACTCCCGCAGATGCATGCCCCTTCGCAGCGAGCGTAAACTCCGAGCGCGTGAAGCTCAAGCTTGTCTATTCCTACGACGGCTCGAAATTTAGCGGCTCGCAGTCTCAGCCTCACGGGCGCGGCGTCGAGGACGTGCTGCGCGCGGCTTTGGGGCGAGTAGGAATCTTTGCGCCGCTCATCAGCAGCTCGCGCACCGATAAAGGGGTGCACGCGCTGCGCCAGGTAAGCTGCGTCGAATGCACCGTGCACTGGGAGCTGCCGCGTCTAAAAGAGCTTATCAACCGCCACTGCGCGCCCTATATTTTTGTACGTCACATCAGCCCGGTGCCGCGCGATTTTCATCCGCGTTACGACGCCGTGGCGCGCTGCTATCGCTACGTTTTAAACCATGGACGCCCCAGCCCCTTTCTTAGCGATTTTTGCGTGTTTTATCCGCGCGTGGATCTTGCCGCGCTCAATGCTGCGCTTGCAAATTTTATCGGCGAGCACGATTTTAGCGAGTTTATGAAAAGCGGCAGCGACATAAAAAGCCCTGTGCGCGAGCTCTACGTCGCGCGCGCCTATTCTTTTAGAAATTTAACCTTGATAAATTTTAAAGCCAACGGATTTTTGCGAGCGCAGGTGCGGCTGATGGTCGCAAACGCCCTAAAATCCGTGCAGAGCGGGCGCAAGATCAGATTCTCGCGAGCGCTTAGCAGAATCCCCTTTCCGCCGAACGGGCTGTATCTTAGCGGCGTGAGTTATTAAGACTTGAAATTTATAGCGTTAAATTTTATCTCCAGACGTTTGGATTTCAAGCTTAGAATTTTATCGCGGTAAAATTCCGCATATCAGAGCAGATCACCGCCCTACTCTCATATTAGATCACCTGTGCCGCGATGTGTAAAATCGTAAATTTGCGCGAAATTCGATCTGTTTTTATTAGAATTTTATAGAAATTTAGCAATACTTTTAAACTTTTAACTCAAAAAGGAGCAAAGATGAAAAAATTTTCTGTTGCTTTGGCCGGTTTGGCCTTACTAGCTAGCGTTTCGGGCGCTAAGGAGTTCATCAATATCGGCACCGGCGGTATGACCGGCACCTATTATCCGGTAGGTGGCGCGATTTGCCGCTTGGTAAATATGGATAAAAATATGAAATGCTCCGTGCAATCGACGGGCGGCTCGACGTATAACGTCAATAACGTGCTTAAAAAAGAGCTAAATTTCGGCTTCGTTCAAAGCGATGTCGTCTATGATAAATACAACGGTACGGGCAAATTCCAAGGCGCGGCGGATAAAAATTTACGCTCCGTAATTTCGATCTATCCGGAGCTTTTGGCTTTCGTCGTCTCTAAGGAGAGCGGCATCAAAGCCTACGGCGACGCTACGGGTAAAAAGATCAATATCGGAAACCCGGGCAGCGGCAACGAGCTAACCAGCACAATAGTTTTTGAAAACTACGACTTTGATCTTAAAAAGCTCGCCCAGCACGGCGTTTTAACGGCGCAAGAATGCCCTATGGCGCTAAAAGATAAGAAGATCGACGGATACTTCTACGTCGTAGGACATCCGACCGCAAATATCACCGATGCGGCAACCTCGCTTCCTATCGACTTAGTCGGCATCGACGATGAGCATATCAAAAAAATTATGGAGAAATATCCATATTTCGCTAAAGGCGTGATCCCTGCGAAGATGTATGACGGCGTAGATCACGATACGCAGACTATCGGCGTAAAGGCCGTACTCGTAACCGACGCTAGCCAAAGCGACGAGGCGGTTAGAGCGGTAGTTAAGGCGATACTTGATAATTTCGACGAGTATAAAAAGCTACACCCTGCGCTAAATTTGGTAAGCAAAGAATCTCTTTTAGAGGGGCTTAGTGCACCGCTTCATCCTGCGGCAGAGGCGGTATATAAAGAAGCCGGGCTGCTGAAATAGGCTAGTTGATGGAGAAATCTACACAAAAAGATGAGCAGGTTTTAGAGGTAAAAAGTAGAGAATTTACCTCTAAAAAGCTCTTCTGGCTCGTGACGCTGGTCTGCTTCGCGTGGTCGGTCTTTCAGCTTTACATCGCGTATTTTACGCTAAATACGAATATCGCGCGCTCAATCCACTTGGCGTTCGCCATTTTTATAATTTTTTCGCTTTTTCCGTTTCGTCCGCGCTCTAAGGCGCATTTTTATATCCCGTTTTACGATTATATTTTATTAATCGTTGGAGTCGCCGCGATCTTGTATCCTGCGATAGAATTTAACGAGCTAGCGCAGCGTCCGGGAAATTATCTAACCAGAGATATCGTAGCGGCCTTTATCGGAATTTTCATACTCTTTGAAGCAGGTCGCCGTATGATGGGACCAGCGCTTGGCATTATCGCTTTTACCTTTCTTCTGTATTGCTACTTCGGCCCTTATATGCCCGACATTATCGCGCATCGAGGCGCAAGCTTTGAACTGCTTGCAGGGCATATGTTTTTAACTACAGAGGGCGTATTTGGCGTGCCGGTAGGGGTCAGCACCAGCTTCATCTATCTGTTCGTGCTATTTGGCGCGCTTTTGGAGCGAGCCGGAGCGGGGCAGTATTTTATAAACGTAGCGTTTGCGATTTTAGGTCGCTTCTGCGGAGGACCCGCCAAGGCTAGCGTAATCGCTAGCGGACTAACCGGCATGGTAAGCGGCAGCTCAACCGCAAACGTCGTGACAGTGGGCACCTTTACGATCCCGCTAATGAAAAAGGCAGGGCTTACCGCCACTAAGGCGGGCGCTATCGAGGTCGCTGCGGGCGTAAACGGGCAGCTTATGCCGCCTATCATGGGCGCTGCGGCGTTTATCATCGCGGAATTTTTAGGTATGAGTTACACCAACGTAATGATCGCGGCGGTGATCCCAGCCTTCGTCTGCTACGCGGGGCTATTTTTCATCGTGCATCTGGAAAGCTGCAAGTTAGGGCTTCACGGCAGCCGCGATTACGCCAAGGTTTCAAAGCTAAAAATTATATTTAGTGGCATTCATTACATAATACCGATTTTGGTGCTTCTTTTCACTCTATTGATTCTAAAAGAAAGCGCGATCTCTGCGGCGTTTAACTCGATCTGTGTGCTGTTTTTGATAATGATCGTCCAAGAGCCCGCTAAAAAAACGATATTTGGCGAAAAGGTTGGCAAGTCCGATTTTATCGTCGGCTTTGTCGATATCTTTTGGGCTATGGTGGGTGCTGCTAAAAATATGGTCACGGTAGCCGTTGCCACCGCGCTAGCGGGCATCATAATCGGCTCGATCTCGCTTACCGGGCTGGGACAGGTTCTTTCAGAGCTCGTAGAAGCGGTCGCGGGAAATAGCATAGTGCTGATACTTCTGATGACTGCGATAATGAGCCTTATTTTGGGCATGGGGCTTCCTACGACGGCGAATTATATCGTCGTTTCGAGCCTAATCGCTCCGGTGATTTTGATACTGGCGGATAAAAACGGCTTTCTAATCCCTGCGATCGCAGTGCATCTTTTTGTCTTTTATTTTGGAATTTTAGCCGACGATACGCCTCCCGTGGGTATCGCCGCATACGCTGCGGCGGGCATCGCAAAGGCAAATCCCGTAACCGTGGGACTTCAGGGCTTCGTGTATGATCTGCGTACCGCGGTGCTTCCATTTGCGTTTTTCTTCAACAACAAGCTGCTTTTGATCCAAAGCATCGGCGATCCGATGGATTCAAAGAGCATCGTTTGGATCAGCGATCCACTGCAAATCGTGCTGATTTTTGCCACGGCGATCGTGGGTATGTTTGCTTTCAGCTCCTCGCTGCAGGGCTGGTTCGTAACAAAATGTAACCTGATAGAGCGCCTGCTATTGCTGCTAGTAACGCCGCTAATGCTGGTGCCTAATATCTGCGCGAAATTTATCGAGTTTATCCCGAGCGAATATGTAAGCTACGGCATCGGCGCTGCGATCTACGCGCTGATCTTTGCAAAGCAGTGGGTTTTAAGACCTAAAGACTCGGACAATACGCACGCCGAAAATAGCGCACCTGCGGCGTAAAATCAAATTTGATCCCGCTAAATTTTAAGATAAATTTGCGGGATCTTATTAAATTTATCTTCTTGCTTTTTATTCTTGCACCAGGATTTTAAATTTGAATCGACTTTGTTCTAAATTTAAATCCGTCTATCTAAACTACTCAAAATTTTAAATTGCGCCGAAGTAATTATGCTGCTTAGTAGATGAATTTATTCATACGAAGTTACCGTGTTAAAACTATCGTGTACTAAATCCATGCTTGTCTATATGATTATCGCAAGCCGCAGGATACGTGAAATCAATAGAGCAAAGCCGTTTTCGCGTTGCCTGCCTTCGATAGTTTAAAATATACACGTCCACAAAAGCGAAAATGATTCTTAGAGCAGATAAAATCAAAACTGTGCAAAATTTCTTCAAAACGATTTGATAATTAATGCCGGACGTTATAAAATTTTACTTATTTACAGCAATTTCTTGATTATATGTTGTACTTTATTTAAAATAATTTTTATAAAAATATCGATGGAATGGGGAATTATTAGTCAAATTTAATTCTATAAAAATACTTTAATAATTAATATTAAATTTATCCGCTTTGAGTTATAATCCGAGATTAAATTTCAAAATAGAGGAACAAAAATGCAAAAAGATATGTATTTTAAAAAGGCGAAATTTATCGCATTATCGATATGCGCGAGCGTTTCGATTTTATGCGGCGTCGAAGGCTCACTCCTAAGCAGTGACGCAAATAGCACGAATCTTGGCGAAATCGTAGTAAGCGCGAGCGGCTTTCGCCAAGATATTAGGCAGGCGCCCGCCACCATTTCCACCTTGGATAATAAAGAGATATCAAGCGGCAGCTTCACTTCGCTGCACGATATCGCGAATAAAATGCCTGGCGTCAGCGTTATCGCAGGCGACGACGGCCCGGCAAGCGGGATATCCATCAGAGGAATGGAAAGTTCTCAAACCCTTGTGCTTATCGACGGCAAACGCGTAAGTTCCGCGGCGGCGAATCCAAAAGGCGGAGCGGGCGATATGAACTCGAATTTTATCCCGCCCGCAGGAGCGATAGAGCGTATCGAGGTGATTAGAGGACCGATGAGCTCGCTTTACGGGAGCGATGCAGTAGGCGGCGTGATAAATATCATTACGAAAAAGAATTTTTCTAAATTTAGCGGAAGCGCTGCTATATCTACAACTATCCAAGATCACGAAGGTATCGGAGACGGCAAGATGGGCGAAGCCTACGTCAATATTCCCTTCGGGCAGTATGCGGCACTTCAGCTGTGGGGATATAAAAAGCTACGCGACGAGGATGGCTATAAGGGAGGCTATCAGAAGAGTGATAAATCGGATTCTAACGCCAAACTTTGGCTAACGCCGGATGAAAATAATAAATTTTACTTTCAAACCGGAAGACAAAATCATGATTATTCAAGGACCCTTGGTAAAACCGCCGTTTATCTCAACGCGCGTGGATTAAATCACTATAAATATAAAAGAGAAAATCACGGCGTCGGATATTTGGGTGAGTTCGAGAGCTTAAGTGCTGATATAAGTTATTTTTGGGATAAGACTCGCCGTACGAGCATTTTTGATAGCCTTTCTCCCGCAATCGTAAAAAATAGAAATTTTAATTCCAAATTTACGACTTATCTCGGTATAAATACGCTTACCTTCGGCTATGATTTTAGCAAGCAAGATGTGCGAACAACTTTCATCGTTTCAAACGCGAGCAGGCAAAATTTACGCTCTCCGCAGCGATTTTCTATGAACGAGCATGCGGGATTTTTAGAGGACGAGATTGAAATTTTGGAAAATACGCTATTTTTAACGCTCGGCGGCAGGCTCACGCACAACGAATACTTCGGCAACCACTTCTCTCCCAGAGCCTACGCGGTACTGAACGTAAGCGACGTTTGGACGCTTAAAGGCGGCGTCGCGACCGGGTATAAAACTCCCGACGTCAATCAAATTTCGCCCGAAGTAGGCACGATTCAGGGCGGCTGGAGAATTATAGATTTCGGTAACGAGGATTTAAAGCCCGAGAAAAGCACGACCTACGAGATCGGGCTTTATTACGACAATGCAGACGATCTGCGCGGCAATATCACGCTATTTAAAAACGACTTCAAAGATAAAATTTTAGATGCCGATGGCAGCAATATTAATAGGATTCCCGCTTACAGAGGCTGCGCCAGCGCACCGAGCGTTAATTGTCCTGGTTGGGGAACGTATTTTAATATAGAAGGAGCCGAGGTTTACGGCGTTGAGCTGAGTGGCGATTACGATATTACTAAAAAGCTAAATTTCAAAGCGAACTACACCTATAGCCACTCCGAAATCGAAACCGGGGATCCTACGATCTATACGCCAAACGGCGCCGTTAAATTTAGTCAAACCAATCTTAGTAGGCTAGATGGCAAATCCCTGACCGCTACTCCGAAGCATGCCGCACATGCGACACTTAGTTATAGGCCTATCGCTCCGTTTTCTACCTTTATCGGTCTTAATTACGAAAGCGAGCTTACAAGCGTGCAATTCGGTCCGGGCAATAGAGTCAGCAAAAACGACAAAAAGCTTTTTACTACGGATTTGGGCGCACAATACGATTTAAACGATAATCTGAGCCTAAATTTAACCGCTTACAATATCTTTGATAACGTCCGATACGACGAGGGTCTCGCGGACGACGGCAATTACTATTGGTATCCCGAGGAGGGTAGGAGGTTTTGGTTTAAGGTAAACGCTAAATGGTAAGCCTAAAGAGCTTTCTTGCGGTATTTGACGCGTTCTTTTTAGTGTGCTTATTCGCTTGCGATCTGGGGGCAAAACCGCCGCAAAAGATTGAGCAGGCAAGTGGAGCTGCGCACGAAATGTTTAATGTGAGCGATTTTATTCTAAAAAGCAAGAACGGCGAAAAATATAAAATTTTTATAGCTCGCCAAAAAAATGTCGCTCGCTACGATAGGGTAGTTTTTATGGTTGATGCGAACGCGCAGTTTCCGATACTTTTAAACTCCTATGCGAAAATTTATGCGAATGGCGCAAAGCAAAACGCAAAAGCGGTGTCGAAATTAAGCAAAACCGTCCTTATAGTAGGCATCGGATACGATAGCCCGCTAGCGTATGATACTAAGCGTCGCACGAGAGATTTAACGCCCGCGGTGAGCGGCGAAGAATATGCAAACGGCGGCGGCGCGGGAGAATTTTACGATTTCGTAAAAGATGAACTATTTCCGCTCGTGGAGAAAAAATACTCTACGGCAAAAAGCGATAAAATTTACTTCGGACATTCTTTTGGCGGGCTATTCGGGATTTATGCTTTGCTACGCGACGATGGGATTTTCGACGAGTTTTTTATCGCCTCACCTTCGTTGTGGTGGGGCGAATCACAGCTGATCAGAGATGCCCTAGACGAGGGAAAGCTTAGATCAAATTTAAAAGCGAAATTCATAATGCTCGTTGCTGGCTCGCGTGAAATGCGTAAAGGGAAAACCGATAAAGCAGGAATTTTAAAAGCGGCCGATCTAGCTGAAATTTTAAAAGCAAGGGGGCTTTCTTGCGAGTTTAGGCTCTACGAAGGCGCTTCGCACGGCGAAGTAATCCCATTGGCTTTGCAAGATTTAGCGCTATTTACGCAAAGATAATCTTCTATTTAGCCGGTAAAGCCTTGATCTAAACTGCAAGTGTAGGACCGAGCGGCGCAGGCTCGTTGATTGCGCCGAAACGCGTTGTCAGATTTAAGAAATTAAATTTTAAAGCCGTTTTGGCTAGTATCGCGCAAATTTAAAGGATAGAAAATGCAAAGTTTCAAATGGCAAATTTCAAAGCGGCTCAAGCAGGCGATGCGTGAGCGAGATATTGATAATCTCGCGCTCGTGCGGCGCACGGACGAGCTGTATTCGCGCTCGCACCCGGGCCACGACGAGGATATGCGCGCCGAAGTTTACACCGTCTTGGACGAATATGCGCCCAACGTCGATATTGAAATTTTTGATCTAGTCTGCAAGGCTCTCGGCGTTAAAATCGAGCTGGGATAGGGCTTTGCGCATGGGATTTGCCTGCGCTTTTTACTCGGACGACGACGGTCAAATTTAGATTTTGAAATTTTATTTAATTTGGCTTTGCACTGCGACGCTGATCGTACTGCGAGCCACGACCGCTCCCAGCCTTTAAAATGCGCAGCGCATGGCATTCGCGCCGCACTTGTCATTTGCTACACGTGGATTTCGAGCCAGCTAAAACGAGCCGTCGTTCATACGACCGCGCCCGTCGCAAAATTTGCTAGCGGCGTGTCTTACGCGGTATTAAATTTTAACAGCGCCGTAAAATTTAGTAGCGACAGCACCCATATCCGCGAGACGCGGATCGTGAAATTTAAACTCGAGCGGCGCGAACTTCGTAATTTAAGCACTCGCTTGCCCGTTCTTTAAAATTAAGCGCGCTTGTTTAGCCACCAAAATTTAACTCAAATTTAAACGCTCTCTCGCAGGAATTTTAAAATTTACCGCACGATTGCATCAGCTTGCGCAGCTTCCACACAACTCGTACTACCCAATGTGCGCCTGGCTACTCCGCGCGATGTGTTTTTGCGCCGTGAAGTCGGGAGCAGAGTTCGGCGTAGAATTGTGTATAAAATTTCATTCACGCAGCTGGCTCACAGATAGCTTAATCGGCGGCTCCAAATTTTAAATTCCAATCAAAATTCACTCAAGCGGCGACAAATTAGCGATTAAAATTTGAAATTTTAGAAGTGAAATCTCGCTCCTGCTTGCGATTAAAATTTTAAATTTTGCCGCAAAATTTCGCCCAAACCTAGCAAGATTAATATCTATTTTAACTGCAAAGTGCTAAATTTAGCCCTAAATTTTAATCCGAGGTAAACTTTGAACTACTTAATCCAATTTAGTGTGATTTTAGGAATATCTTTTGTTGCGGAGATTTTGGCGGCACTCGTGCCTGTGCCAATCCCCGCTAGCATCTATGGGCTAGTCATTATGCTTTTAGCCCTGATCTTCAAACTCATCAAAGTATCGCAGATCAGAGAAATCGTGTCGTTTTTTATGCAGATTATGCCGGTGATCTTCATCCCAGCGGGTGCTGCGATCATCATCGCAGGCGACGCGCTACGCCAACATCTTTTCGCAATCATCGCGATTACGGCAGTCTCTACGGTAGTAGTCATCGGTGCAAGCGGCGCGGTAACGCAAATTTTTTATAAAATCGCCCTCGCCCGCGTTAAGCGTAGGCTTTACGAAGCCGCGCACGAACAAGACGGCGTGAATACAAAGGGCGTGGATGCGAAGCTGGAACGCGAAATTTTATCCGGAGACGACAAAAAATGAGAGAAATTTTAATGAACTCCGCTTTTTTCGGCGTGTTTTTGTGCCTGGGCTCGTTTGAGTTGGGACTTTATCTAAAAAAGCGCTTTAAGCTAACTATTTTCAATCCGCTTCTAATCGGTATCGTGCTTACCGTCTGCGTACTTTTACTCTTTAAAATTCCATACGAAAAATTTAACGCCAGCGCCTCGCACATTAGCTTTTTCTTAACGCCGATTACCGTCTGTCTAGCCGTGCCGCTATACGAGCAGCTGGCGCTTTTGCGAAGTAATTTTTTAGCTATTTTCGCAGGACTGATTTCGGGTATGATCGCAGGACTAGGCAGCATCTACGCGATGTCGGTGATATTTGGGCTAAATCACACAATGTATGTCACGCTACTACCGAAATCCGTCACAGCGCCGATCGGTATGGGTATCAGCGAAAGCTTAGGCGGCATCGTGACACTAACGGTGGCCTGCATCATCGCTACGGGCATCATCGGTAGCGTATTTGGCGAGGTGCTACTTAAAATTTTTGGCATCAAAAAGGCGATGGCAAAAGGTATCGCCCTAGGCTGCGCGAGCCATGCGATGGGAACGGCGCGCGCTCTTGAGATCGGTGACGTAGAGGGCGCGATGGCGTCTTTAGCAATGGCAGTTACGGGACTTCTTACCGTCATCGGTGCCGGTATATTTGCACATTTCATCTAAGGAGGAAATATGATAATCTCGATCGCTAGACAAACGGGCGCAGGCGGGCGCGAAACCGCGCGCAAACTAGCCGAACGCTTAGGCTACACCTATCTAGCCAAGGCGGATCTGCTCCGCAAAGCAGACGAGCTTGGCTGCTTCGAGCAGATGTATGAGTTCTACAACGAAATGCCCGTAAATACGCTACTTCAGGCAATATCGCACAACGAGCTAGCCAATGAGCAGAAGCGCGATCGTATTGTAGCAATCTACGAGAAGATCGTCTCGGGCGGCAA
The DNA here is from genome assembly GCF_938017705.1 of uncultured Campylobacter sp. GTDB lineage: Bacteria > Campylobacterota > Campylobacteria > Campylobacterales > Campylobacteraceae > Campylobacter_B. The sequence continues at coordinate 12,878 of NZ_CALIIS010000212.1, forward strand.
CGTTATAGTGCTTGGGCGCTGCGCCGGGTTTTTCTTGCGCGGACATCCGGATCTGCTGACGGTATTTTTACGCGCGAGCGATGAGTTTAAGCTCGCTAGATTGGAAAAAGAGGGTCACACCGACGCGCGAGAGTATATGGAAAACAGCGACGCAGGTAGGATGAGCTTTCATCAATACTACACCAACCAAGTCTGGGGTGCGTCCGCAAACTACAATATCTGCATCGACACGTCGTATTGCGGCATCGATAATGCGGTAAATATCATCGAGTATCTGGTTAAAAACCACGATAAAAAGTAAAATTTGAAACTTTGCGACGGACGCGGTAACGAGGCGACATTGCTGCGACGATGAGGTTATCGGTGGCGACGAAATTATATTGGCACGGATCGCTGCGGGCGGCGCGGCATCGTTGCGGGGCAACGAGATTATGTCGCTGCGGCACCGCTACGGCGAAATTTTATGCTAAGGTTTAGGAAACATGACGGCAGCAGCGATGCGATCTTGTGCGCGGCAAATTTTCTGTGGTTATCGGCGACAAATTTCTGGGTGCAAGCGAGCAAATTTACGGGTTTTTGCGGCGGCGTTTGGCGCTCAATTTAAGCGGCGAAGGTAAATCAGGCGAGCAAAATTTACCAAACGGCGGCGAAA
>NZ_CALIIS010000213.1 GCF_938017705.1 uncultured Campylobacter sp.
TTGCAAGTAGCCGCGGTTTTTGCTTTACGCTCGCACCAACCGTCCAAAGCACCACCGCGTATTAGCGCGATGTTTATCTTGGCTACGCTTTAATGCGCGAGGTTTTGTGTCGCCGTAAAATACAAATTTATGAGCTTTCGGGATTGCAGATTAATTTTGCGTGCTTGCAGATAGTTTTTTAAATTTTGTCAAAATATGAAATTATATTCGCGCAACGCCCATAAATTTCTCAGCGCTAAACGGCTAATCCTGCTCGCAGCGCTGCTATTTGAAATTCATAGTAACCCGTAAGCCGCTTTTTAGAGTTTCGTCAAAATATGAAATTTAGCTCATGAATCATGAATTCTGCCTCTGAAATGTAGAATTTTGCCTGCAACCGCAAATTACGTACGCAATAATGCGGCGTCAAATTTTGTTTCGGTATAGCAGCGCTGAATTTCTTGGGCGAAAAGCGTATCGATTGATCTTGCTGCATCGTGACGAGGGTGTGCGTTTAATGCTTAAGCGGATTGAATTTGCTCGCGCGCCCATGAAATTTAGCCGATCAAATTTTATGCGCATCAGACAGCCTTTGAATTCTGCTCGCTCGAGTAACAAATCCATTAAGCTGAGTTTTAAATTCCGTCTATCTGCCTCAAATGGAAATTTTATCTGCAAAATAGGCGAAGTGCAAATTTAATTTGAATGCCACTCGCCTGCCTGCGAAATTTCGTCACGTTATAAGCTTGTTAAAGCACTCCAAGCCGCATTGTACGCTACGGTTTGCCTCATTATAGCTCGCTAAAATGCTCAAAGCGGGCTTTTAGAGATTTTGCATTTTTGTTTAAAAGCTCTGCTTGCGCGGCGAGCCTATCTGCGTATGTTTGAAGCGACGTCGCATACTTAGCATGCGCCTCAAAGTCCGATTTTAGCGCGTAAATTTCATCTTTTACCGATTTGATATTTTGCGCGAGCACCTCGTCTTTTATGAAGGTGCGGATCGTGCCTAAAAGCGCCAGCAGCGTCGTGGGCGATGCCACAAAAATGCCGATTTGCGCGCAGTATTCAAGCACCTGCGGCAGCTTCTCGCAGACATATACAAAAACTGCTTCGCTGGGTACAAATAGCACCGCAAACTCCGTGCTAAGAGGCGGTATGATGTATTTTTCCGCGATATCTGCGGCATGCTTTTTCATATCGGCGGCGAGTTGCTTATCCGCGCTAGCAAGCGCTGCAGTGTCGTTTGAAGCGGAGGCAGCGATGATATTTTCATAGCTTTGAAGTGGGAATTTTGAGTCGATGCAAAGAATTTTTTCTTTTGCGATATGTAGCGCGCAGTCCGCAATCCTGCCGTTTGGTAGGTGCTTTTGCAGCTCGTAAAATGCAGCGTTTTGCCCGTAAATCATCGATAAAATTCTCTCTAATCGATACTCACCGAAGTTGCCGCGCAGCTTGACGTTGCCTAAAATCGCGTTTAGCCTTGCAATTTCGTCACGCACTTGAAGCGAAGTTTTATTTTGCTCGCTCATTCGCGCTAGATTTTCCGCTATGTCCTTAAAGCCGCGATCTAGCGAGCTTAAATTCTCGCTAAGCGCGCTGTTTTGGCGCTGCAAACCCTCGCCTAGGGATCTATTAAGATAATAGAGCTTATCGTTAAAGCCGTCGTTTAGGCTTTGATTTAGCTTAAAAAGCTCGGCACTTGCTCTTGCACTTTGAGTCGTGAGCCTTTCGCTTAAAAGCTCGCTAAGCGCAGAGTTTGCATCGCTTATGCGGCGGTTTTGCAGCACGAGCGCGATCAGCAAGGCAAGTACTAGTGCAGCAAAAAATGCAAACGCCGCGAGCAAAATCCCATCAGCGCCCATTTTCTTGCACGCTTTGCGGATCTAAAATTTCATTTTTATAGCGTAGATATTCGATGCCGTTGTTAAGCGCGCGATTTTCCTCAAGCAAAACCTCGTGCTTGGTGCGAAGCGCGGCGATGTCGCGGCTGATGTAATAAATTTCGTTGCGGATATAAATCGCCGGCACCGTCAGCAAGAACGCAAATCCGATCAGCAGATAAACGACTAAAAGCTGATAAAGCGTGAGATTTTTCTCCTTTTTTTTCTCGGCATCGTAGTTGCGTAGCAGCTCGTCTTGTGCGCCAGCAAAACTGCCATAGCTGCGCCCTGCGGCAAGGCTTGCATAATCATGCGCGCCCAGATCTGCGTAATTTTGATTTTGCGTGCCTGTAAAGTTCGCACTCACAAACGCCGCATAATCCACCTTGCCGGTAAAATTGGCACCTACAAAATCGCCGTAGCTCGCTCCAGTTGCGGATTTCTCACTACCGCGAGTGACTGAAAGATTTACGTCGTCGCGTCCTTTTAATTTTACTTTGTTGCTTTTATTAAATTTTGTTCCGCCGCTTTCGGAATTTAGATAGTTTTGGGTATTTGTAAAGCCTGAACTTTCGAATTCCAAGCCGGTAAAATCGTCGTAACCGCCCGCTGCGCCCGCGTAGTTTCGTTTTACAGAAAGATCTGCGGCAAGCTTATCCTCTAGCTCCTCGTCCGTCAGATCCTCCATAGCTCGTCTTTTCGCAAGCTCTATGCCCGCTAGATCAGATGTTCCTGCGAAGTCGTGCCCGTCATCATCGTCGGTAAAATATTCATATTTATTCATCTAAAATCTCCATAAATTTAAAAATACGATCTTATCTTTACTCGCCGCCAAAGCGCCTGCGTCAAGATAAATTCAGCTCGAAGCCCGCAGCTCGCGTGTACCCAGCAATGAGCCGTTAAGATGAAATTTAAAAGTCAAAGCTACGAGCAAAATTCTTCTTTGCAATTTTACCTCGGTAAATGGAATTTTATCTTAACTCGCCAAATTCTATCTCGGTCTGCAAAAGTAAAATTTTAATTTAGCGGGCTATTTTTGTTAATTTTGCTCGCTCTTTGCACCGGCGGCAGGCTCGTGGAATTTAGGTAAAGATCAATTCCGCCGTAACGAGCAGAATTATGCTGATTTTACCCATTTTATACGCTGCCGGCTTGCAAAATTTATATCAGCAGCAGAGTTATCTGCTGAGTCCCGCTGTCTAGTTTAAAATTTTTACGTTGATAGTTTTCGCATTTACGGCGAAATTTCATTTACTTTATCCGCTATCTATCTGCAAAATTCTATATTGGCAAGCGGAATTTAACGGCTTTGTCTATTTTCGCCGCCTTTGCACCGCCTGCTCGGGAAATTCATTTTGACAGGTAAAAATCAAGTTCACTTTACTCGGCTTATCTTATAAAATTTTGTCAAATCGTCTGAAAAACCGCTTAAAATTTTACTGCGTCTTCGATGCGTCTTAAAACGCTAAGTGAAGGATATCACTTGCAAGATAGGCTCTATCGTCTAAAAGGTCAATGAAACTACTGCTCGCTTACAAAATTTCGTTAAAGCAAAGAACGAGATTTGGCATTATGCCGCTTGCTTTAGGCGCCAAATTTTAACTTTTGCTCGGTTTTATATCTATGTTGCCACTTAGTTTTTAAAATATGCAGCAGTCAATAAATCCCATAAAATTATACATTAAATTTAGCGTAAAATTAAACGTTAAATTTTTCGCTAAATTTTTATGATTTAACCATTGCGCGTTTGAAATAACACTGAAAAATATCATAAATTCTAAAGCGAATCTTTGAAAGCTGAATTTTAAAATTCCATAAAATTTTAAAATTTAATGCCTGCAAATCTATAAATTTTACAAAATTTCGTCAAAATTTAAAATTTATAGCAAGCAAAGGCGGTTATTTTAGCCGGAAAATTCTAAGCTTCGCGCTCGCTGCTCGCGAGTTTTGCGCGAGTTCCTGCGCATCTGCCGTTATAGGGCTTTTGGTTAAGATTTTGCCTAACGAATGCCCGCCGCCGCATTTGCAGCGCATAAACTCGCTAGGGCAGACGCAATCGCGCTCCCACGCCTTAAATCGCTCCTTTACTATGCGGTCTTCAAGCGAATGAAACGAGATTATAGCGACAGTTGCATTAGTTAGAATTGAATCACGCGATTTTTGTTCGATGAGATCAAGTAGACTTTTTAGCTCGCCAAGCTCGTCGTTTACCTCGATGCGGATCGCCTGAAATGCTAGCGTAGCCGTGCTGATGCTGCGCCCTTTAACGGGCTTTGTTCCGATTAAATTTGCCAAAGCTTTAGCGCTTGTTAGTGGTGCGTTAGCCCGCGCAGTAGCTATTTTGGAGGCGATTGCGTTAGCATTTGTTAGCTCGCCGTATTCGCGAAAAATGCGCGCGAGTTCAGCTTGCGAGTAGTGGTTTACGACATACGCCGCATCTAGAGCTGCGCTCTCATCCATTCGCATATCCAGCGCGTCGCTTTTAGTGGAAAAGCCGCGGCAGTTTTTATCTAGCTGAAGCGACGAAACGCCGATGTCGGCTAATATTCCGCGAACTGCGCGGAGCTTTTGCTCGGGCAGAATTTCTAAAATTTCGCTAAATTTTGCTTTGTGGATTTCTATGCGATCTTTAAATTTACCAAGCCGCTCGCGCGAAAATTCTATCGCTTCGGCATCTCTGTCGCAAGCGATAAGCTTAAGGCGCGGATTAGCGGTCAAAATGCCCTCGCTATGCCCTCCGTAGCCTAACGTACAGTCGATAACATAGCCGTCCTCAATCTGCGAAAATGCGGTGATCGTTTGCGAAAAAAGTACCGGAATATGTGGAGCTTGCACTTAAATTTATCCTTTTGAAATTTCTAATCCTATATAATAGCGAAATTTTTTACAAAGGCGAGAGATGGACGAGTATTATTATGAAATTTTGCGCAAAATTTCGCTTTCGATGTTTAGAGATAGGCTTTTTGGGATCTTTCACGGCTCGATTTCAGCAAAAATTAAAGAAAATCAATTTTTGATCAACAAAAAAGACGCGATTTTTGATAGCCTGGATAGGGATGATTTTATAACGCTGTTTTCAAAAAAAGACTACCGCTGGCAGGATGCTAGCATCGATAGCGATATACATATAAATATCTACAAAAATATAAAAGAGGCAAAATTCGTAACCTACGCGACACCGCCATATCTTGTCGCATATACGCTGGAGCATGATTTTATTTTGCCACGAGATTACTTTGGGGTGAGCAAATTTAAGCGCATTGAAATTTACGATCCTAAGAACTACGACGATTGGCACGAGCGCGCGCCGTATGAAATTTGTAACTATATGATAAATGAAAATAGCGATATAATGGTGATTCGCGGCTATGGGGTTTTTGCCCATGCAAGGAGCGCGCAGCAAATGGCGAAAAAAATAGCGATTTTAGAAATGAGTTCAAAGCTACTTTTGCTAAGCTAAGATTAATGTATACAAAATCATTTACTAACGCGTTATAATTCGCCAAAAATGCCTATTTTTCAGCCTTACATAAGGTTTTATCTGTATAATTACTAACAAAAAATTTCTTTAGTTAGCTATTTAAGGATTTAGATGATAGAATGGATGCAAAAGCATAAGAAGTCGCTTATACCGACGATCTGGATAAGCACGATAGCCTTCGTGGGCGCAGGCTTCGTCGGCTGGGGCGCATATGATATGAACGCTAACCGCGCAGGCTCAATCGCTAGAGTAGGGCAGATTTCCATAACAAATCAAGAACTAAACACAAAATACTCCGAACTATACAACAGGCTGAGTGCTATGAGCGATGGGCAATTTACTCAAGAACAAGCCAAAAATATGCATCTAGATCAGATCGCAGTAGATCAGCTAATCGGTGAGGCGTATTTTCTAAATTTTGCTAAAGACTTAGGCGTTCAGGCTAGTGATAAAGATGTAGCGGAATTTGTGCTAAACTCGCCGAATTTCCAAGAAAATGGCGCATTTAGTAAGGAACTTTACGATAATGTCGTAAGGAATTCAGGACTTACTAAAAAGGAATTTGAGCGCAATCTACAAAAGGTCCTAACTTTAGAAAAGCTCGGCAAAGCGCTAAAAATAACGCCTAGCCCTAAGATCGTAGAAGCATTTGCGGCATCGCAGCTGATGCAGGATAAGGTTTCTGCAGAGATAATCTACGCCGATGCTAACGTCACTTTTAACGACGACGAGCTAAAGAAATTTTGGGAAGGCGAGAAATCGCACTTTATGACCGAGAAAAAATATACTCTAGGAGCATATTTTGTGGCACCTAGCAATGCCGATGTGAATGAGACCGAACTAAGTAAATTTTATGAAGAGCACAGAGGCGAGTATAGAAGCCTGGATGATAAATTATTGGATTTCGCAGAAGCCAAACCTAATGTCTTAAAAGATTACCGCATGGATCAGGTTAAAAAAGACGCTACAAAGGATTATCTGGAGATCAAAAAAGGCAAGCTCGATACTAATGAAACTATAGTTGCTACGGCTAGCAATTTTCCAATATCTGAGATTGAGGTGGCAAAGCCAGGAGATGTCATCAAGCCTTTCGAGTACAAAGGCGGATATTTGATTGCTAAACTAAACGGTGTAGAGCAGCCTAGGCAGATGAGCTTTGAAGAGGCTAAGTCTTTGGCTTCTAAAGAATTTGAAGCGAAGAAACGTAAAGAGCTACTTGAAAAAAGAGCTCAAGATGCGCTCAAAAATTTCAAAGGCGAAGATTTCGGCACCTTATCTCTAAATAGTAAAAACAATACCAAGCTAAGCGATGACGAATTTTATAAATTTCTTATCGATATGTTTAATAAGCCTGCCAAAGAAGGGATAGTGGTATTTGACAACAAAGCCGTAGTGTATAAAATTTCACAGCAGAGCTTAGGTAGCAGCGAAGAGATAGATAAAGAAAGAGCGATCGTCGCCGATAGGATAACTGCGTTATTAAATTCCAATCTGCAAGACGATCTAACCAAAATACTAGAAAAGCGCTATAAAACCGAAAGATATTTTAAAGGTAAAGACAGTGAGTGAGTATATTTTAGGTCTAGATATAGGCTCAACTAAAATTCGCGCGATAATCGCTAAAAATGATGGCATTTTTACGGTCTTAGGCGTTGGCGGAGCCGATACTTTAGGTATCAAAAAGGGTGTTATAACAAACATAGAGCAAGCCGCGGGATCAATAAAACAGGCGGTGAAAGCAGCAGTAAAAGGAGCTGGCAGAAGCTACGATAAAGCCATTATATCTATCTCGGGCTCATACGCCAAAAGCGTTAAATCTCGCGGTGTAATAACCATGGAAAATGAGATCGGGTTGGATGAAATAAAGCGTGCCATGCAGGTTGCCGAAGCTCAGGCTAACGTGCCTAGCGATAGCGTGATTTTACATGTGCTTCCGTATGATTTTAGGGTTGATGAGCAGGAACACATCGAAGACCCTCTCGGTATGAGCGGAACTCGCTTAGAGGTATCCACGCATATCGTTATCGCCCCTGAAAGCTCGATTAAAAATTTGAAAAAATCCGTAGAGATGGCGGGCGTAAAGGTCGATAACATCGTCCTTTCGGGCTACGCATCATCCATATCCACGCTCAGTAAAGACGAAAAAGAACTCGGCGTCGTGCTGATCGATATGGGCGGCACTACGTGCGATATAGTCATCCACCTAGGGAATTCCTTGCGTTATAACGATGTTGTGATGTTCGGCTCTAATAACGTTACTAACGATCTATCGCGCGCTCTGCACACGCCGCTTCCATATGCGGAAAACATAAAGATCACCTACAACGATCTAATTAATCAAGGCAATAGCGAAGTCGAGCTGCCTGCTTTAGGAGATAGCGAGTCAGAAAACCACATCATAAGCCTTGAGATCATCTCTCAGGTCATCCTCGCTCGCGTTAAAGAGACCTTCGATATGATAGCCGATAAGATCGAAAGAAGCGGTTATAAAGACCGCATAGGCGCAGGTATCGTAATCACGGGCGGTATGGCGAAGCTAGACGATGTGCGCGATTTAGCGGCGATAGTTTTTGATAACACTTCCGTTAGGGTCGCAAGAGCAAAGAGTGTGGGCGGCTTGCACGAGATCGCCGATGATATTTCAAATTCTTGCGCACTAGGACTTTGCATGTATGGTTTCGGCGAATTCACCCCTTACGAGATGGACTCTAACGGCAAACTCCGCTACAAAGACGAAGTTATAAACAAGGCTCCGAAACGAAATGTGAACGAATATTATGAAAAAGAGGTCAGTAAGGCGATAGAAAAAGAGGGCATCAGAGCGGATAGCGGTGCGGCTAAGAAGGAGGATCTAAATATCCAACTTCCCAAAAAAGACGGACAGAATTTTTTCAGTAAAATTTGGTCGTCTATGAAAAATTGGTTTTAAATTTTAAGCTAAGGAGATACTCGTGAAAGGATACAGCATGGAAGAAAGAAAGGGCATCTACGGTGCCAAGATGAAGGTTATCGGCGTCGGCGGCGGCGGATGCAATATGATCAATCATATGATTCGCGAGGGTTTTACCAAAACCGACGTTGAGCTTATGGTGGCTAACACCGACGCGCAGGCGTTAGAAAAATCGATCGCAAATACTAGAATTTTACTAGGCGAAAACACCACCAAGGGCCTTGGCTGCGGTATGGATCCAGCGCTTGCTAAAATGGCTGCAGAGGAGAACTACGACGATCTTAAGGATCGCTTGGACTACTCCGACATCGTTTTCGTGGGCTCCGGTCTAGGCGGCGGTACTGGTACGGGCGCTGCACCTATCGTTGCAAAAGCTGCGAAAGAGAAAAAAGCGCTAACCATCGGCGTCGTTACTACCCCTTTCGGTTTTGAGGGTAAAAAACGTATGCGATTAGCACAAGAGGGTCTTGAAGAGCTTAAAAAAGAGTGCGATTCCATAATCGTTATCCCAAATCAAAATTTATTGAAGATCATCGATAAAAAAACCGGCCTAAAAGATGCCTTTAAGATCGTAGATAATGTCCTATTCCAAGCCGTAAACGGTATGATCTCCGTGATCTTAGAGTCCGGCGATAGCGATATCAACGTCGATTATGCCGACGTTAAAAAGGTAATGACTCACCGCGGTTTGGCGCTTATGGGTATCGGCGTTAGCGAAGGTGATGGCGCAGCAGAAGAAGCTCTAAAAAGCGCGATTCAATCTCCGCTTTTGGATAATACCTCTATCCACGGCGCTATGGGCGTGCTAGTGCATTTTAAGATGTCGCCTGATTGCTCCTTGCTTGAGATCGAATCTGCTATGAATATCATCGAAGATACCGTGGATAAGGATGCCGATGTTACTTGGGGTACCACCACCGATCCTAAGATGGAAAATAACCGCGTCGAAGTTACTCTCATCGCCACCGGCTTTGAAAGGAGCATCGAGGAAAAAAAGCAGGTCGCCAGCGATAACGTAGCGGATCGCAGGAAGGCGCTTTTAGAGAGCATGGGTCGAAATTCTATCTTTTCTAGACAGAAGGTAAGTAGCGGCGATTTTAACGGGGACGAAACCTACGACGAGCTCGACGAGCCCGCATTCCTACGCAACCAGATGGACTAAATGCGCAGACGAGATAGGCAGCTAAGCGAAGATGAGGCGTTAAAAATCATCGACGAGAGCGAATACGCTACGCTTAGCTGCATAGACGAGAGCGGCGAAATTTTTAGCGTGCCTATCTCGCCGGTGCGCGATGCAGACGCTATTTATATCCATGGCGCACCTGCCGGCACAAAGGCGAAACTCTTTCAAAACGGACGCGCGGTAACGGCGGTTTTTGTTAGCTATAACCGCGTTCCTACCCCAAGCGATGAAGAATACCGATCTATCGCAAATAATGCAGAAGCGCTAGGATCGAAAGTTTATACGACGGAGTACCGCAGCGCAATCGCCGTTTGCGAAGCAAGCGAAGTAGAAGATGACGAGCGTAAAATTTACGCCCTGCGGATACTATGCGAAAAATACACCCCAAACTACATGTCGCGCGTGGAGTTCGCCTCCAGAGCATTATTAAAGCGCACGAAAATTTACGAACTCAAAATGAAATCCGTAACCGCAAAGGCTAAAATTTTATAGCATTAAATTTCAGAAGTTTAAATTTTAAATTGTTTGATTTTTTAAAATTTCAAGTTTGAATGCTAGAGAGATTTTAATCTGGAATTTCGTATCGCCAAATTACGAAGCTCCTTGTCGGCACGAGCATCGGTACCACCGCGGCGATCGTCCCGCTTACTATCGGCTCGGCGCCCTTTATCGCGCGGCTCATCGAAAGCGCGCTGCTGGAGGTAGATAGCGGCGTGATCGAGGCGGCGAAGAGCTTCGGCGCGAGCAAGACGCAGATAATCTTTCGAGTAATGTTCGTCGAGGCGCTACCTAGCATCATCGGCGCAATTACGCTCACGCTCATTGTCATCATCGGATTTACGGCGATGGCTGGCACTGTCGGCGGTGGTGGGCTCGGCGACGTGGCGATCCGCTACGGCTTTCAGCGCTTTCGCCCCGATATAATGGCATACACCGTCGTGATCCTGATCGTACTCGTGCAGATCATACAAAGCATAGGAAATTTACTTTATAAAATTACGAAAAAGTAAGAGCGCTGGCGGTTGCGGCGGAATTTTTTGCTTACGGAATTCCGATTGCTCTGCTTTCACCGTAAATTTTAAATTGAAAAAATTTCGTATCGCAAAATTTTAAAGCGGAGTAGAAAGCGTAGAATTTTAAAGCGGCATAGAAGGGATAGAATTTTAAAAAAGCGTAGAATTTTGGAATTGCATTGGCACCGCTTTCGGTAAAATTTTATGCGGGCGGATACGGCGCGTTTAATTAAAATAACTATCTGCATAAGAGCGAAGCCGTGGAATTTATCTAGTGCGTAGCGTCTAAATTTAAAAAGGGGCGAGAAATCTCCCGCCCCTGAAATTAAGTATAGGATCTGAAATTTTATAGATGTGCAAGCTAGGGCTTACGCATCTATTAAAATTTAAAACATAATCTCAAACCCTGCATTGATAGCACCACCTCTTGTTTTACCTACGTAGCCCTTGCCGCCTAGGCTAAGGATAAGGTTTTTGCTCTCATACTTATAGCCCGCTTCAAATACTCCGGTTGAGCCTTTTAGGCTAGGCTTAGGAGCGTCAAGTCCCATAGTAGATGCTTTAGCATCCCCGCTAAACTCATACTCATAAGCGCCTCCTACATATAGGTTATGCTCGTCTTTAAGATTTATAGTATCTCTAAGACCAGCTCTTAGCCTATTAGATGTAACGCTATCAAAGTGATATCTCTCGCCAGAGCTTATAGTAGCATCTGCATCGTCTGTGTAAGCATATAGCCATTTAGTATAAACGTCTAGCTTGTTACTTTGGCTTAGATCAAAGATCTGACCTATTCCTATATGAGTAGCCATATAGGTTGAGCTGATATCAAACTTCTCATTATGAGCTAATACTCCAGGAGCTATAGCATAGGTCCAGTCGTTACTATTGTAGTCGCTGCTTATCTTACCTACGTGAAAGCTTGCATCAAGGTAGGTGCCGCTAGTAAAGTTTTGCTTTAGCATCAAGCCTCCGCCTATATATTCGCTTATACCGTCTGCATGTAGGCCATTATCTAAGTAGCTATCGTAGTTTGCTCTTCCATATTCTACGAATACTCCGCTTAGTATCTCTCCTGCGAAATTCTCAGTTAAGCTGGCAAGGCCTGCTGCTACTCCATAGCCTTTGGAATTTACGTGCGAGCCCGTCTCGTACCTTAGATCATAAGCTTCGCTTATAGCAAAAGGAAATAGCTCTAAATGCCCATCCGGTATTAGCTTATCTAGGTAGTTGGTAATTAACTCGCTTCCGCTCTTTAAGCTGGCTAAGCTTGCGGCTCTGGTTTCGGCGAAGGATTTGGTATCGTCTTTTACCCTTCTTTTACCGCTAAATCTAAGATCTAAAGCTCTTCCGTTTGCATCTACCATACCGTAGGTCTCATACTCTATGGTAGCTCCTTGTTGAACTCTGGTTTGTAGATGCGAAGGATCAGGAAGTAGTAATCGTCCGCTTCCTTGCTTATCTATCAGATGGATCGTGCTGGTATCTCCTACATCGGTATTGCCACTAATGTAAGCGGTGATCTTGCCTCTCATATTGCTTAGATCGGTATTGGCTGTAGGATCGGTAAGCTTAATCATCGAATCGCCGTCTTTAACGGTAGGTGGCATAAAGATATTGATATCGTCAAACCCTCCGATATTCTTAGCGGTGATCGAATTAGGAGCTGCCGGATTGGTAGTATCTTTACCTACATTTAGAGTGCTTCCAGCTCCGCCGGTAATATCTCCGATATTATTGCCGCCGGTTAAATTTACGGTAGAGTTGTTGCCGCCGTTGATATTTAATCCGTTGAAATTCGTAGGACTGTTTGGATCTTCATTAACTACGTTTATTACAGGGTTTGGGATCGGATTGTATCTATTAATCTCATCGTTTCCGAACTCGCCGCCGGTGATATTTCTAGACGTAAGCTTGCTCCCTTGAATCAAGATAGATTGATCGTCGCTGCTCTTAATTAAGCCTTTTAGCATTATATCGTAGGTGGTAGAGTTTTTAAGCGTAAACTCACTGGTCGTTTGCTTAGCCTTTTCGGTGAAGCCTGTAAAGGTATTGCCCCCATTGCGGATAAGGTGATACTCTTTACCCTCTTCGATATTAAGTGAGCCGTAGGTATCTTTATCTACGTCATACTCTTCGCCGTTTAGTTTAAATTTAGCGTTATTAATGTCTGTATCGGCATTAGTAGTTAAATTTAAAGCAGCGGTTGCAGCGCTTCCGTTAGTAGCTGCGGTAACTCCGTCGAAGTTAAGAGCATTGAAATTCTTAATATCGCCTGCGGTTTTTTGAGTGTGAGCGTTATTCACATTAAGAGTGTTGCCGCTATTATTGCCTCTTGCGTTAGACGCATCGTCTGAGCCGCTAATAGCATTTACTACGCTTCCTGCATTGAAATTTACTACGTTGTCGTAAACCCTACCGCTACCTTTAGAAGCACCGGCAAAAATCTCTTTAGTATCAGCACCATTAATGTTTACGGTGTTATTAAATACGTCATCCGTGCTGCCGCTTAGTGTCGCACCGCCGTAAACGGATTTAGTGCTTAGATCGCCTGCAGTAGATACGATATTTACGGTGTTGCCTTTATTATCAAATAGAGGCGTTCCGCCTTGAGCTGCATTATCTGCTTTGTTCTTAGTTAGCTCGTTGCTATCAAAGTCGTTGTCGTTCCAAGCATCGGTAATGGTGCCTTCTCTATAGATAAGCTCTTTATTGTTATTTTGCTTTCTAAATGTCTCGCCGTCATATTGATAGTGAGCGTTGTCTATAATGTTATAGACTTGCTCTTTTTGAGTGGTTTTATCTTGGAAATTTATAGCAGCATTGCCTTTAATTAGGGTATAGTCTTTATCTTTTTGAGCATTATTTATCTTAACGTCGGTACCGATTAGATTTGTAGGGGTATTGCCAGTTAGTTTAAGAGCCGGATCGCCGTTGTAACTATTAGGCATATTGAAATTTAACTTGCCAACGCCCACGATATTTTTAGCTTCGATAGTGCCCGGTACTA
>NZ_CALIIS010000214.1 GCF_938017705.1 uncultured Campylobacter sp.
AGTGCAGAGCGGAAATTTCAAAGCAGATGTTAAGCCCGATTTTGCAGACATTTTTATTATAGCTGTTCCGACGCCGTTTCGAGACGGATACATTCCGAATATCGACTACGTCATAAGTGCGGCAAAATCGATAATACCATATGTAAAAGACGATAATATGGTCGTTTTAGAATCCACTTCGCCGGTAGGTACTACAGAAAAGATAGGTGAAATTTTAAAAAATGGCGGTGTTGATATTTCTAAAATTTATATCGCTCATTGCCCGGAGAGGGTTTTGCCAGGTAAAATTTTAAAAGAGCTTACGCAAAACGATAGAATCGTGGGTGGAACTACAAAAATTGCTACTAAAAAAATAGCGGAATTTTACGCAGAATTTGTAGAAGGTGAAGTTTTACAGACTGACTCAAAAACTGCAGAGATGTCAAAGCTTACAGAGAATTCTTTCCGCGACGTGAATATAGCCTTTGCAAACGAGCTTAGCATTTTGTGCGATAAATTCGGCATTAACGTCTGGGAGCTTATCTCGCTAGCAAACCGCCATCCGCGAGTTAATATTTTAAGCCCGGGCTGCGGCGTAGGCGGGCACTGCATAGCGGTCGATCCGTGGTTTATAGTGCATGCGGGCGGCTACGAAGCGAGGCTGATCAAATCCGCAAGAGAGGTCAATAACCACAAAGCCGAGTGGAGCATAGAAAAGATCAAAAACGCTGCTTTGAAATTTGAGCTGCAAAACGGCAGAAAGCCCAAAGTCGCGTGTATGGGGCTTGCGTTTAAACCCGATATAGACGATCTTAGAGAGTCGCCTGCGGTTTTTATTACTCGCGAATTAAAAAACCAAGGATTTGAAATTTTAGCCGTCGAGCCAAATATAAAATCGCACAAGGATTTTGAGATAGTAAACTACGAAAAAGCCGTAGATATCGCTGATATAGTCGTATTTTTGGTAGCGCATAAGGAATTTAAGGGGCTAAAAATAGAAAAAGAAGTTTTGGATTTTTGCGGGATTTTTAGATGAGAAATATTCCTAAATTGGCAATTATCGTTCCTTGTTATAACGAAGATCAGGTTTTGGGCGAAACCATAAAAAGATTGAGCGAGACTCTAGAAAATTTAATCGATAAAAAAAAGATTAAAAGCGATAGTTTTATTTTATACATCGATGATGGTAGCGAGGATAGTACTTGGAATATAATAAAATCGTCTAGTGCCACAAATTTATCCACTAAAGGCATAAAACTTTCTAAAAACGAAGGCCATCAAAACGCCTTATTGGCAGGAATAGAGTATGTAGAAGGTAAATGCGATTGCTTAATTTCTATTGATGCAGATTTGCAACAAGATGAAAAGTCTATGATACATTTTACTGATTCTTACGTGAATGGATGCGATGTTGTACTCGGCGTCAGGAACGATAGAATGTGTGATTCTTTTTTTAAAAGAGCAACTGCATTAGGCTTTTATAAATTAATGAATTTAATGGGGGTGGATATTATTAAAAACCATGCGGACTATAGATTACTTAGTAGTAAGGCTATTAGAATGCTGCTTAGTTTTAAGGAAGTCAATTTATTTTTAAGGGGGCTTGTTCTTTTAATTGGACTAAAAACAGAGTATATATATTTTGATGTTAAAGACAGGTATGCAGGTAAATCAAAATATACACTAAAAAAGATGTTCACCTTCGCATGGGACGGCATAACTTCATTTAGCGTGGTTCCTTTAAGATTGATAACGTTAATAGGCTTTATCGTTTTTTTTTGTTAGCTTGATAATGGGTGGGAGTGTATTGTATTCTGTTATTGCTAATAAAACGGTGCAAGGGTGGGCCTCTACTGTTTTACCTATATACTTTATGGGAGGAATTCAACTTATGTGTCTTGGTGTAATTGGCGAATACATAGGTAAAATCTATAAAGAAACAAAAAGAAGACCAAGGTATTTTATAGAGGATATTACTGATGAAAAAAGTTAATTTTGATGAGTACAGTAAAAACTATGACGATATAATGCAAAATCAGCATAAAAAATTCGGCGACATAAAATACTATGCGGAGTACAAGATAAAAATACTAAGCGATATAGTAAAAAGACGAAATCAAAAGCTAAAAATACTTGAATACGGATGCGGCACGGGTAGAAATTTACCGTATATAGTAGAAGCGTTTCGCGAGTCGTCCGTTTTTGGATTTGATATCTCAAAAGAAAGTTTAGAGGTAGCAAGGCAAAATAATAAAGAAGTAAAGATTATAGAAACAAATGAAGAGTTAGCTTCCTACAACGGATATTTCGACGTGATTTTTATAGCAGGCGTATATCACCATATAGAACCTAGCCTACGAGATTACGTGACATCTAATATATTTAAACTAGCTGCCGATAATTGCAATGTAGCGGTTTTTGAACACAATCCATACAATCCTCTTACAAGACGTATGGTATCTACTTGCGAATTTGACAAGGATGCCGTTTTACTATCAAAAAAAGAGTTGCAATCTATTTTTTTTAAAGCCGGATTTAAAGATAACGGTAGCGCATATACGTTATTTTCTCCTCCTGTCTTAAAAGCGCTCTCTTTTTTAGAGAGATTTTTAAAATGGCTTCCGCTAGGCGGTCAATATTATATTGCAGTAAAGAAATCGGTCTAATGCGTTACGATATTTCTTTATTAAAGTATTTGCTCGTAGGCGTTATTAATACTATATTTGAATATGCGATAATTTTTACTTTGCTTTATTTTGGAGTTATTGCGGAAATAAGTAATTTTATCGGTTATTTCGTATCGATATTTATATCTTTTTATTTAAATAAGTATTTTAGCTTTAATGACGATTCAAAAAATAAAATCCAAATATTTAAATTTATAATTTCAATGGGGGCATCATATGTCTCGAATTTGGCTATTATGTCTTTCTCCTACCGATTTCTTAGCATAAACGCATATATTAGTCAAATTTTAGGCGGCTTTGGGTATATTTTTATAGGATATTTACTATCTAAAAATTGGGTTTTTTGCCGCCAAGCTAAGGTTGCAAGATGATAAAAACGATCATGCCGACTAGAATGAATGATATGCAACAAGCAATCGAATGCCTTGATAGGAACGGCATTATCGGCATTGCATATTACGACAAATACGGTTTTGAAAATTTTGCGCGTGGGGCCGATGATAAGGGCTTGTATTTTTTCGCTCAAGTTATGCATAAAATTTTTAATCTAAATTTAGAACAAATTATTATTTTGTTTCATATCGTATTTATCGGAGTCGGTTTCATAGTCTTTTGTATAGGCTGGATGTTATTTTTGAAAACTAATCTTGCAAAAATAGTTTCGGTAGTTGCAGTGTCAATACTTTCCGGATTGGTTT
>NZ_CALIIS010000215.1 GCF_938017705.1 uncultured Campylobacter sp.
CCAATTCGGTCATCATAAAATTTACGTCGGCTTGCTGCTTATCGTTTTTCAGATCGATTTTGACATGCTGCGCACGCGTAGTTTCACTGCTGCCACGCATCGCATTGACGTTACCAAAAAGCTCGATGATGCCGTTTTGCTCGTCGTATGTAGCGCGATCGGCGGTGATAAAGTAGTCCTGCGAATACACCGTTACGTTGCCGCTCGCTTCCGTCAAAAAGCCGTTTTTCTCGACATTATCTGCTATGAGCTCGACATCTTGGACCTTTGCGCTCGCACTATTTGCTAAAAGAGCGCTAAAACTGAGCGCTAGAATTTTAAATTTTTTACTCTTTTTCAATCTCTACCACCAATGTTTTCGCCGCCATATCATGCAGGCACTGACGCGAGTTCGTAAAAAACGCCACCAAAAATCCCATATAAAATATCGTTTCGCTTATCACCCGAACCGCCGCGCGGATCACCGCCGTAGCGATATCCATAGCGCCGCCATCGGCGCGGACGCAATAAATTTTAACCGCGAGCTTACCCAGCGACGCGCCGTATAGATAGACGAAAATCGTATGATATAAAAATTTTATCACAACGTACTGCATCAAGAATTTCGACACGACCTTTTGGATCTCAAGGTTGCTTCCGCTCTGCGCCGCGGCCATGATCTCGGGCTCATCGATGACAAGCAGCACGATAGTAAAAAGCGTCGCCAAGATGATCTCGTCGATACCAAATGCGATTACGCGCTTGCCAAGCGGAGCGATGTTCAAATTTTATCTCTTAAGGCTTGATACGCGATATCGCGCCTATACTGCGCGCCGCTAAATTTTATATTTTCGCACAGCGCGTAAGCCGCGTCGCGCGCCTGCTTTAGGCTCTGCGCAACGCCCACGCTTACCAAAACGCGCCCGCCGCTAGCGTAAATCTGCCCGTCCCGCTCGTTCACGCCTGCATAGCAGATATGCGCGCCGGCAGGAATTTCGCCGACCTCGATCAAAGCAGGCTGCGAAGAGCCGTAAGGATAGCGCTCGCTAGCCATCACGACGCCTACCGCAAATCGCTCTTTTAAGCTTATGCTACTTAGCTTGCCTACGGCGGCGTTGTATAAAATTTCGCTCAAATTTCCGTCAATTAGCGGCATCAGAACCTCGCACTCCGGATCGCCGAAGCGGACGTTGTACTCCAGCACGTAAGGCTCGCCGCCTACGATCATAAGCCCTACGAATAGCACGCCGCAAAAGGGCACGCCCTGCTGCCGCATCCCTTTTAGCGTGGGTGCGACGATCTCGCTCTGCACTCTTTTTATCAGCGCGGCATCCGCTAGCGGACTTGGCGCATAAGCTCCCATGCCGCCGGTGTTCGGACCCATATCGCCGTCAAGCAGCTTTTTGTGATCCTGCGCGACGGGCAAGCTTACGAAATTTTCCCCGTCGCAGATCGCAAAAAAGCTCAGCTCGAAGCCCTCTAAAAACTCCTCCACGACGACGCGCTTGCCGGCTTCACCGAAGCTTTCGCCGCTTAGCATATCCGCAGCAGCTTTTTTAGCTTCATCTTTGGAATTTGCGATGATGACGCCCTTGCCCGCGCACAGGCCGTCCGCTTTGACCACGACGCGGCCGTTTAGACCGTCTATAAATTTTGAAATTTCGGATAGATCGTCGCTGCTTAGAAATTTTGCGGTTTTAATATGATTTCGCGCCAGAAAGTCCTTCATATAGGCTTTAGAGCCCTCAAGCTTCGCTGCAGTGGCGCTGGGACCGAATATTGCGAGGCCTTGCGCTTTGAAAATATCCACGATGCCTTTTGTAAGCGGCTCTTCGGCACCCACGATGGTAAGAGTTACGTCGTTGTTTTTCGCAAAGAGCGCGAGCTCATTAAAATCTTTTAAATCTAAATTTTTACCGAGCGCCTTTGTAGCGCCGTTTCCCGGAGCAAAATACAGATTTAAAACGTTTTTATCCTCGCGAAGTCTTAGCCCGATCGCGTATTCTCTACCGCCGCCGCCGATTATTAGGATATTCAATGAAGCCTCCGTAACGTAAAAAACCCAAGTGAGCGTTGCGTAAAAAGAATCGGCTCAAACAAAGCCAATCTTGCAACTAGGAAAAATCTCTAGGTCGCAACCCGTAACTTTAAAAAAAGCTCGAGCCGAGCCGCGTCACACGGACCTCTCACGTCGTCGCTTATACAAATATGTTGAACCCTCATATAAAACGCTCTCGCTTCACCCAGGCTTGGGCAAAATTATAGTCAAAATTTGCTTAAACTATGGCAAAAGCGCCAGATCGACGCAGGATTTTATCGACACTCTTTCGCAGATTATCGGCTCGCAAAACTCGCTCAAAACGCTCGCCGTCGTTCTACCGATACAGATCGCCTTATAGCCCCCGTCCCAGCCGAAATTTGCGGTAAAGCCGCGAACGTTTTTAGGCGAGGTGAAAATCAGCGTGCTGCCTTGCGGCGGCTTTGCGGCGGCGGGGAGGCTGAGGATAGAATTTTCGTAGGCGATCACGCTTTGCAGCTGCACGCCGGCGCTAGATAGAATTTGCTCCAACTTCGATACCGTTTCGCGCGCGCGCAGATACAGCGCGTCTCTGCCCTGCAAGAGCGGCGCGATCTCTGCAGCAAACTCATTTCCATGCCCGTGTCGCGCCACAAAAATATCGCGAAATCCAAACTCGCGCGCAGCCGCCGCGCACGGCTCGCCGATAGCGTAAACGGGCGTATCTAAATCAAGAGAAATTTCATTAAATTTTATCGCCGCCACCGCGTTTTTGGAGGTAAAAATTAGCGCGCCGATCTGCGCAGGCAGGCTAAATTTGAGGAATTTTATCTCGCAAACCGCAAGCTGCCTCACCTGCGGATGATCAAATCTCGTATTAGACACCAGATATATCAAAACGCCACCTCTAATTTTAATTTTATACAACTAGTATATTTCCATCTTTAAAAAGTTAATTATAGAGTTTGGTTGAAGATACTTTTGCGCTTTTATGTCTTAGTTTCATATATTAAAGGCTTCTTTTACCTCCCAACCTCTTTTTTATAATTATTCTCCGATTTTCTACTTCATTATTTTTTCATAAAATAGAATAAAAATTTTGTCTAACAATGGTAAAATTTCGAATCAATTTATTTTTCTTGCAAAATCTCTTTCAGTTATTCCTCTTTCTCGAATCTCAACTCTCTTGTTCTCGGGTGCTGAAGTTTCTATTTCTTCTTCGGTTCGATATTTTTTTCCAAAATAAATATCTTGCCAATAAGCAATCTTGTTTGCGTTTCTTCCATCAGATGTTCTTGTTATAGTTTTTTTAGTGCTAGGTTTTATTATTTTAACCTCATTACTCTCCAGTATAGATAACCTATCTTGAACACTACTAGCTTTCATGTCAGCTTCTGGAGTTGTAATTGGATGTAATTGGAATTTTTCTAC
>NZ_CALIIS010000216.1 GCF_938017705.1 uncultured Campylobacter sp.
CCGGGTGGGCTTTTGGATCAGGCGATCGGACTTGTGAATTTATTCGTCAGCAAAGGGCTTATTGTCTCGCAAAAAGGACGCGCGAAAAACGAAACTGAAGCCCATAACGCCGATCCTAAAAAGAAGATCACCGATTTGCCGCTGGTAGTATTAGTAAACGGCGGTAGCGCGAGTGCGAGCGAGATCGTAAGCGGCTCGCTTCAGGATCTAAAGCGCGCGGTAGTCGTCGGCGAAAACACCTTCGGCAAGGGAAGCGTGCAGGTGATCCTGCCGATCGAGGATAAAGAAGCTCTGCGACTTACCATAGCGCGCTACTATCTCTCAAGCGGCCGCACCATCCAAGCAGTGGGCGTGACGCCCGATCTCATAGTGGCGCCGGGCAAGGTGCCAAGCCGCGACGAGGATGAATTCTCGCTAAAAGAAGCCGATCTTAAAAAGCACCTAAAAAGCGAGCTTGCCAAGGTTGAGACCGATAAAAAAGAGAAAAAAGACGAACAGAAAAAGGATGAGAAAAATTTCATCACAGCAGAGCAGATTAATAACGATATCCAGTTAAAAACCGCAATAGACGCGATAAAAATTCTAAACATCAAGTAAGGAGAGTGTGATGCAAGCTACTAAAAAAGAGCTCATCTACGAAGGCAAGGGCAAAAAGATGTGGTCGGTTAACGAAAGCGACGACCTTTTGATCTCGGAATTTAAAGATTCGCTAACGGCATTCAATGGCGTCAAAAAAGCCGAAGAGAGCGGCAAAGGCGCGCTGAATTGTAAAATTTCGACGCTAATTTTTGATCTGCTTAAAAAGCACGGCATCGCCACCGCGCTTGTTGAGACGATCAGTCCGACCGAGCAGCTAGTGAAAAAATGTAAAATTTTCCCTCTTGAGATCATCGCTCGTAATATCGCTACCGGCTCGCTTACAAAGCGCCTGGGCATCAAAGAGGGCACGAAACTTCCGTTTACGCTGGTGGAGTTTTGCTACAAAGACGACGATCTGGGCGATCCGATACTAAATGACGAGCATTGCGTGTTGCTCGGCGCCGTAAAGAGCCAAAGCGAGCTTGACGAGCTCAAAAAGATCGCGCGCAAGATCAATGAAATTTTGGTTAAATTTTTCGACGAGCGAAATTTAAAGCTCGTGGATTTCAAAATCGAGCTTGGCAGAGATAAGGACGGCAATATCCTGCTTGCAGATGAGATCAGCCCCGATAGCTGCCGCTTTTGGGACAAACAGACCGACAAGAAGCTCGATAAGGACGTATTCAGACAGGATCTCGGTAGCGTAAAAGTGGCTTACGAAGAGGTCTTGCGTAGAATTTTAGGATAAGCGATGAAGGTAATCGTAAACGTAAGGCTTAAGCAGGGCGTGCTCGATCCGCAGGGCAAGGCGGTTTTGCACGCCCTTGCTGCGCTTGGATTTAGCGGCGTGCGAGATGTGCGCGTAGCCAAACAGATCGTCCTTGATATAGATGGCGAGGATAGGGATAAAATTTGCGCCGACGTCGCTAGGATGTGCGATGAAATTTTG
>NZ_CALIIS010000217.1 GCF_938017705.1 uncultured Campylobacter sp.
CTTCGCGCCCGTTTCGTCCGCGCAAATTTGCGTCTTAAGCTCGTCGAAGCTGCGCGGCAGATTAAATTTAAGCAGAATTTTTTTAGAGCTTTCGCCGTAAATTGCGATCTCATCGTCCGCACCTACGCCCAAAAAGCAGCGCAAAACCCGTTTTTTGGGATCATTTAAAAGCCCTTTTTCACGGCACGTAAGCGCAAAAAGAGCGGAGTTTTTCTCCTTTGAGTTTTTTAGATATGAGCTTGCGCCGTCGCTTAAAAAGTCCTCGTTTTGCACGATCAAAAAGCCGTTTTGTAGCGGCGCGACCTTAAAAATTTTATCTTTTTGCGCCGCGCTTTCGCATGTTGCGCTTAAAAAATAGATCCCGTCGCTTGCCAAAGCACGCACCAGCGCAAACACGAATATGTCGCCCGCAAGCTTTACGTCAAAAAATTTAGGTGCGTCCTCGTGGTTTTTTCTAAAGATCGCATTGGTTTTTAGGCTTATGAGCGGCTTTTCAAAGGCTGCGAGCGCGATTTTGCTCTTTTCGTCGCTAGCAAAAATCCCATCTAGCGCGCCCACTCCCGCAGCTATCAAAAAATCGGCGCTAAAATCCACGTCCGCTTTGAGCGTGAAAGTTGCGCCGCTGCGCTCGATCTGCACCTGCCTTGCGTGAAGCAAGTTTAGGCGGCAAAGCTCCAACAAGCGGGCGAAATTTTCCCTGCTTACCGCTTCAAATTTGCCGTCATGAAGAACGCCGGCGCCGCTTATTATTTCGAATTCGTTTTGAGACGGCTCGGAGTGAGCGAGGTACTCTTTCATCACTCGCGGAGTGAAGTTATTAAATTTAGCCGTATTATGGGCGTTTGAAATTTCATCCTCTAAAAATTTACTTATATCGCCCGAGGAGGTATCCTCAAACGCGCCGTTAAATTTCAGCGTTTTCGCTTCGGCGCCATCCTCGTCCACCACGCGCACGGAGGATTTTGCCAAAAATATTGAGTTTGGAATCAGAGGCATCGCCTCGTCGCTAAATTCTAAAATTTCATCCTCGCCGCTGCGCATGAAAAGGCTTATTAAGTTCGCCTCTTTTTTTAGGCAAAACTCCAGCGTGCTTTTGCGGGCATAAAACAGCAAGAAGTGCGCTATCAGCGCGTTTTCATTAAGGTAGTTAAACTCATATGCTACTATCATCTCGCCCCCTTTTTGCAAATCGATCCGCGATATCTTGGGCGCTAAGATCGGCGATTTTTTCATGCGCGAAGCCAAGATCCGATAGGTACTTAAGCGCCGTTTTTTCCATGGTTTTTGAGGACTCTAATATCACGGAGCTTAGCTTGAAGCTCGCCTCTTCGATGCGCCGCGGCACGACAGCTAAAATTTTAACGTGAGGCAGATCGCCGCAAAGATCCATCATCTGCAGGGTTTGAAGCATTTCGACCTCGTGTGCCGAGCCGCTCCAGCTGATCTGCTTAGGCATCGCGTCGTAGTCGAAAAAATACACCTCGCCGCCCTCTGCGCCGTCCGCGTCTATGCAATCTACGAGCAAAATTTCATCAAATTCCGCCATCGTAGGCATCAAAAAGCTAGCCAGAGTCCCGCCGTCGATAAATCGGATCTGATCCGTGCTACTGCTCGGCGCGGCTGAATTTACGGCGATAAAGTCCGTATCGATAGAGCTTTGCGCTGCGGAATTTATAAGGGAATTCTGCGAAGTAAAATTTAAAGCGAAATTCTGCTTTGCGGAATGTTCTGAAGTAGAATTTCGGTCTAAATTTACTGCTGCGAAATTTTGCTCGGAGTTAGAATTTCCACTCGCAGAATTTTGCAAGGGGTCGCGCTCTATGGAATTTTGCGAGGTAGAATTTTGTATCGCAGATACTTGGGCGGAATTTTGCATAAAATTCTGCGCCGCGAAATTCTCGCCCGCCATAGAATTTCGTGCGGCGGTTTTAGGATAAAATTTATAGTTCTGCGCGAGCGCGCGGACGAAGTGCACGCCTATGCCCTCGTCCGCGTAGATGACATTGCCGATACCCAGTACCAGCACCCTCAAGCGTGCTCTTCCTTTTTAAATTTATAGCCGCTTACGATCGCATCCATCGCACCGTCTCTACCCTTGACAGCGTTAAAGACCGCCATATAGACGTGGATCGGTACGAAGATTATGATGATATTCATGCAAAGATGGTGAATCATTCGAACTTCGCTTAGACCGCCCATTGCAGCTTCTAGCGGGCGCAAGAGCCCATATAGCGCGCCGCCTAACCCCTCGTGATAGACGTGAATGTATAGAATCATTCCCGTTAGGCAGATTACGAATAACACTAGATAAAAGCCCAGATAGGAGATGAACTGTAGTGGGTTATAAACGCCGCGAAGATGCGGGTGCTCGCCCAAAAAGATATAGTATTTGATCTGAGCTATCCAGACGCGCGGGCTAAAAAAATCCTTGATGCTTAAAAGCTCTTTTCTGCTCTTTTTATCGAAGAAGAAAAGATAAGTTTTAAAGATCGCCGCGCCGATCATCGCAAAGCCGAAGATCAGATGCACGAATCTAAATTTAGCCTGCATGAAAAGTACCGGCTCGGGACTCACCTCGGGCGCGGTAAAAACAAAAGCGATGTAATATCCGGTGATCACCAAAATCGTAATGCAAAGCGCACGCAGCCAGTGCGTGAGCCTAAGACCGATTGAGAATTCGTATTCCGCAAATCTTTTTTTCATCGTTTATCCTTTGCTGGGATCTACCCTATAGCAGCCAAGCTCCGCCCCTTTAGCGTCCATTACGTGCACGGCGCAAGCTATGCAAGGATCGAATGAATGGATGCGGCGGATAATCTCTAGCGGCTTGGAAAGATCGGCAAGCTTAAGTCCGATCAAGCAGGATTCATAAGCGCCCATAGCGCCGTTTTTATCCTTCGGCGTGGCGTTCCAAGTAGACGGCACGACCGCCTGCCAGTTTTTGATGACGCCCTTTTCGATCCTGCACCAGTGGCTAAGTGCGCCGCGCGGCACATGACCGATATAGCGACCTTTGTACTCTTTGGAGTTATCGATTACATATTTTGCGCAGGTCTGCGTATCGCCGCTTTTGATGTTTGCGATCAAATTTTCTAGCGCAATCAGTCCGTTGTCGGCTACGACTTTAGCCTCGATCATACGGCACGCCGTTCGTCCGAGCGTTGAAAATACCGCCTCAAGCGGCAAACCGGCGTCTTTTAGGAATTGATCCACGACCTTTACTACGCGCTCGTTTTTCTTAGCGTAATTTACCACGATATTTGCAAGCGGTCCTACCTGAAGCGGCTTGCCGTCGTAGCGCGGAGCCTTGATCCAGGTATACTTGCCCTGGGTATCGAGCACCTTCGTATGCGCTTCTTTGCCGTGCGCGTCGATGCTCTGTCCGTCCTTAAGGCCCGTATAATTCGGCTCTTGCTCGCCATCGTAAGGATGAAGCGCCGCATCGTTTTTATACCACGCATGCGTTGCCTCCTCGGTGATCTTGTTCTCATCCAGCTCCAAAACCTTGCTAATATCGCCGTTCATAATCATGCCACTTTGAAATAGCCATTCGTTCTTTGAAAGCTGGAATTCTTGATGCGTCCATAAATTTGCCACACCGATATCGTTTAGCACGCTAGGCTCGTTGCCGTAAGCCTTCGCGGCCATTACGAGATCAGGATAGTAGGCGCGATTTACGAAGTCTGCGACCTCTTTAAATTTAGACATATATTCGCCCAGTCTCGCAGGGCTTAGGATATCCATTACGCAGGTGACGCCGCCTACGGTGAGGCTTTGCGGATGAGGCTGTTTCGCACCGAATATCGCCATCATCTGAGCCGCCGTGCGCTGAATGCGCAAACACTCAAGATAGTGCGAAAGAGCGATCAAATTTTGCTCCGGGCTAAGCTTATATGTTGGGTGACCGAAGTAGGCGTTGGCGAAAGGCCCCAAAGCGCCTTTCTTAACAAAAGCGCCCACGCGATCTTGCACCTCTTTTAGTTTATCCGCACCGCACGCATAAGGGGTGTCGCAGTATTTAAACGCCTCCTCGCTTGCTTTTTTAGGATCAGCGCTAAGCGCGCTTACTACATCTACGAAATCAAGCCCGTGGAGTTGATAAAAATGCACCGGATGATCGTGTAAAAACAGCGCGTTAGCCATCAACGTGCGCGTTAGCAAGGCATTTAGCGGCGGAGTGATACCAAGGGCGTTTTCTACCGCGACGATGCCCGCTTTGTAGTGCGAGAAGGTGCAGACGCCGCAAATTCTTTGCATAAAAAATCCCGCGTCGCGCGGATCTCTGTTTTTTACTATGGTCTCAAGCCCGCGCCATAGCGTCGAGCTACTATAAGCCTCGCGCACGATGTTTTCATCATCCACTACGACCTCTATTCTTAAATGTCCCTCTATTCTGGTTATCGGATCTATTACGATTCTTTGCGACATGATTATTCCCCTTTATCTTTCTTAAATGACGCAATCGCCGCGTGTGCCGCTACCGCAACACCCGTGATCGCTAAAATTCCGACACCTATCTTATCTGCGGTAGCATCAGCGCCGAGCCCGCCGAAAACGCTTTCGTAAAGGCGATCCGCCAAAGGCTCCTCAAAAGGTCCCATATGATCCCAAAAATCAGGTTCCGAGCAACCTATACAGCCGTGACCCGCCTGTACCGGCCAGCTAGTGTGGGAGTTGAAGCGCTCGCGCGAGCAGTTATTAAATGTATAAGGGCCCTTGCAGCCTACTTTATAAAGGCAATATCCGTCCTTTGCGCCCGCATCGCCGAAGCTTTCTACAAACTCGCCCGCGTCGAAATGTCCGCGGCGCTCGCATAGATCGTGGATGCGCAGCCCGTAAGCCCATTTAGGCCTATTATAAACGTCCAAGCTCGGAAGCGTGCCGAAAAGGATAAAATTTAGCACGTTGCCGACGATGTTTTTTTCGCTAGGTGGACAGCCTGGGATGTTGATGACGGGTTTGTTTATGATTTTGTCCAAACCTACGGCGCCGGTCGGATTCGGAGCTGCGGCTTGGATACCGCCGAAGCTCGAACAGGTGCCGATCGCAAATATTGCTGCAGCGCCCTCGGCAGCGTGCTTGCAGTGCTGAGCTCCGCTCTTGCCCTCAGGACCCACGGTTAGGAAAAATTCATTCTCGCCGCTTGGAATTCCACCCTCTACCATCAAGATATAGCGCCCCTTGTATTTTTCGATCGCGCCCTCTAAATTTTCCTCGGCTTGCCAGCCTGCGGCAGCCATTATCGTCTCGTGATATTCTAGGCTGATGTAATCAAATATAAGGCTGTCGATGCTAGGCGTGTCGGTGCGCAGCAAGCTCTCGCTACAGCCCGTGCACTCCGCCATATGAAGCCAGATCACAGGCAAGCGATCCGCAAGCTCCGCCGCTCGCGCCACGCTCGGTGCAAATGCGGCCGGAAGACCGAGCATCGCGGTCATCGCTCCGCTCCATTTCATAAAATCGCGGCGCGAAAAACCCTTGCTTTTAAGCCTTTCTTGTATGCTTTCCTCCGTTTTTATTCGCGGCAAACGCTCAACGGCATCAAGTCTAGCCGAAATTTGAGCCAAATCAACCATAATGTCCTCCTGAAATTTAGGATATTTTTAAATGGCATTCTATCAAAATTTAGAATTCATGCACCTTAAATTTCGTTAGATTTAATTAAAATTTTATATTTATTCATCATCTAATGGGTTTAAAATTTAAAAATAAAAGGCAGATTAAATTTACTCGGCGGATGAAACGTTAAATTACGGCGGAGAAAGCGTTAAAATTTACGAATCAATGAAATTTCATCCAAGAATTTTATAGTAGCGGAAAGTATTTTAGGATAAAGCAGGCGTAGGTCGGATGATTTTGTGAAATACTCGCAAGGCGCACTATGTGTGCGCCGCAGCGAAGTATTTTTGTAAAATCATCCGTTAAATTTTAGAAAATTCTAAATATCTCCCAAAGATCAGCTTACCAGTCTCGTTGCATCTTGGATATTGATATTTAGTCCAAGCTGTTCGTTGCTTAGCCCGAGTGCAAGACCTACCAGCTGAGATAGGTGGATGATCGGCTTTCTTGCCTTGGAGTTCATCGCTTCTTGGTATCGCTCCTGATAGATATCAAGCTGCATCTGACATAGCGGACAAGGGGTAACTACGACGTCGGCACCGTGCTCGGCAGCGTCATTTACGATCTCGCTTGACATTTTAGATACCGATTTTACCGCAGGATAGCTAGCGTGAAAACCGCAGCAATCAAGGCGTTTTTCAAAAGGTACTATCTGAGCACCAAGTGCGCTAACTACCGCTTCAAAGCTTTTCGGATTGGTCGAGCTTTCTTTTTTAAGCTCGCGCTCCGGTCTTAATGAGTGGCAGCCGTAAAATAGAGCTACTTTTAAGTTTGTTAGCGGTCTCGTGACCTTGGCTTTTAGAGTGTCTAAGCTTTGATATAGCACCCAAAGCAGACTCGTAATTTCGGTGCTTCCCTGATACTGCATACCGCCCTCTTTTAAAAAGGTATTGATATAGCTTTTAGCACCCTTATCCAACGCTAGCTTTACTTTAGTTAGAGTTAGCATACAGGTGGAGCAGGTAGTTAGCAGAGGCATATTCATACCCTCGGCTAGCGCGATGTTTCTGGCATTGGCTACTAGGCTTGCCATAGGATCGACGCATTGAGCTTGACTAGCCCCGCAGCAGCTCCAGCCCTTTATCTCGTGAAGTTTAATACCCAGCACCGGAGCGATCGCTTCAAGTGAAATTTTAGATTCCTTTGCAGCTTGACTTAAAACGCAACCCGGGAAAAATGCAAATTCGTTATTCATCCTCTCCTCCTTATTCTATCTCGCCGCTAGCTTGAGCCTTACGCGCGGCCTCTATCATCTTAACGAGCTGCGCATGACCCTCGATCTCCTCGCCGCCGAATACGTGCAAAGGATTCATCTTGCCGGCCATCATTAAATTTGCCGCTACGTCCATCTTGCCCATATTTGCAAATACGCCTTCGCTTCTTAAAGCGAGCTTGATCTCGTTTAATCTTCCGCTTCCCTCTACGATATCTAGCAGGAACGCCTCTGCGTGAGCTGGACCGCTTCCTGCGGTTAAGCCTTTTTTCATCGCTAGAGCGCGAAGTGCGGTAATATCGCTTTGAGCGCTTATGCCTTTAGGGCAGCGATCGGCGCACTCTTGGCAGTGCACGCATAGCCATAATCCGTTTAGTACCGCAGGCTTTAGATGAGGCATAGCGTCCTTGCTTCTTGAATCAAACGCGGCGCGGTTAGCGTGCGTGAAAACAAAGGGTTGCATATAATCGCTTGCGTCCGCTCCAAGCTTATTGCATTCGCTAGCGCAACATCCGCAAAGTATGCAATCCCACTGCTTTTTGACGCGCTCCATCTGCTCGGGGCTTTGCTTACAGCCCTTATCGGCGCTAAATTCTTTCTTAGGCGTAATGGTCGGTTTGATCTTTCTTAAATTTTCGATACTAGGTTCCCAATCCACTACTAGATCCGAGATCACTCGAAAATTATTTAGCGGAGAGATCGTAAAGCTATCGGGGTTTTCATACTCTGCAAGCAGAGCCTCCATCTTGGTATCGCAGGCGAGATATGAGTGCCCGTTTACCCTCACGGCACAGGCTCCGCATATCGCCATACGGCACGCTGCGGTAAAATTTAAAGTGATGTCTAAATTTTGCTTAATAAATTGCAAAACTCCAAGCAGGGTCTTTCCTTTGATCTGCTCCAAACTAAGCTCATAGGCTTGCTTATAATTTTTGCTTCCGTCGAAGCGGTCTATGATAAATTTCATTGAGGTTTCCTTCCGTCAAGAGAGAATTCCGTAACGACGACCTCTTTGTAGCCCAAGCTTAGCTCGCCTGCGTCGTTCATCGTCACGATACTGTGCTTTAAGAAATTTTTATCGTCGCGCTTCGGATAGTCCTCTCTGGTATGCGCGCCGCGGCTTTCAAGCCTCTTTTGCGCAGCCAAACACGCACAACGCGCAAGCAGGATTAAATTTCCAAGCTCGACGTAGTCGGTAAATGCGGTATTCATAACAGGATTTACATCCGCGACGCGTAGCTCGTCGTAGCGCGCTCTGATACCCTCTAAATTTTGCGAAAGCAGATCAAGCTTTTCGCCGGTTTTAAAGATGCCCATATTATCCCAAAGCTGCGCGCCTAGCTCTTCGCGCAACTCATACATCTCGCCTGCCTTGCCCGAGCCGTTTGCGATCTGCTTAAATTTAGCCTGCCATTTTTGCGCGAGCTCGCTTGCTCTTTTGCCGTCACCGAAGCCCTCTTGCTTCGCGGCATAATCCGCTGCGCCAAGCCCTGCTAGTTTGCCCGTAACGACTGCGTCGGTTAAAGAATTTCCGCCCAAGCGGTTTGCGCCATGAATCGAGATACAAGACGCTTCGCCTGCGGTGTAAAGTCCCGAAATTTTAGTGCTCATATCGTCAAATTTAGACACTTCAATGCCGCCCATCGAGTAGTGTGCGGTCGGACGAATCGGAATTGGCTCCTCGATAAGATCGATACCCTCAAACAAAATGGCGGTGTGTCTGATCTTAGGAAGGGCTTTTAAAATTTTATCTTTTCCGAGATGTCTTACGTCAAGCAGCACGTATGCGCCTAGCCCCTCGCCGTATCCCCTACCCTCGCGAATCTCGGTTTCGATCGCGCGAGCTACGACGTCGCGCGGCGCAAGCTCCATCTTTTCGTGGTAGTTTTTCATAAAGCGC
>NZ_CALIIS010000218.1 GCF_938017705.1 uncultured Campylobacter sp.
AAAGTGCCGAAAACACGAGTAAAAAAGATGCAGGCAAAAGGCTAAATTACGCAAATTTTAAAAATGAAAACGGCTGGTATATTTTACTAGACGAAGCACATAAAGGGGACAGCACCGATTCCGTGCGAAAGGGCTACATAAACGAACTGGCAAGCGGTAAAAAAGACGAATTCCCTCGCGGATTTATCTTAAATTTTAGCGCGACTTTCACGGACGAAATTGATCTAAAAACCTGCGCATTTAACTATAATTTACAAAAATTTAACAACCAAGGCTATGGCAAAAATATCGCGATATTTGAAAATAAGCTAAATTTAGATGATTTAGAGCAAATTTTGCAAAGCTTTATAATCTTTACGTCGATTAAAATTTCAAATCGCCGAATTTCGCGAAGATTATCAGATGCCCTTTATCATGCGCCGCTAATCATCGCTGTATCGGACAAAGTAAATACGCAGGATGCCGGCATAAAACAGTATTTTGAGGCTATTTGCAAGGTGCTAACAAACGACGTAGATATCCCTAAAATAGTTGAAAATTTAGTCCAAATTTTAAATCAGCTTGAATTTATTTTCGGCGGCGAGAAAATTGGCGATGGATTTATAAAAATAGTTAAAAATATCGATGCAAAAACTATGCGTGAAGAGCTATTTTACGCACAAGGTATTTCAAGTTTAGAGGCTTGCATAATCAAAGGCAATGATAAAGAGGTAGCATTTAAAAGTAAAAACGCCGGTAAGCCCTTTATGCTACTAAACATCGGCGATACGAAAGGCTGGAAAAAAGAGTATCTAAACGAGCTTGGCGTGCAAAGTGAAATCGATGTAGATAGCGGTTTTTTCGCACATATTAACGAGCAAAATTCTCCGATAAATATAATGCTCGGAAGCAAAGTTTTTAGCGAGGGCTGGGATAGTAACCGCGTAAATTTGATAAGTTTTATAAATATAGGCTCGCGCTCGGCCAAAAAATACGTAACGCAAACGATAGGACGAGGCCTTAGAATCGAACCTTTTAAAAACGAACGACAGCGTTTGCGATACACGAGTAAATTTGCAGCTTTGGAATTTGATGAAAAAGAGAGGTTAAAAGAGCTTGCAAGTGGTCCAGAAACACTTTTTGTTTTTGCTAGTGACCCAAAAGCGATAGAGGCTATTTTGAGCGAATTGGAGCAATTTAAAACCGGTGAAATTTTAAAAGGTTTTAAAAAATCGCAGACAATCAAGCCGTTACTTTTACCTCAATACGAAGATGAAGTCTGCGAATCAAAGCCCTATGTAATTTCACGCCCCGATTATAAAAATTTAAACAAGTTTATAAACTCTTACGATTTGGACGTTTTACTACTTAGCTCGGAGTTAAAAAGTCCCGATTTAGGACTTAGCACAATAAATAAAACGCTTAAAAAAGACGAAAAATTTATAAAAATTAGTGGAGCGACCGAAAAATTTCAAAACCCGAAATTTGCACTATGCGAAATAGATAAATTCCGTAAATTTAAAAGTAAAAAATTAAAAGGTTTTAAAGAGGTTGAAAATGAAATTTCTCATTTTACAAAATTTAGCACGACGTTTGACAAAGACGAAATATCAAAGATTAACGAAGCGATTTTAAATTTATTGAAATCTAAAAGTGAAGATGAGCTTATAGATGAGTTAGAAAGCAAAAAAATTACGTCGAGAGAGTTTGCTAGTTTAATAAAACAAAATAAAAAGGATTGTGAAATTTTAGGCTTTAAGTTAGATGCTAATTTGGCTCGCCATTACTATAATCCACTTGTGATAGATGCCGATAATAAAGCGCAAATAGTATATGCAATAAGCGAAAAAAGCGAGATAGAATTTTTGAAAGATTTAAAGACTCATACAAAAGCGCTTGATGACTTTGAATGGAATTTTTGTAAAATAGTTCAAAACGTAGATGAAATTTACGTGCCGTATTTTGATGAAGAAGAGCAAATTTGGCGTAAATTTTATCCCGACTTCATATTTTGGCTAAAACAAGATGAGATTTACGAGATAGTTTTCGTCGACCCAAAAGGTCTAAAACACGGCGAAGGTGCGAGATTTAAAGCAAATGGGTTTGAAACGATTTTCGGCGGTAAAAATTTAGAATTTAATGACAATAAAATTATTGTAAAACTCGCCTACTACAATAAAGACCTGCACATCCCACAAGGGCTTGAAAAATATGTTTTTTCAAGCATAAATGAAATTTTCAAAACCGAGCGGAAAATTTAGTTTTATTTAGTTACAATCGGCACAAAAAATTTAATTAAAAAGGATCAAATTTGAGAAGCGACATCATCAAAAAAGGCTATACGCGCGCGCCGCACAGAAGCTTGCTAAGAGCGACAGGGCTAAAGGACGAGGACTTTGAAAAGCCATTTATCGGCGTGGCAAACAGCTTCATCGAGATCATCCCGGGGCATTTTTTCCTCAACAAATACTCCGAAATTTTAAAAGACGAGATCCGCAAAAACGGCTGCGTACCCTTTGAGTTTAACTGCATCGGCGTGGACGACGGCATCGCGATGGGACACAGCGGGATGTTATATAGCCTGCCTAGCCGCGAGCTCATAGCAAACTCGATCGAAACGGTGATGAATGCGCACGCCCTGGACGCTCTCGTCTGCATGCCAAACTGCGATAAAATCGTGCCAGGCATGGTGATGGGCGCGCTTCGCGTGAACGTGCCGACGGTTTTTGTTAGCGGCGGTCCGATGAAAAAGGGCTACACTAAAAAAGGCGAGCCGATCGACCTATCTACGGCGTTTGAGGCGGTGGGTAAATTTGAAACCAAAGAGATTAGCGAAGAGGAGCTAAAAGAGATCGAGTGCAAAGCCTGTCCGAGCGGAGGCAGCTGCTCGGGGATGTTTACGGCAAACTCGATGAATACGCTGTGCGAAGCGATGGGTATCGCGCTAAAAGGCAACGGCACCGTACCGGCGCTTACGCCGGAGCGCGAGGAGCTTATCAGGCAGGCTGGACGTCGCATCTGCCAAATCGCGCTCGATGAAAAATACAAAATCCGCAACATCGTGAACGAAAAATCGATCCAAAACGCCCTCGTAGTCGATATGGCGATGGGCGGCAGCAGCAACACCGTGCTGCATATCCTGGCTATCGCGCGCGAAGCTGGGGTAAATTTACAGATCGCAGGGCTCAACGAGATCAGCCGCAAGATCGCGCATATCGCCAAAATCAGCCCGAGCCTACCAAACGTGCATATGGAGGACATCGACCGCGCGGGCGGCCTAAGCGCCGTGATAAACGAAATTTCGCACCGCGACAACGGACTACTGGGTTTAGACGCGCTAACGGTGAGCGGCGAAAGCCTGGGCGAGCGTGTCGGAGCTAGCGTCATAAAGGACGAATCGGTCATCCGCAAGGTCGAAAACGCCTACTCGCAGGTCGGCGGGCTGGCGGTTTTGTTTGGAAATTTAGCCGAGCAGGGCTGCGTCATCAAGACCGCGGGCATCATCGGCGAGCGCAAATTTAGTGGCAAGGCCGTGTGCTTTAACAGCCAGGACGAGGCGATAGAGGGGATCTCAAGCGGCAAGGTAAACAAAGGCGACGTAGTCGTCATCCGCTACGAAGGGCCGCGCGGAGGCCCTGGCATGCAGGAGATGCTAAGCCCAACGTCGCTCATCATGGGGCGCGGTCTGGGTGCGGACGTGGCGCTGATCACGGACGGCAGGTTTAGCGGCGCGACTAGGGGGCTAAGCGTCGGGCACGTGAGTCCCGAAGCTGCCGAGGGTGGTATGATCGGACTGCTAGAGGACGGCGACATCATCGACATCGACGTGGATACATACGCGATAAACGTACGCCTAAGCGAAGCCGAGATCGCTGCGCGCAGGGCTAAATTTAAGCCAATTGAAAAACCACTACCGTACCGCTGGCTGCGAATGTATCGCAAGCTGGTAACAAATGCTAGCAACGGAGCGATTTTGGAGGCGTAGGGCGCCTTAAATTTTAAACATACCGCTGTAATTTTGCTCAAATTTACGGCGGTTTTGTTAAATTTACGCGTAGGCTTTCGGCTCTAAATTTTAAAATTTAACCTAGGCGAACGCTTGGTACTTATCAATGTAAGCGCCAATGGGATATCTATTTGAAATTTTACTTATTACACAAACAAGCCGAGCGAAGCGGAAACCTAAATTTAAACTCTGCACGTCGGCATTTTTTAAGCATAAATTTTACTCTAACGCACTTGTTAAAGTAAAACTCTGCCAAGTAGAATTTCAAAATTTACGTGATTGCACCGATAGTGGCATTTAAAATCCGCAAGATTTTAATAACAAAGCCTCGCGGTGGGTGAAAGCGGAATTTATAATGAAGAAATTTTGTAGATGGCGAGGTGAAATTTCGCCGCAAAATTTCAACAACAAAGCCAGCCGTCCTCACCATTTTTTTATACTCGCCAAGCTTTACGACGCTATCGAATTTTGTATTTTATCCCTTAAAATTTACGACGCAAGCGGATTAAAATAAAAGGCGGCTTTCTAAACTTACAAATCCCTCGGGTCGGCGATCTTGCCTGCGACGGCGCTAGCTGCGGCGACGGCGGAGTTTGCCAGATATACTTCGCTCGTTCTGTCGCCCATGCGACCGACGAAATTTCGGTTAGTCGTGCTTACGCAGCGCTCGCCCACGCCCAAAATCCCCATATATCCGCCCAAGCACGCGCCGCAGGTCGGGTTGCTCACGACTGCGCCCGCTTCGACGAAAATATCCCACAGCCCCTCTTTTTGCGCTGCCAGAGCGATTTTTTGCGTCGCAGGCGTGATGATGAGGCGGGTTTTGCGCGCGACCTTGCGACCTTTTAAAATTTGCGCGGCGATCCGCAGATCGGAGAGCCTGCCGTTGGTGCAGCTGCCGATAAAGACCTGATCGACGGCGATATCATCGCGCACCGCCTCGCGCACGCTCTTGCCGTTGCTAGGCAGAAACGGATACGCAATCACCGGATCAAGCTTGCTAACGTCGATCTGCAAAATTTGCTCATAGTTCGCGCCCTCGTCGGAGTAGTGAAATTTCGGCTCAGCGCGCAAATTTTTATCTGCCAAAAATTCCTTCGTGATCTCATCGACCGCGACGATACCGCTCTTGCCGCCCGCTTCGATCGCCATATTGCAAAGCGAAAATCTACTATCCATATCCAGATGCTTAAGCGCGTCGCCGCAGAACTCCAAAGCCTTATAGCGCGCGCCGTCCACGCCGATGAGGCGGATCACCTCTAAAATTAGATCCTTGCCGTAGATGTGCGGCGCGGGCTTGCCGCGAAAGATCACTTTGATCGTAGGAGGTACTTTAAACCAATTCTTGCCCGTTATCATCGCGAAAGCTAGATCGGTGCTGCCCATACCGGTCGCAAATGCCCCCAGCGCGCCGTGGGTACAGGTGTGGCTATCCGCGCCGATGATGACGTCGCCGGGCACTACGAGCCCCTTTTCAGGCATCAGCGCGTGCTCGATACCCATATCCTTTTCGTCGAAATAATTTTTCAAATCGTGCTTGTAAGCAAACTCGCGTGAAATTTTAGCTTGGTTTGCGCTTAAAATGTCCTTCGTAGGGATGTAGTGATCCATCACGATCGCAAAGCCGTCCGGGTTGGCGAGCTTTTTCGCGCCGCTAAGCTCAAACTGCTTGATCGAAATCGGCGTCGTGATGTCGTTGCCGATGACCATATCTATGGCGCTTTCGATGATCTGTCCCGCAAAAACCGCCTCGCCCACGTGCTCGCTAAAAATTTTCTCCGTGATCGTCTGCTTCATAAAATCTCCTTCGTATCGGTTAAATTTGCGCGATTTTAGCTAAAAAATCATAAATTTTTGCAATTTTATGTATAATTGAGCCGCAAGGAGCGAGACGATGGAAATTTTAGATATTTTTGCAAACCGCAGAAGCGTAAGAAAATATACGGATACGCCGCTTGAGGACGAGGCGCTGGATAAAATTTTAAAAGCGGGCTTGCTTGCGCCGTCGGGGCATACACGCCGCCCGTGGGAGTTCATCCTCGTGTGCGACAAACGGATGCTTGAGCGGCTAAGCGCGTGCCGTAGCAGCGGAGCGAATATGCTAAAACAGGCCGCGGCCGCGATCGTCGTGATCGCAGATGAGCAGAAGCAGGACGTCTGGATTGAGGACTGCTCGGTAGCGCTAGGCTACATGCACCTTGCCGCAAGTGCGCTAAATCTCGGCAGCTGCTGGGTACAGGTAAGGCTGCGTGCCGCCGCGGACGGACGCAGCTGCGAGGAGTTTTTGCGCGAGGCGCTGGGCTTTCCGCCAAATTTCAAAGCAGAAGCGATACTGGCTCTCGGCGTGCCGCAACAGCGCCCGAGCCCGCACGATCTGCAGAAGTTAAATTTAGCCAAAATCCATAAAGAGAAATTTTAACGCGTATGAAGTATCAAAACTTAATTCAAATTTGCGAGTATCTACGCGCCAAACGCTTCCTTTCGCACATTAAGCGCGTAGGAGATAACCTTTTTAAAGTCTGCTTTGACGGCAACGAGACACTGTTTTTTGATATGAATAAATCGGGCTGCAATATCCACGAAAATGACGCTTTTACCGAAGGTAAGGTTTACGCGGCGCCCTTTGACGTGTTACTTGCCAAGCGCTTCGTAAAATCGCGCATTACCTCCGTTAGCGTGCCAGAAAATAATAGAATTCTATACCTTAGCGTAAGCCAAAACGCAAGCTACAAAACCCAAAGCTCAAATATCTACTTCGAATTTACCGGGCGATTTACCAACGTAATAATCACCGATGAAAACGATGTGATTCTAGAGGCGCTGCGGCACTTCGAGACGGAATTTAGACAGATTAAGGTAGGAAGAAAACTTCGCCATCTGCCGCCTGCAAATATTAAAGAAGCCCCCGTGCCAAAAATTTCGGACTTTAAAGCATTTTTTCGCGCGGAATTTAACGCGCTAAATGCGGATCGCTTAAACTCGCTCAAATCCGCAAAAATCACGGCGCTAAATAAAAAGCTAGACTCGGTGCGCGAGGCTTTAGGCTCTTTGCAAAGCAGCGCTGAACTACTGCGAAGCGCCGAGCTTTTAGGTGCGAAAGCTGCCTTGCTAAAAGAAAATATCTATAAAATTCCAACTAGCGCGCGAGAATTTACGCTGCAAAAAGGAGACGCCGAAGCGGTAGAATTTAAACTGCAAAAGCCTGCAAGCGCCACTTTGGGCGAGCTTTACTCCGAGGCAAAGCGTCTGCGCCAAAAGGCTGCTAATATCCATATCGAAGAGCAAAATTTAAAGGAGAAACTCGCGTTTTACAAGAATTTAAAATCGCTCGTCCTTGCCGCACAGGACGCACACGAGATCGAAATTCTAATGCC
This sequence comes from uncultured Campylobacter sp., assembly GCF_938017705.1. Taxonomy (GTDB): domain Bacteria; phylum Campylobacterota; class Campylobacteria; order Campylobacterales; family Campylobacteraceae; genus Campylobacter_B. The sequence goes on from NZ_CALIIS010000218.1 coordinate 7,360, forward strand.
TAAGCGCACGCAAATTAGGCAAAAAAGCAAGGAAAAAAATAGCGAATATGTAGCGAGCTTTTATCTCGGGGATTTTAAAATCAGCGTCGGTAAAAACGAAAAAGGCAATGAGTTCTTACTAAAAAATAGCTCCAAATCCGACTATTGGTTTCATCTTAAGGACACTCCAAGCGCACACGTCATCGTAAAGACAAATAAACAAAGTCTAAGCGAAGAGGTGATTGAATTCGCCGCTAAAATTTGCGTGAGCTTCAGTGCAAGCGGCAGCGGAAAATATCTCGTCGATTACACCAAACGTCAAAATGTCAAAATCAACGAAGGTGCTTTCGTAAACTACGTAAATTTTAAAACAATCAGCGTTTTAAAGCCGTAATAAGCGAGCTTGCGATATAATTGCTCAAAATAAATTCCAAGGAAATTCTATGAAGCAAAGAATAATCACGGCAAGCATTTTACTCGCCGTATTTTTGGCTCTAATTCTCATAAACGCTAGGTGGCTAAATTTCGCCGTATTTGCGCTGATACTCGTGCTGGCGTTTTTTGAAAGCCTCAAATTATGGGGTCTAGAGGAAACTAGCAAAAAGTGGCTCGCGCTGGCGATCGCGTTTTTTGCGCTGCTACCATTTACGCAGACCGATGAGCCCTTCGTCTCAGCGCTAAAAGTTAGCATCCTGATGATCCTATGCGTCGCCTCTGTCGTAGCCTTTACCAAGGGCCCTAGCCTAAAGATCACGCTTCCTTTCATCTATCCCGTTGCGCCGATATTTTTTATGTGGGCGGCTTACGATGATTTTGGGGAAGTTTTTCACTTCGTTTGGCTGATCTTCATTATCGTAGCTAGCGATAGCGGCGCATATTTTATCGGAAGGGCCTTCGGCAAAACTCCACTAAGCGCTAGCTCGCCGAATAAAACCGTAGAAGGCGTGCTAGGCGGATTAGCGCTCGCGCTTATAGTTAGCCTCATTTATGCGCGCATCTTTACCAATATGCCGCCGCTTGAAATTTTAGGCAAAACCATCATCATAGCAATTTTTGGCGTATTCGGCGATCTGTTTGAAAGCTACCTAAAACGCGCGGCGGGTCTTAAAGACAGCGGCGCGCTCTTTCCCGGACACGGCGGGATCTTAGACCGCATCGACGGCTATATGTTCGGCGCAATCGCGATGGCGATAGTCTATTCATGGTAGTTTTAGGCTCCACGGGCTCTATCGGCACAAACACCCTAGACGTAGCCGCGCGTAGCGGCAGTATGATCGAAGCGCTTAGCTGCGGGCGCAATATCAAGCTTTTAAACGAACAGATCGCAAAATTTCACCCTCGTCTCGTCTGTATCGCGGACGCGCAGCAAAAAAGCGAGGTAGATCACGAGCGCGTATTTTGCGGCGCGGATGGAATTTTGCAGATGCTTGCAGAGTGCAAAAGCACGACCGTAGTAAACGCTCTCGTAGGCTTTGCGGGTATGATGCCCAGCCTAAAAACCCAAGAGCTCGGCAAAAGGCTCTGTCTAGCTAACAAAGAAAGCCTCGTCGTCGGCGGGAAATTTCTGCAAACGGATAAAATTTACCCGATCGACAGCGAGCATTTCGGACTGAAATTTTTACTTAGCAACGCCAAAATCCCCGTTTCTCGCCTAATCATCACGGCTAGCGGCGGCGCGTTTTACGACGTGCCGTTAACGCAGCTGGGCTCGCTCACGCCGCAAAACGCCCTCAAACACCCCAACTGGAAGATGGGCGCGAAGATCACGATCGATAGCGCTACGATGGCAAATAAGCTCTTTGAGGTGATCGAGGCGTTTTGGCTCTACGGCACGCGCGAGATCGATGCGCTCATCGAGCGCACCTCGCAGATCCACGCGCTAGTCGAATTCACAGACGGCTCTACGACGGCGCACATTAGCAGGGCCGATATGCGCCTAGCCATCGCGCACGCGATGTTTAGCGGCGACGTGCGCGAGCAGATCACCGCGCCCGTGGATCTGTGCGCCCTGCGACCGATAGAATTTAAACCGATCGACGAGATGAAATTTCAAATCTTTACCCTCAAAGACGCACTGTTAGAAAACCCCGATCTAGGCGTCGTCATCAACGCCGCAAACGAAGCGGGCGTAAATGCGTTTTTGCAGCAGCGCTGCCGCTTCACCGACATTGCGCGCGTCGTGCTGAAGTGCGCGGAGAAATTTAACTCGCCTAGCGTGACGGATGCGGACGCGCTTGCGGCGGTGGATGCGAGCGTGCGAGCGTATGCAAACGAACTGCTGAAATTTAACGGGGAGCTTTAGGCCTAGCTTTGCCCGCTTAAATTTAATATTAAATTTGAGCTATCTTGCCGCAAGCAGTGAAATTTAGGATCAAAAATTGCTAGACGTACAAACTATCGTAAATTTGGAAAAAGAGCGCCGCAAGCTGCTGCAAAGCCGTATAAAATGGAAAATAATAAGCCTGCTTAAAGCCTGTGCGATATTTATCCCGCTGATTTGTTTGATGATATACAAGGTCCGCGGAGAGAAAATATCTTTTGAGCTGCTATCGGAAATTTTATTTGATCTAATAATGCTGTACTTTGCATATGGGTTCTTTTACGAAAAAACCTACAAAGTCAAAACGCGAGAATTCGCGCTACAATACAAAGCCCTCTACATAGCACCCTACGTCGAAAATCTAGGATACAAATACAACAGATTTGGTGCCGTAGCTTTGGAACAAGATATTGAGCATAGCGGGCTTTTTGGAGAATACGCGAACTTTGGCGGAGATGATTTGATATTCGGAAACATAGACGGCGTAGATTTTAGCTTCGGCGATATTTGGCTATCAAAAGACTTCGATAAAAAATTTTTGGTTTTGGCGTCTAAAAAGAAATACATTGAACCGTTCCAGGGTCTTTTTTTTGTGGCGGATTTTCATAAAAAGATCGGATCTGATGTTTTTATTCTCCCCAGCATAACGAAGCTGCAAACCTTCGCCTCCGAAAGCAATGCGTGGCTTCGCAAGATGGATAACGCAAAATTCGACAAATCCTTCGCGGTCTATGCGAAAGACCCGCTCGCCGCTGCGTATGTGCTAACGCCGGCGCTGATGGAGAAAATTTTATTTTTAAAAATGCTTACGAAATCATACATTGAACTTAGCTTCAGAAAAAACAAAATTTATATAAAAATACCTCGTCTATACGATAGCTTTGAGCCTGATCTAAATAGGCCAATACGCGGTGATAAGCTCGCGAGCAAGATACAAATCGATCTGGATGCGATGCTGCAAATCGTAAAAATTCTAAAGTTGAATGAAAAAATTTGGACGTCTTAACGGGCGCAAGGCGGAGCGAGACAAGCGGGGCAAAATGAGGTAAGGTGTGGCGAACAAACGGAGCGTGCAGCTCGCGCAAGGAGCCGTAAATTTTAGCGAGATCCAAGCAGTACGCACCAAAATCGCGCCATATCTGGCGTAAATTTACGCTGTGCCGTAAAGTTGCGCCGTTAAATTTAATAAATAGAGGTTTGGCGTGGATATTAAAACCGTCATAGAGTTAGAAAAACAGCGCAAACGGCTTAAGAAAAGTCGCAAGTTTTGGAAAATTTTAAGTTATCTCGTAGCGTTCGTGGTTTTCGGTCCGATGCTTGCGCTCGCATT
>NZ_CALIIS010000219.1 GCF_938017705.1 uncultured Campylobacter sp.
GTAACTTCTTTATTTTCAATTAGATACATTTTAGGAAAAGTCCTTGATACTATTGCAATAATTTTTTCTTCACATATAAAACGACCGGTAAAAGTACCTGACGCATCGATATCTAGCATTTTTTTTAGCATAAAATATCTCTGCTGAAAAGCAATGGTTTCATTTGTTTTATTGTCTATGATTCTCATTGTGTCGGAGTGAAAGTATTTAGAGGCGAACCAATTTAAATTTACCTTGTCATATAGAACGGTATAGTTCATCTTAGGCATCTTGTCTTTCGTAGTTATGATTTTATTCGAGTCGATTATTTTTATGATTCTAGCTCTGATATCATCATAGTGCGACGTCTTTTCTCCTAGCTCTTGCTTTACCTCTTTTACTATTTTGTCGTATTCGTCTTGATTTTTTTCGTAATGATATATGGCTACGTTTCCATCAGGTAAATTTAAGGCTAACGTCTTTAGATGGATGCCGTCAAGGTAGTTATTCATCATATTTTCTATATCTTGCTCGTTAAAGCCATTAAAAACGTTATCCTCAAAATAAATACTTTCCGGATACTCTACCGTTTCCTTTATAAAGGACTTTGGCATAGTATGGCAATAATATGCTCCAAGAATGTTTGTAATGATGATGTCGTAAGTAGGGATCAGGAGTAATACGACCGCTACGATGCCTCTGATCCAATTTTTCTTAATATATTTTGCGGTAATAAGCATAATGATAGCGCTAACGGCTATATAAGGAATAATGTAGAAAAATAGTATTATCATCCCCATAGCATCCCCTTTGACTGCCAAATAAAGCGAAGGGTAAAGTTGACGCCGCTTTTTTGCATATCGATCCTTTTAAAATGCTTTAATATCTTAAAATTATTTTCTGCTTTTAAAATACCAATTTAAACCTCGGCTAAATTTCAGAGCTTTCCTTGCGCGCCTTTATAGACGTTTTTCACGTCGTAAACCAGCGAGCCCGCGTAATCAAGCTCAAAAAATTGCTTATGCGCCACGGCGATTACGACGCAGTCAAATTTGCGCAAGTCAGGCTTTTGCAGCAGATCGATGTCGTAGTATCTCTTAGCGTCGGCGGCGCTCGCCCAAGGATCATAGACGCTTACTTCGCAGCCGAAATTTTTAAGCTCGCTTATCATATCCACGACGCGCGTATTGCGGGTATCGGGGCAGTTTTCTTTAAACGTAAGTCCCAAGATCAAGACCTTCGCGCCCTTTACCTTTTCGTCGTATTTTATCATCATCTTGACGACCTCCGTAGCGACGTAGCTTCCCATATTGTCGTTGATACGGCGGCTTGAGAGGATGATTTCGGGGTGATATCCCACCTCGGTCGCCTTCTGCGCCAGATAGTACGGATCGATGCCGATGCAGTGTCCGCCCACGAGCCCCGGACGGAAGCTTAAGAAATTCCACTTCGTAGCCGCCGCGTCGATGACGTCGTTGGTGTTTATACCAAGCTTGCCGAACAGGATCGCAAGCTCGTTGATAAAGCCGATATTGATGTCGCGCTGGGTGTTTTCGATCACCTTCGCGGCTTCGGCGACCTTGATGCTGCTGGCGCGAAAGGTGCCATTTTGCAGGATGCTAAGATAGACGCTATCTACGACGTCCAAAGCCTCGGGGGTGCTTGCCGAGACGATCTTTTTGATCTTCGTGACGGTGTGAACTTTATCACCGGGATTGATCCGCTCGGGCGAATATCCGCAGAAAAAATCGCGGTTAAATTTTAGCCCGCTAGCCCGCTGCAACACCGGCACGCAATCCTCCTCCGTAGCGCCCGGATAGACGGTGCTTTCATACACGACGATGTCGCCCTTTTTAAGCACGGCGCCGACGCTTTCGCTGGCCTTGATTAGCGGCGTGAGATCAGGGCGATTTAGCCTATCTACGGGCGTCGGCACGCACACGATGTAAAAATTACTCTGCCTCATATCATCTAGCTTTGCGCTAAATTTAAGCCCGTTTTGAATCGCTGCGGCAAGCTCCTCGTCGCTAAGCTCCAGCGTGCGGTCGTGCCCGCCGCGCAGCTCGTCTATGCGGTCCTGAGCTACGTCAAAGCCCACGACCTCGTGTTTTGCCGCAAACGCCGCCGCCAAAGGAAGCCCAACGTAGCCAAGCCCGATTATCGCTATTTTCATTTTTCCCTCATTTGCTTTCATATTCTCCTCTTTTCTTGCGTTAAATTTCATCGTTAAATTTCGCAGTCAAACTCGCTAAATTTCACAGTTGCGCAGACATACAGCACGAATTTATAGCGCTGCGTCTTAAAAATTTACGTTACAAGCTTGCTCTCTGTTTTATTTGCGTTACTTGCGCGACGACAAATTTAAAATTTTGCCTTTACGCGGAATTTTGCGCTACGGCAAAATCACAAGCCACGATAAAATTCCATTGCTTTAGTGCAGCGAGCGGCGCTATGCAAAATTTCAAGCCGTGATAAAATTTTACTACCGCGCCAAAATCCCGCATCACGATAAAATTCCATCGCCGTGCCGTTAAAATTTACGCCGCGAAATTCTATGCTGCCAAAATTCCGCGCCGTAAAATTTAAACGCCGATAAATTCAAAAAAGCCGCGCCGAATTCCACGAATTTTCGTCGCCGCAAGTCGCAAAATTTTAAAAAACTTCGCGAAATTTAGCAAATTTAATCTTTAATTTCAACTGCCTCATCCTTGATCTCGACCTTTTGCGTGGCGTTTGCGTCGGCTGCGGGCTTTAGATAGCCCTCCTCTATCAAAATTCCTACCGCCCGCTTAAAGATCGGCAGCGCGTTTTGAGCGGCGTAGTAGCTGCCCCTTTTAGGCTCGCGCACCAAAACGCCGATCGTGTAGCTGGTGTCTGCGTCGTTGGCAAAGCCGAAAAACGAGCTATTATAGGCGCTCGAATAGCCGCCCCCCTTAGCGATACGCGCAGTGCCCGTCTTGCCGCCGATTTGCAGCCCCGCTACCCGCCCTTTGCGCCCCGTGCCGCTCTCAACCGTTTTGATTAAAATTCCTTTTATTACGTCAGCGGTAGGTTTAGAGATTACCTGGCGGGTTTCGCTTTCGTTAACGGTGTAAGTTTTGCCATTATTTTCGAGATTTTCGACTAGGCGCGGGCTAATCATGACGCCGCCGTTGTTAAAGACGGTATAGGCATTGAGCATCTGAAGGAATGTCATCTGCGCGCCGTAGCCGTAGCTGATCGTGGCTTTGTAAATTTTATTATTCAGGCTTTTGATACTAGGTATATTTCCGCTTTGCTCATACGGCAGATCGATACCCGTTTTTTGCGACATACCGAAGTTCATCAGCCCGTCATAAATAGCCTGCCCCTCCAGCCGCTCTGAAATTTTAATCATTCCAATATTTGAGCTATGGATGATGATCTCCTCGCCGCTCATCTGCTTTGCAGGATGCGTGTCGCGGATCGTGCGAGTACCAAGCTTATAGCTGCCGTTATAGGTATTAATGATCTCGCCCGGTTTGACGGCTTTGGCATCATAGGCGATTGCGAAAATTATCGGCTTCATAATCGAGCCCACTTCGTAGGCGTATTCGCTCGCGGTAAAATTTAAATTCTTAAGATCGTTTTTCGTGATGTTTGAGGGGTCATAGCGGGCATTGGTCGCAAGGGATAAAATTTTGCCCGTTTTGGAGTTCATAATGCCTACCACGATTTCTCGTGCATCGTAATTATCAGCGCCCTCATCGCTTAGGCGCTCTATCTTTCTTTGCAGCGTTAGTGGCACGCTTAGACGGACGTTGTAGCCGTCGATCCTGCCCGTTTTTTTGCTGCTGCGCTCTAGAATGATATTACCACCGATATCACGCGGACCCACGATAAACTCATCTCTAACCGGCGCTAGATAATACTCATAGTACTTCTCGATCCCCTTAATTCCGCTAACCTTGGTGATGCCATCAACCTCTTTTTTATTGATATAGCCGATTAACGGAGTGAGCGAATCGCCGACATTGTAGCTGCGCTTCTCGCCGCTTTCGCTCACGCTCATGCGGATAGGCGGATTTAACCTGCCGTTTGAGCCTATGAAGCTTACGAAGACCTTTTTTAAATTTAGCTTATATGCAAGCTCTTTTAGATGCACGGCGGTTTTGGCGTCGATCTTATACGACAGCACGGTCGTGCCGCCAGAGCCCTCGATCGCGCTTTTGACGCGCTTTTCACTATCGCCCGTGTAGATGCAGTATAGCCGCACGAAAAGATCAAGCTTGTTTTTATCGATGCTGCGCGCATCGACGCTAACTTTGTAGAGTTTGACGGAATTTGCCGCGACGTAGTTATCTTTTGCGATTATCGCGCCGCGGATCGCGCTGTTGGTTTCATTGACATCCAGGCGCGGTAACTTGCGCTCGGTGCTGCCCCAAAAATATAAAATCGCCAAAAATACAAAAAGCGCCGCCGGCACGAATATAAACATCACAATAATCATACCGACCGAGGAGCTTTTATCTCTTTGCCACATCTTATTTCTTTAAAATTCTAAATTCCGCGCATTTTTTACGCTGCTGCATCTCAAGCTTTGACTCAATGCTGCGCTCCGCGCGGAACTTTAAGATCCGCAAAGCGCTCAAAGCCGCTATCTTGCGCACTAAGCTCAGCAAATAGAGCGAGGAATTCCGCTCGCGGCATCTCTTTAGCACCCATAAATTTCAGATGCTCGTTCATAATCTGACAATCGATTAAAAAGCCGAAATTTGCAAGCACCTCACAAAGCCTAATCAGCGCTACTTTCGAAGCATTGCTCTTTAGGCTCAGCATACTCTCGCCGCAAAACACACGCCCAAAAATTAGCCCGTATAGCCCACCCACAAGCTCGCCGTCCTCGTACGCCTCGACGCTGTGAGCGTAGCCGTCTGCTGCCAAACGCGAGTAAGCCTGCACGATCTGCTCGCTGATCCACGTGCCGTCGCTCTCTTTTTTTCGTACGTCTTTGCAGCGCTCGATGAAGCCCTTAAAATTCGCGTCAAATTTAACGTCATATCGCTTAAGATAGGGCTTAATGGACTTTTGCACACGCACTTCGCGTGGATCAAGCACTGCGCGCGGATCGGGCGACCACCATAAAATCGGCTCATCCTCGTTAAACCACGGAAATATCCCTGCGCTATAAGCGCTAAGCAAGCAATCCTCGCTCAGGTCGCCGCCACTTGCAAGCGGCGCAAAATCGGGCGCATCCATAGGATCTGGAAAATCGTAAAACCGAGCCATTATTTAACGACACTGCTTTGAGCTAGTGCGGGTTGCTTTTTTTCTATCTGCGGCAAAGGCGTAGAAGCAAAGCTAAAGCTTAGCTCGCCATCTTTTACGCTCACGCTAACCAAGCCGCCCTCTTGCAGCGCACCAAAAAGCAGCTCGCCGCTTATATGATCGCTTATCTGCGAGCTGATCTCGCGCTTTAAATTTCGCGCGCCAAACTCGTCCGAATAGCCGCGCGAGATAATCAAATCTTTTGCTTCCTTGTTTAGACTAATCTTTACGTTTTTTAGCTGCGACTCCAACTCACCGATAGTTTTATCCACGATCTTTTCTAAAATTTCGCCGCTTAAGCGGTTGAAATTTATGATTTTATCGATGCGATTGCGAAATTCCGGCGCAAAGAAGCTTTTTATGGCGCTATCTACTTTATAGCTCTCATCTTTTGTAAATCCAACTTGCGGCGCTTCTTTCGTGCCTAAATTCGACGTCATTATTATGATCGTATTTTTAAAATCGGTCGTAACGCCGTTGTTATCGGTAAGACTTGCGTTATCGAAAATTCCTAAAAAAATATTCGTCATGCTAGGATGAGCTTTTTCTACTTCATCAAATAAAATGACGCTGTAAGGGTGCTTTTTGATGTTATTCGTTAAAATTCCGCCATTTTCAAAGCCCACGTATCCAGGAGGTGCTCCGATGAGCCTCGAGACGCTGTGGGCTTCCATATACTCGCTCATATCATAGCGCTCAAAATGCACTCCAAGCTGCGCGGCTAAGACCTTGGCTAGCTCACTTTTGCCCACGCCGCTACTACCTGCAAATAAAAATACGCCGATTGGGGAGCTTGCACCTCCAAGCCCGGCGTAAGAGCGTAGAAGCGCCTTACAAAGACTGCTAACCGCTTCATCTTGACCGAAAATTTCACGCTTGATATTGGCTTCCAGATTTTTTAGTACTTGTTTATTATCGACGCTGCTGCTTAAATTTGCGATATTCGCGCTAATCGAAAGCGTATTTACTAAATCGTCTTTGCTGATTTCAAGCGGAGCTTCGTGCGGCTTAAACGCAAAGCTCGCGCCCACCTCATCGATGAGATCAATGGCACTATCGGGAAGAAATTTATCGCTTTGATATTTTTTAGCAAGCGTTACGCTATCACGCAAAATTTCGTCGCTAAATTTCACTCCGTGAAATTCCTCATATTTTTTGGCTACGCCTTTTAAAATTTCGACGCTATCGTCAATGCTAGGCTCGCTTACATCGATCTTACAAAACCTGCGGCTAAGCGCTTTATCCTGCGAAAACGAGCGGTATTCGCCGTATGTAGTAGCGCCGATGACCGATAGCTCGCCGCTTGCAAGCGAAGGCTTTAGGATGTTTGACATATCAAGTTCGTTGCGATTGCCCGTGCCTGCGCCAACGATCGTGTGAATTTCATCGATAAATAAAATCGCATTTTGATTAGCGCTAAACTCGTCTATAAGGTCTTTTAGCCTCTCCTCAAACTCCCCGCGCAGCGTAGTGCCTGCGATCAGCGCGCCAGCATCGAGAGCGTAAATCACCTTGTTTTTTAGCTTTTCTGGCACTTCGCCGCGGACGATTTTTAGCGCGATACCCTCGATGATCGCGGTTTTACCAACTCCTGCTTCGCCCACTAAGATCGGATTATTTTTCTTGCGGCGACAGAGGGTTTGTAGCGTCTTTTCGATCTCTTTTTCGCGTCCGATGAGTGGATCGATCTTACCTTCAAGCGCGATTTTATTGAGGTTTGCTGTATAAAGTGAACTAGGCGAATCCTTTTTAATATCGCGCTCGTTTATGGCGTCCTTTTCGCCCTCAAACGCGGGCTCAAATTCCGTATTCTGCCACTGCCTGCGGCTTTCGTCATAATTCATCGCATGCGTGATATCATCGATATCGTATGAGTTTAGCTTAATCGCTGCGGCTTCGTCGCGAGAAACGACCTCATCACGGTGATCGAAAGCGGATTTGTACTTTCGCACAATGAGCTCAAAAATCGCGGCATTGATACCGTAGTGATTTAAAATTTTAGTGCAGTCGTTTTCCTTATCATTTAGAATTTTAAGCATAAAATCAAGCTCGTTTTTAGGCTCTTTAGCGTTATTTAATTCAGTATAGAACTGCTTAAATTCTATCGTCTGCGCCGGAGCCTTGCCGCTTGATTTAGGCATCATATCCAAAAGCCCGCCCAGATTATCCAAGATATTTAGGTAGTTAATATCCGGAATTTCTTTGGCGATGAGCCCATGGAAGGGCTTATTGTATTTAAAAATCGCATAAACTACGTGCGAAGTGGTGATATATTCGTCCTCGCCGTCGTTTGCGACGCTGATTGCTTGTTCAAAATGTTTGTTTAAAAAAAATCCTATCATTGCTTTCCTTTAAATTTAATCCTCTTCGATCTCACATCTAAGAGGGAATCCTGCGGCCTTTGCCGCTTGTAAAACCGCTTGTTGCTTGCACTCGGCTATCTCTTTAGGATACGCGCCGCAAACCGCGCGACCCTGCTTATGAACTTTCATCATTAAATCTACGGCGTCGTTAAAGTTTTTGGCGAAAATCTCCATCAAAATATAAACCACGAAATCCATCGTCGTCACGTCGTCGTTTAGCAAAATTACTTTATACGGACGAGGCACGAAAGATTTTGTTTTGGCGCGAGTGTGAATCTGCACACCGGTTTTAGTTGCCATTTTTTATCCTGGCGATATCGCTTTTTATCACATCGGTATCGACCATGCCTAAGTAATATGGCTTGCCCCGCTCATCGCCCTCGTTAATGTCGGTAAGTCTTTGATATTTTCCGTCTTTAAGTACTACCTTAAAAGGGATCGAAAGCGCGTGGCGATAACCGATGTCGCTTAAAATTTGACCTACTATGCGCTCGTTCTGTTTTGAATTGGAGATGAAATAATACGCATTAAACTTTTTCGTAAAATTTTCGATCACTTGCGCGTCCGTAATGTCCTCGAAATAAATCAAGCCGACCATTAGAAAATCCGCGGAATTTTTTAACTGAAAGTCCATCAGATGCGGCGCTTCGATGCGGCACGGCTGACAGTATGTACCAAAAATATCAAACATTAAAATTTTATCGCTGTCCGCGAGCTTAAAGCCCTTTTCTGTCCGCTCGATCGTTACCTCGCCGCCTACGACGCTTTTAAGCGTAAGGCGCTCGCCCGTTTTAAACGGCGTAAAAGCTACCTCCTCGCCACTTTCTCCGCCAATACGCTCGCCATTTTTATCTTGAGCGGAATTTTTTGCCATCTGATTCTCGCTCGCGGCAGGATTCTCGCCAACAGAGCCCGTCTTTTTCTGCGAATCATCTCCACAGCCACTTAAGACAAAAATCGCCAAACATGATAATAAAAATTTCTTCATTGCATTTCCTTCGGGTTTAAATTTAAGCCCGCATTTTAACCAAAGTTTTGTGAATTTAAAATGAATGCTTGTCGTATCGCTTCATCGCGCTTTGCGCTTCGCGGTCGGCTTCCTTGCGCTTTAGCGATTCGCGCTTATCGTGCAGATTTTTGCCACTAGCCAAAGCGATACGCGCCTTTACGCGGTTTTTATCATTGAGATACAGCGACAAAACCACGATGGTAAGGCCTTCTTTGCTAACCGCGCCAAGCAGTTTGTCAATCTGCTTACGATGCATCAAAAGCTTTCTCGCCGCCCCCTCGTCTGGACGAAAATGGGCGTTGGTGCTTTCAAGATAGCTGATATGGGCATTTAGCAAAAATAGCTCGCCGCGGATCACGCGACAAAAGCTATCTTTGAGATTGCCCCTGCCCACGCGCAGGGCTTTGACCTCGCTGCCCTTTAGCACGATGCCCGCTTCAAAGCTTTCAAGTATCGTAAAATCGTGAAATGCCTTGCGATTTTTACTCAGTTCTTTCATCTTTTTCCTTCTAAATTTGACCCTAAGCTTAGCCCGTTTTTACTTAAATTTAAAAGCGGGCGAGCGAATTTTAAATTTTATCTTTAAATTTAGCTTTTAAATTTTAACCGCGCGCCTTGGAATTCTTATTTTAAGAAAAACACGCTGCTGCCGCTGCCGCTTAGAAACATATCGCGATACTTGCTCATCTGCGGATATAGCTTTATGCACGGCGCGAATAGATCATTTAGCAGGGGGCCGTCGTATCGCGTCAGCAGCTGCTCGCTGCTTAAACGCAACATCTCTTGAGCCTGCGCAGCATTTATATTTTGCATAAAGCTTGCGCGAAACTCATTATAAACCGCGCCGGTGGAGCAAAAGATCGCGGGCGTTAAAATTTCGATCGCGGGCAAGAAGTCCTCGAAAGGCTCGATGATCTCGCCGATGCCGCGCACATTTGCCGCCTCAAGCCCGCTAACAAAAAACGCGACATCCGCGCCGATATTTTGCGCGATTTTGGTAAGCCGCTCGCGCGGAATTTTTAAGTTTAATTCCTCGTTCGCAAGCCGCAAAAACGCCGCCGCATCGCTACTGCCGCCCCCAAGACCCGCACCGATCGGAATATGTTTTTTAAGCACGATCTTGTGCGAGCTGAAAAATTCCGCAAGCTCGCGCGCAAAGCCCGCCCGCTCAAGCGCCGCCTTGGCCTTTAAAATTATATTATCCGCGATCTGCGCGGCGCCACATTCAAGCGCAAAGCCACTCGCGCGCTCGAAGCTTATCTCATCAAATAGCTCCCTGCGCAGCACGAAGCGTGAGGCGATCTCGTGGTAGCCGCCGCGCGTGCCGACGACTTTTAAAAAAACATTGATCTTTGCATAGGCCTTCAAATTTTACTCCTTCTGCGCCTAGGCGCGCTTGCGTTAAATTTAGCTCGCGGTAAGCTCATCTAGCGCGATTAAAATTTTAAATCCGCGCGCAAGTTAAATTTCAACCTGCGGCGCGCCCCGTCCAGTGCGATCAAAATTCAAAACCGCGTGCCGTGAAGTGCGCGCCGCGAAATTTAACCCACGATCGCGACGCCCGATACGTAAATTTTATAAAGCGCGAAATTTTAATCCACAACGCACGCGGCTAAATTTCAACCCGCGACGCAAATCTATATTAGCGATTAAAATTCCAAGCCGGAAAAATTCTAACCGCGCTGCGCTAAGCCGCAAATTTAGCTTGGCAATACGCCGCCCGCCG
>NZ_CALIIS010000220.1 GCF_938017705.1 uncultured Campylobacter sp.
TATTCCCGCATGCAGTAAAAATAAAGCGCGATTGTAGCCTATAAATTTTCATTTGTCAATAATTCCTCGCTTAAATTTCATAAATTTTTACGATTTCTCTAGCGCGAACTTTGTCGCATTTGGGATCAGCCAAGAAAAAATGCGATGCCGCAGCCAGCGGTCTGATGCGCCCAGAAGGCGACGGCATAGGCGTAAAAACTCCGCCTTCATATGCGCCTACGGTTAAATTTACTCTGCCGCTTTTTAGCTTCAGATCGCTTGCGAGCTTGGCATAGATCGCTGCTTCTGCGCTAAAAGCCTCGCCTGCGCCGCTAAGCTTAAATAGGATCGGTAGTATGACTGCGCGCGTAAGCACGAAAGCAGCCATCGGATTGCCTGCCATTGCAAAGACGAATTTGCCGTCTTTTGCGAAGCACTTGCTAGGGCGGCCGGGCTTGATATCGATGTGATCGAAAACCTGCAAAAATCCAAGTTCGCTCATAGCGCTTTGCATAAAATCCGCCTCCCCAGCGCTTGCTCCACCGCTGGTAATTAGCACGTCAAATTTACGCGTAGCAGCGTTTAGCGCCTCGCATACCGCGCTAAAATCATCCTTTAAAATCCCTAAATACTCATTTTCAAAGCCGTATTTTTGCAGCAATGCAGCAATACCACTAGAGTTGGCGTTATAAATTTCGCGCTCACTTGCGCTCTGCCACGGCTCTTTTAGTTCGTTTCCACTGGAAAATAGAGCGATTTTAGGACGCGCGTAAACGCTTACTTCGTAAATTCCTTGCGCGGCAAGAAGCATGATTTTAGCAGGGTTTAAAATTTCGCCACGGCGCAATAAAAGCTCGCCCGCGCGCACCTCCTCGCCTTTTTTACGAAAGCCGTCGTGGGCATGAACGGAAGCAGGGATTTTTAGAGTTCCACCTTGCGCGTCTACATCCTCTAGCCTCGCGACAGAGTCCGCGCCTGCAGGCATTGGCGCGCCGGTCATTATCTTTTGCGCTTGCGCAGCCTTGATTTCGTAGAATTTCTCATCTCCCGCAAAAATCGTAGGCTTTACGATCTTTAGCTTTTCGTCTTTGAATTCCGCCGCGTAGGCATAGCCGTCAAGCGCCGAATTATCGAAGCAGGGTAGGTTTTTAAGCGCTGAAATATCGCTAGAAAGGATGCGGTCTAGAGCGCTGGGAAGAGGCACCTTTTCGCTCTGCCTGCTTGATGTGATTCTAGCCGTAGCCAAATCTATAGCCTCATTTATTCCTATCATTTTAAGTCCTTTTTATCATTTTTTACATTTTAAATTCGCGCAGTTAAAACCTCACATAGTCTTAAATTCTATGTTTTGCCGGAGCTTGCAAAGCAAAATTTTATCCAAATGAGTGCGCAAAATTTCACGGGCTCAAACTTGCCTTATTTTAAATGCGAGCGTTGCTTAAAATTTCAAAGTATATCACTCGTAGAATTCCGCTTTGCCCTAGGAATTCCACCCACATTTGCTTAAAAAATTACACCACGGCTCGTTCATTAAATTTTACCAAAGTTCGCCACTTTAAATTCTTAAGAGGTTCATCCTTCGAAATTCTACCAAGATTTGCCTTTAAAATTCCGCCGCATTTAGTTTTAGCGGTTTTAAATGCATTGCTGCTGATAGAATTTACGTGGCTCTTACGTAGCGTGGCATTTTAAAACGCGTTTTGCGTAAAATTCCACTTTGCTTGCTTCCGCAAGATTTTTTATTTCGAAGTCCTCATTCCTCCAGCCTCTGTATATCGGCACCAAGCGCACCAAGCTTAGCTTCCAGTCTCTCATATCCGCGATCTAGGTGGTAAATTCTATGTATTTTGCTCTCGCCGCGCGCCGCAAGGGCGGCTAAAACGAGTGCCGAGCTGGCGCGCAGATCGGTAGCCATCACGTCTGCGCCGTTTAGCTTGCCGCCGCTGATCGTCGCGATGTGGCCGTTTAGGCGGATATCTGCGCCCATTCTTGAAAGTTCGCTTACGTGCATGAAGCGGTTTTCAAAAAGCCTCTCGTCGATGGTGCTGACGCCCGAGGAGATGCACGCAAGCGCCATAAACTGCGCCTGCATATCGGTAGGAAAGCCCGGATATTCGCTCGTGATGATCTCTACGGGTTTGATCTTTGAAGCGGGCAAGATCGTTATCTCCTCGCCGCCGTTTGAAATTTCAAATTTAAAGCCCATATCTTCAAATTTTGCAAGCACCGCGCCAAGATGAGCCGCGCAAGAGTGCGTGATCGTGATACGGGAGCCGGTAATCGCGCCCGCGCACAGATAGGTGCCCGCCTCGATGCGATCGGGAATGATCGAAATTTCGTTCAAGCTTAAAAGCTCGCCGCCGCTTCCTTTGATAAGGATTTCGTTCGTGCCGATGCCCTCTATGTCGATGCCTGCGCTTTTTAATGCGTTGCAAACGGCGATTACTTCGGGCTCTTTTGCCGCATTTATGATATGCGTGGTGCCGCTTGCTAAAGCCGCTGCCATTACGATATTTTCGGTGCCGGTGACGGTAATTTTGTCAAAATTTATAGTCGCGCCCTTAAGCCCCTTTTTTGCGGTGCAAACGACGTAACCCTGCTCGATCTTAACCTCTGCACCCATCTTTTCAAGCGCGCTAAGGTGTAGATCGATCGGTCTTGCGCCGATCGCGCAACCCCCGGGAAGGCTTACCTCGCAGTGTCTAAATCGCGCTAAAAGCGGCCCCAGCACCAAGATCGAAGCGCGCATTTTGCGCACTATGTCATAGATCGCCTTGGTCGAGTTTATCTCGCGCGGATCGATTTTGGCGGTGTTGGCGTCAAGGAACTCGCACTTTGCGCCTAAATTTGAAAGTAGCTGAATTAGCGTGTGGATATCGGAAACTGCAGGTAAATTTTTAATTACGACTTCGTTTCTTGAAAGGATAGATAGAGCTATGAGCGGCAATGCGGCGTTTTTTGCACCGCTTATTTTGACGCTGCCGCTTAGTTTTTTGCCCCCGTTAATTCGTAGATAATGCATAATTTCTCCGTGTAAAATTTCGGCGATTATACAGAATTTAGCTTTAAAGTTACCATTTTGTTACCGCCAGGCGCTAAAATTACGCCCAAAATTAACCGTTACATAATTTTATAAGGATTTTTATATGAAACAACTAATTATTTGCGCTTTGGGTGCGTTTTTGCTGGTCGGTTGCTCCTCAAAAGCCCCGTCTGCCGGCAGCCAGCAAGCGTATGTCTTAAACGATCATGAAGAGGGAATAACTTCGGTGCCGGGAAGCGAGTTTAACCGCCCGCTAATTGCATCTGTGGACGATTACACCGGCACTCGCGCTGGAGGGGACTGCAGCGGATTTATCACCGTGCTAAATGATAAATACGATGATCTATTTTTTAACTCAAAAGATCTGCCGAAATACTTCACAAACGGACGTAAATCCCAAGCAATATATAATTATTACAGCCGTAAAAATTTACTCAGCAATACGCCGCGAGTGGGGGATTTGGTATTTTTTCAAAACACCTTGCGCTCTAACAAAGGCAAGGTCAATAACGAGATCAGCCATATCGGTATCGTGCGCGAGATCTATGCCGACGGTCGCGTGAAATTTGTCCACAATACTCGCGGTAGAAATCAAGCGGACTTCGTAAATTTAAATAAGAAAAACGTCCATGTAGCGGGGCAAAAGATGGAAAATAGCTACATCGTGCGCTGTGGCAAAGACCGCATAAGCTGCCTAGCGTCGAACCGCTTCGCAGGATACGGACGGGTGAATAACTAGAATTTTGAAAATTCTTTCGCCCGTATTTTTTGAAAAATTTCTTATAACTTTTGGAATTTATTAGATTTTATGAAATTTCGTTAGACCTTTTAAAAATTCGCGGCGGTTTAAAAATTCGCGACGGTTTGATTTATGCTCTAAAATTCCAAGCAAAATTTTGCAAATAATTTCGCTTGGAATTCTAGCTATGACTTAGCTTTGCAGAATTTATTAAATTCCTAAAATTCTAATCAAATTTTAGAATTTTATGGCTTTTAAACTCCTGTAGTAAAAACTTATGAATAAAAACTCATTTTGATGCTATCGCGGTAAATTAAATTAGCATTTTTAACGCGTAATTATATATAACAAGCATTTAATAAAATATTACTCTAAAAATTTATTTTGAAATTAATTTGAACTCAAATTTTTGTTATTCTTAATAAAATTATACTTATAATTTTATATAAAATTCTACAAAATGGCTTCATATAACTGAAATTTTATCGTTATTAAATTTAACGGCATGTTTGTTTTTTAATTTACGTCAGATAAACTTTATAAATTACGTAAAACTTTCAAAAAAGATTTACGGTCTAAATTTTATCATGAAAATTTTACTTTAAAGCCGCTATATCTAAATTTTAACTTTAACGCAGCTATTTTGATAAGGCGCTTGCAATTAAAACCATTGTCAAAATTTTGATGCTAGAACTTATCTATAATTTTTCTCTAACCCATAAAAACACGCGACGCCTTTAATTTAATCAAAATTTTGCTACTATGCGTGAAAAATTTAAGGAGTTTCATGCAAACAGGCAAATTTACTCTCGCGATCATTGTGGCGAATGTCCTATTCTTCGTGATTTCATTCGCATTAGAATATTTTTTTGGCTTTAAGTCCTATCTATTTTTTGGGCTCAATCCATATTTTTTCGAGGGGATGCCGTGGCAGCTATTAAGTTCATTTTTTATGCACGGCGGAGTGATGCATCTAGTGATGAATATGGCAGTTTTGTATCAATTCGGTGGGATTTTAGAGCGAGCGTTCGGTGGGATAAAATTTACGCTATTTTACATCGTAGGCGGGCTGCTTAGTGGCGCTTTGTGTCTGATTTATATCCGTTATGCCATGAGCATGGGAGAAATCGTCAATATCGTAGGCGCTAGCGGCGCTATCTGTGTGCTTTTAGGCGTGATTGCTTATTTTGATAAACGCAATGCGGGCGGGATTTTTATCGCAATTTTGATAATGAGCTTTGCACCGATGCTAATGGGCATAAATGTGGCGTGGTATGCGCACATAGCGGGATTTGTGGTCGGTTATGGCTTTGGAATAATCCAGAAAAAATTTAGAATTTTGTAGAATTTAACGCTAAATTTTACATAAAATTTTGTGAAAGGATGCAGATGAAACGGATATATTTTATAAGACATGCCGAGGCGCAAAGCGGCGGCAAAAGCGATTTTGAACGGGCATTAAGCCAAGTGGGCGAACTTTGCGCAATTAAACTCGGAGAAAAGCTGCGTAGCTTGGGACTTACGCCTGATTTAATTATTACAAGCTCGGCTATACGCGCACTCCATACGGCGCAAATTATCGCTAATGCGTTGGATGCGATAAAAAGGGTAGCGTCATTGCGAGAGTTATACGACGCAAGCTTATGGGATTTGGCAAAGTTTGTTCGCAGCTTGGATGAGAAACGATTTTTTGGGTGCAGTGTGAATGTTGAAAAATACAATGCGGTTGGTTTGAGTAGCGAAAAACATCGCGACGCAAACGCTGAAAATTCTGCTTTTAAGAGCGCTAAAATTCCCGCTAGCATTAGCGAAAATAATGCGCTATCTTGCAATGATGTGGAAATTTCTAGCACAGATGTTATGCAAAATTTTAATGCAGCTAGCGCAGAATGCATATTTATCGTTGGACATAATCCGGCAATAGGCGGAATTTGCTCGCTTTTAGGCAAGAAGGAAGTCGATAAATTTCCTCCTTGTTCGATTTGCGGCTTAGAATTTAACATTCATAAATTCTCAGATATTACCGATCATAGCGGCAAGATGGTAATGCTGCAATGCCCTTAATTACGCTTTTAACGCTTCATAATTACAATCGGGCGGCTCGTTGGCGCATTTAAAGCTACTTTTTGCCGAGCATTGCAATATGTTCGTGAAATAAGACCATATGGCAAAATAGCAAATTATTTTTGAGATAACTTTAAATTTTAAAAATTTCCAATGATGTGGCTTGCCTTGAAAATCGTAGTCTAAATGAGTCAAAAAACTAAATTTCATATTTTTAGATAATCGAGCGCTAGCGCTTTTGCTTGAAATTTCATTTGCTTTGAAAAATCTTAAGTTTAGATTTTACGGATGGAAATTTCACGCTGAAATTTTCTCAAAAATATAAAT
>NZ_CALIIS010000221.1 GCF_938017705.1 uncultured Campylobacter sp.
CCGAAAAGAGATTTTAAATTTTACCGATAAGCAGTTGGAAAATTTTATAAAAATAAAGCGAAAGAAATTAAAATTTAAATGGAAAAAGTAGATGGGGATTTTAAATCACGCAGCGAAAGGTTTTTAAAAGGTGGCAACAATGATAAAAAACGTTATAAATCCAAGTAATTTTGACGTAGAATTCAGGAAAATAAGAAGAAATAAAAGAGGCGTAGCCAGATCAAGAATAGATTTTGAAAATATCGATGTAGAGGCCAAAATCAGGCTAGTTATGTTTTTAATTTCAAAAGCAAGCCACTTAGATAGCGTAGTTTATAAAATTCTTTTTTGGGAAAGAGATGAGAAAATAGAGGAGTATCTTCTTAAAAATATGAAGGGGCAATACACAAAAGCTAAACCTTATAAAAACGGCGCCAGAGCGGGCGTTATTTTTATAAAAGAAAAGGCGCTTGAGCCAAATTTTTTGAGATCCATACTGCTGCACCATTTTAATTTTGAGCTGGCAAAAGAGCCATCTTTGAATATCAGAGTTCAATTAGCCGCAAACAATAAAGAGAAATTTTCGATTTTATTCGATATATACGATGACCGGGGCTGCTATGTCTATTACTTTTAAAATTTTATAATGAAAATATTTGAGAAAGGAAGATATGGCAATTTGGCAATGTGAGTTTTTTATTCTGCCTAAAAGCGATGCCTACGATCTACAATACGATCCGCAATATAGCAATATAAAGCTCTTTGAAGACGATAAGTATTGGAAAAAAGCAAAGATCAAAAAAGAGATATTTTCTGAAATTTCGCGCCTATTAAAGCCCGAAAAATCTTGGTCTAACGAAATAGATCTATATGGAAGCGAAAACGGCAATCGCTTAAAGGTATTTTTTGATGCTGATAATATAATAGAGTCCGCTACGTTTCGTATCGATTTTAGATCCGAGTATGAGACTGTATTAAGGGGCATAATATCATTGTGCGATAAAAACGGTTTTTGCATTATAGACGGCAATTTAAAGAATTTAAAATTATCCTTTAATGCTATAAAAGAGGCAATCAACAAATCCAAAAACAAAGAATTTTTACAGAACTTGTTAAAAATAGTATAATAGGCGATAAAGACGGGTAGCCCATCATAGAAGCCGTAGATAATTTCAAATTTAAGGATGATTAAAAATGATTGTAAAATGTATAAAAGAAGATAGGCATGAGTATCTGGGGTTAAACAGAACCTATTTTGTTCATGGTATCCAATATGAAGAGGGGCAGGTTTATTATTGCATATTACCATTTTTAGATGATATAGATTACTATCGATTTAATAGCGAATATTTTCAAGTAATAGACGAAATGGTGCCTACGAATTGGAAATTTGGGATGTATGGGAAATATTTTACCGCGTCTTACGAAGAACTCATAGTAGACGCAGATCATTATGAAAAGCTTTTTGATGGAGACCCGATAGAGAAGAAAATTTTTAAAAAAAGAAGAGCTGAGATGATCGATGACGTATATAATACCCATATCATCAAAGATTTTAATCGTTTCATATATGATCTAATCTCTAATCTATCGGTACAGATGAATATTGCAAATAAAGTACTGGATATAGAGATATCTGACGCAAACACTGAGGCCAAACATCGCAAAATGAATATTTTAAAGGATGACGGATATAGCTGGTATTTGATAGAATCGGACATAAGCACCTTTAAAGCCAACGCTACTAATGATTATTTAAGACCCGTATTAAAATATCTTAAATTGTGGTTAGGCAGAAAGAATTTTAGATAACCGGGCAGAAAGGTTTAATATGGCGAACGCGATCGATAAAGAAATTTTTATAAAAATTTTAAACGAAGATATCGATGTATGGCGCCCGGTAAAGGCTTCTCAAATCGCGCAATATATTTTTAAAATTACCGATACGACGAAATTTGAATCCGAACTGGATGAAATTTTAGAATTCAAACAGGGCGATATTGTAAAATGTAGAGAAAAAGACGGCGATCTCTATGCTTTTGAGCTATTTATAAAAAACCCGCCTTATAAATAGCAACGCGCTTATCATATGGCTTGATTTAATCCCATTTTTCGCTATAATGAACGTCAAATTTCACTCACGGGGATAGCGATGAGCCTTGTTTCTTACGAATTAAAAAAGCAAAAACTAGATGGAGCGCGCAATGTGGCGCTTTGGAAGGCGCGCGGCGGTGTAGCAGTGGTAGTGCTGGCGCTGTTTATCGCTATGCGCAAGGATTTCGGAGATTTCTCATTCCTGTTTTTATTAGTGCTGCTAGCTCTTGCTTATCCTGCTTACAAATACCTAGCCGTGCGCATTTCGCGTAAATTTGAATCGCTCAGCGAAGAGGCCTTTAAGAATGAATTTCTGCTTTGGATCGCAAAGGAGCTGCGTCTTACCTTTCAGCCTTTCGGCGCGTTTTTGCTCGATGAAATTTACAAAAATCCGCTCCGTAAAGAGGCGAATCTATGCACTTGCAAGCACGCGATAGTGGGCAAGACGCCCGAATTCAGCATAAAAATCGGTGACATCTGCCTAAGCCGCGATTTCGATAAAAACAGAGAAAATCGAGTATTTGAGCTGGATAAAATTTTGCATCTTAAAAAGAAGGATGATACTGCGATCTTTGACGGGCTTTTTGCAAAATTTGATTTTAGCGAGACCTTCGATAGCCAAATTTTAGTCGTGCCGCGCGGAGAGTTTATCTTCGGCGCGTCGGATCTGAAGCTGCTTAAAGACAGCCCACACCTAAGCGCGTCGTTTGATGTTTATCTAAACAATCCCGCCGCCGCCGCATTTTTGCAAAACAAAAAAATTTTAGAAAATATGCAGACGATCACCGTAAATTTATTTGGTAAAACCGAGCTTTATCTGGGCGAGAACAGCCTCGTAATCGGCGTTGAAAATAGCGAAATTTTCAAATCCGCGCCGAGCTCGCAAAGCGCGAAGCTGCTCGAAAGCCTAAATAAAATGATCGAGATCGCTAAAATTTTTGCCTATCTCAAAAAGCTCGGGCAGGTGGAATAAAAACACTCGGTTTTGTAAATTTAAAACAGGGTTGTAGCGCGCGAAATAGAATTTACGATAAGGGATAAATTTAAAAAGGAGGGGCTGCATTATGGATATAAACAAAATACAAGCTCAAACTCGCAGTATGCGCGCCCTATATGTCGAGGATGATAATGAGGTAAGGCAGCAGACCGCAAAAATTTTAAAACTATTCTTTCATCAAGTTATCGACTGCGGCGACGGGCGAGAGGGCGTCGATAAATTTAAAGCAAGCAAAGCAGACATTGTTTTTACCGATATCAATATGCCGGGCATGAGCGGGCTTGAGATGTTGGAGCGGATCAAACAGATCGATTCTTCGGTAAAAACTGTCATCTTCTCAGCCTACGACGAGTCTAAATTTTTCACCAAAGCGATATCCATCGGCGTGGATGGCTATATTCTAAAGCCTTTTACGACAGAGGATCTACTAAGCGTGCTTGAAAAAATCACGCAGAGCATCGAAATAAAACCCGGAAAGTTTATCTATCTAAGCGGCGATTTCGTGTGGGATAAGCAGAGTTTAACCCTATCCAAGGCAGGCGAAATTATCAAACTAACCAAAAACGAAACCTCTTTGTTGCAGCTGCTTCTAAGCTCTAGCGGACGGATCGCAAGCGGCCCTGAGATAGAAAACGAGCTGTTCGAGGATTGCGACGAGTATGACGATAAACGGGTAAGAAATATCATATCCAGATTTCACCGAAAAATTGGCTATAAGCTGATAGAAAATATCTACTCACAAGGATACAGGATAAAATGGCGATAGTAGACATCAAAAAAAATCATCAGAGATTTGAGACGATATTTTCAAATTCCGGCGTCGGCATCTTCATCGTGGATAAGAAAAGAAATATTATGGAGTGCAACGAGACCTTTTGTAAAATTTTTGGCTACGAATACGACGAGATCATCGGCAAATCCGCTCAAACCATACATCTAAGCGAGGAAAAATACCTGCATTTTGCAGACATCGCCTTTAATAAAGTAAGAAAAAATGAGGCCCTGCAGCTAAACTACGAGCTAAGGCACAAAAGCGGCAAAGGGCTTTGGATTAGAATTTCGGGCGACTCCATATCGGGGAACGACGAGGTGCTTTGGATAGTGGTGGATATCACTAAAAGAGTGATGGCGGAGAAGAAATTAAAACAAAGCAGGCTAAAGGTCAAGCGGCTAAATTTAACGCTCAACCACGAGATCGAGGAGCAGCTAAAGCTCATAAGGCGCCAAGACGAGCAGCTGCAGTATCAATCAAGGCTCGCTCAGATGGGCGAAATTTTAAATATGATAGCGCATCAGTGGAGGCAGCCGCTATCTGCCATCTCGGCTACGGCTTCATATCTAAGCACTAGCTGCTTGATGGCGGACAAATTTGATAAAACGGCTCTTTTGGAGGAACTCGGCAAGATCGAGCAGTATTCCAAGCATCTATCCGAAACGATCGATGAGTTTAGAAATTTCTTTAAGCCCGCCAAGATTAAGGAGGTTACGAGCCTGGAGGAGCTTTGCAATATGGCGATAAATATCGCAAAAGCGATACTGCAAAATCAAAAGATTAAAATTTACGCGAAATATGGCTGCAACCAGACTTTGCTCACATATAAAAACGAGGTTTCGCAGGTTATTTTAAATATCATAAAAAATGCTCAAGACGCCTTTTTAGAAAGAAATATCGACGACGGGGTTATCGAAATTTCAACCTACATCGAAAAGTCCTATCTTTGCTTAAGCGTAAAAGATAACGCCGGCGGCATCAAAAAGGAGATCGCGGATAAAATTTTCGATCTGTATTTTTCTACTAAAGCCAGCACAAACGGCACCGGCATCGGGCTATATATGTCAAAGATCATCATCGAAGATCACTGCAAGGGCTCGCTCGTCGTAGAGAGCCTAAAGAACGGCTCAAATTTTATAATCAAACTTCCGAAATGAAGCTTTTCTGAGACAATTTAAAAATTTAATCCAAATTTACGCTACAAATGGGCTGCACTCTTTTTATATAATTTAATAAAGATTAAATTTTATGTAAGGAGGGAGCGATGAGCGAACCTGAAGACAAAATTTATCTGGAGGAGCGGAAGCTTGTTAGAAGATATTCTCCGCTCACATCGGTGCTTATAAACACTCTATTTTTGTTTGTGGTGTTTTACGCATCGTGGTGGATCTTTCAAGATCCTAGGGGACTGATGAGGATGTATACCCCTTACGTGGGATATATGTGGTGCAGGTGGCTACTTGTAGTTATCATCTGGATAGCGTATATTTTTGATTTTTGGCCTTTTAAAAGAGAGTGGCTCTATACGGCGGGGCCAGCGAAAAAGGGCATTATCTTTACGGTGATGGTATTTTTTACCTTCTTCGTATTCTTAAAGATATTCTTTGAATTTATTTTAGGCGAGCTTGCCATATCGTATTTTAGTCCGCGAAGGCTTGCAGAGCTTGGCATAACCGATTTTTACGCGCTTGAGTACTCGGCACAAGCTATTTTGATGTTTGCGGCTATCGCGTCGTGGCTAAGTCCTTCTTGGGTAGTGGCTGCGGATAATTCGCCGTGGCAGAAGCTAAAGCAGCCCGTTAAAGGCTTTACAGTTTTTATCTGGACCTTTTTGCTAAGTATGATCGTGTATTTCGTATTTTTCCATTCGCAAATGGGAATTTTATTCGATCCGTGGCAAAAATACACCTCCATCACTCCGCCTTGGTGGCATAATTTTGCCGATACCGTGCATGGAAATTTCAATATCGCATGGATTATGTGCTGTACCGTTATGGTGTGGGTGTATGAAACTATCTGGGAGAGGTATCCTTTTAGCCTTATTAAGACGAATTGGCTTAGAAGGACGGCGTCGTTTTTCGGCATTATAGCGATGGCGTTTTGCTTTTCATTCTTCTTTTACTATCTGCAAGAGCTCATCTGGGGCGTGCATATTAGAGGCGACAGAAGGCTTTTTGCGCCTGATTGGCGATGGCTGCACGTAGGCGAGATAGCTATATTTTGGCTCGTGCCGGTGCTGTTTATTAAATTTTACTGCAACAATGCGGTTAATAAATTCTCAAAGCCCGTCAATATCCTTCTTAGAACGATCATAAGCATGACGGCGGCTATCGTCCTATACTACGTATATTATCAAGTCTCGCACTTTTTGCTGGGCACCCAAAAGGGCTTTTCGCACCCGCAACAATTCCCTATGATTCCGATGATCTGGTTTATCAACGTCATGCTGATAAATTACTGGTTTATGGACGGCTGGCCGGGCTGGAGGCTTGCCGGCAAGAAGGAAGAGGCGGAGGAAGCAGGCGAGGAAGACGATTTTGGAAATAAAAATTCCATCAAAGGCTTGGTAGTGGGCTTTATAATAGGCGTGATCATCTATCTCGCCGTAGTTTATCTAGCGCCCGTCGTGGGCAATATGCTTACAATTTTTAAATAAAGGATATGAGATGAATGAAGCTAGAAGAGATTTTATAAAAGGCGGCGCGGCGGGCATAGGACTGGGCGCGCTCGCATCGATGGGGGTATTTTCATACTCTCCTGCGAGGGAATTTTTTCTTCCGGATGAAGTGCGAAAGATGACCGATTTTGGCGCGATTAAAAGCGTCGAGGTTACTAATATCTCCGAAACGAGCTGGTTTGATAACTCGATGCTCATGGGAGATATTAAAGGCGCAGGCGGACTGCTCGTTAATCAATATCTATTTAACTGGCCGCCGTTTGGTAACGGCAAAGGACTTGCCAAAGGAAGCTACGAAGAGGGAATTTCGCAAATCAAGCATCTTCTGCCGGATAAAATAGATGAGGCATGGGAAGTAACCAAAAAACTCTCCGTAAATCCCGATAACGCCGGCGGCTACTCCGCTTTGATAGAGATAGAGCGCCTAAACGGCGAAAAGAAAAAATATCTGCTTGATTGCGGTTGGTCCTATAAATGGATGCACGAGTGCTTTAAGCGAGAGGGGATCGATAAGATGCTGCAAAGCGGTGAGATAGACACCCTCATAATGTCGCACGAGCACTACGATCACTTTTGGGCGCTACCCGTCGTTTTAAAGTATAAGCCCGACATCAGAATCATCATCCACGAGGGCTTTTATCCAGAAGGCAGACAATATATCAAAGATTCAGGCCATAAAGGCGAGCTCGTAGTGTTTAAAAAGGGCAGAAACGAGATCGAGCCCGGAATGTGTACGTTTTGCTACGACTGCCCTATAATTACGAGGGTTTTTGGCGAGCAGTCGATCTTCGTAAACGTTAAAGACAAAGGTCTTGTGAGTATCACGGGCTGCTGCCATCAGGGTATCATTACCTTCTCGGATTCCGCGCATAAGGAGCTTAAGTACGACAACGACCAGCTCTACGGGCTTTACGGCGGACTTCATATCTCGCCGTTTGACGACTGGGATCCAAAATACGACGATCTGGTTATCGGGCTGAAAAGATGGAACTACCAGGTCATGGCGTGCAACCACTGCACGGGTCTGCTGACCGTGCAAAAATTCGTCCGCGAGGGCTATCCGATCGTAAAGGGCACGGCTAGATTTAGAACCAAAACGTCCGATTATCTGGGCAACGGCGATAAGGTTAAATTTGGATAGAAGCATGGAATTTCAAGATATTTTCCCTTTGAAATTTAAATACTCGTTTGAGGATTACAGGTCGCTTATGAGATGTATATTGATGAAATCTCTTTACGATAGCGACGTAAAATCCTCAAGCAGGTATCAGGGGATGTATAAGGGGAACTATTTTAATGAATGCTGGAGCATAAAATTTGGCTTTTACGGCGGAATTTACGGTATCGTTTTGCGGGAGGTGAAAGATGACGCGGGCGTATTTGAGCTTTATTATTTTCCCTCTGCAAACGACGAATTGCTCGGTAATGTCTCTCTTTTTGAAGCCGTTTTAGCCGGAGAGCCGGAGTTTTTGATGAAGGTGCGAAATTTCTCCGCGCACGAGGAGCTTTTAAATAATTTCTGCGTCGCTACGATCTATTTAAAGCCGCAAGAGCGGGGCTCGGCGCTATCTTTTAAAACAAAGCTCAGAGATAGGTCGTACGCAAAGGACGGCGTGTACATAGAGGGCAAGCAGATCATCGCAAAAGAGGGGCTCGATAAAAATTTCCCCTGCTTTAGGGTATCGCTTGCGTTTATGAACTTTTTGCATATCGCGCTTTGCAAAATTTACGAGCCGCGCTACGAGAGCTTTGAAATTTACAAAAAAGCGGCGCACGCCGTGATCTACGACAAAGATCGAAATTTAAAAAGCAAAGCAGATCCGCTCTGCGGCGAAATTTTTATAAATTTAATCTACGGCGAGGACGCGGGTGACGGATGCTTTAAATTTAACGATAAATCCTTTAAGAAACTGCCAGGCTCGGCGCCTTTGTTTAAATTTTTGCTGCGCTTAGCTAAAGAGGATAAAAAGCAAATTTTTATGCAAGGCGGCGAGCGGCCGAATTTTTTCATCATCACCGGCTATCTGGGCTCTGGCAAGACGAAATTTATCCAAAATTTTATCGAGCACGAAACGGCGCAAAATAGATTTACGGGTATCATCCAAAACGAGATCGGCAAGATCGGCCTCGACGGCGCACTGCTGGACGCCAAATACGCGCTCGTAGAGATCGACGAGGGGTGTGTTTGCTGCTCAATGACGGGGCAGATCAAGCTCGCGATTTCGCAGCTCAAGCCTAAAAAACCTGACAGCATCGTGCTTGAAACCACCGGCGTTGCCAATCCTTTCAATATCTTAAGCGAGCTAAACGAGATAAAAGACGCGGTCAATCTATGCGCCATCGTCACAGTCGTCGATGGGGCGAATTTTTTAAAAGAGCAGGGCAGATCAAAAATAATGCTCGAGCAGATCAAGGCCGCCGACGTCATAGTGCTCAATAAAATTGATCTGATCTCGCCCGAGCAAAAGGAGCGGATACGACAAGCTTTGATCCAAAACAACCGCTGCGCCGAGATATTCGAGACGGTTGGCGCCGAGCTAAATCCAAACTATCTGCTCTACCGCCAGAGCGACACCTCGTATATGGCGTCCGTCCTGCTCGAGGGCAAAATGCATGCGACGCACGAAGACGAGGGGATAGTCTCGTTTAAAAAGGACCTTCCTGAGGGCATCGATAGGCAAAATTTCATCAAATTTATGAGCAATATGCCGGAAAATTTTTACCGCATAAAGGGGCTTGCGAGCTTCAAAGATGATGAAGCGCAATACGTCGTGCAGTTCGTAAACGGCAAATTTGAGATAACGCCTTTTAGCGACTGTAAACGCTGCGATAATTTTTTGGTTTTCATCGGGCGAGGGATGGATGAAAGCGCTTTAGTTATGGATAAATTTATAAATAATTAATCAAAAATAGACAAGTAAACACTTTTTAGGGTTTTGATCAAAACTATTGTATAAGCAGCCGACAATTCGAAACAAGAGCAAAATAGGCTGCAACTTTGGATTTATTATTCCCTATAGGTTTGTTAAGATCTTTTTTATAATATCCATAAATATAGTATATTTATCCTTTTTCATATCATTTTTGGAAATATTATTTATGAGCCTATTTTTAAATTCTTTAATTTTGTTTTTATCCTTTATAATTTTATTTATATTGGCCATGCAAGCTTTACCATTACCATACTCTTTTATATCAAATTTTTCACTTTCTAAATTATTTAATACATATTTATCACTATAAAAATCTTCAATAGTTTTAAATTCTGTACCCGCAATATCATATTCAATCCAATTAGTTTTAAATTCCGGGAATCTTTCCTCAAAGTCTTTTTTCTTATTTTTTGAAGTTTCATCACTATCGGATATTATAAGAAATTTCTTACCAGTTAGCATCATCATCGTAGTTATCATATCAACGTCTTTTATGCCGCCCATATAAACTATCCCGCAATTTTTAAAATCATTTATGTTACAAAACATTTTAAAAATTTTATAGTCCATATAGCCTTCAAAAATAATATTTTTTAACTGTATACTTTCAAATATATGACTTCCAATTGCTCTTTTTAAAAGTTCGTCTTCTTGAAATGGTGATTTACCTTGTGGGACTATTTCTGAAATATCATCCTTTCTTTCTATAACCAGATGTCTCTCTATGCACTCGTTATCTATCATAAAAGGAGAGTGCGTAGAGTAAATTACAACAGCTTTTTCTGAAATTTTTAGTAACTCTTCTTTTAAAAATCTCGCACTGGTTGGATATAAAAAAGCATCTGGTTCATCAAATAAGATTAATCTACTATATTCTTTTTGTGTTCTATATTCAATTGATAATATAAGCAATATTGCTATAAACCTCTTAAAGCCATCGCTTCTATCTTCATTAGAATAAAACTCTTTTTCCTGTATTCGTATATCAAACTCTTCACCATCTTTTCTTATAACAAACTTTATATTTTTTAAGTCAGGCCATATTTCTCTAAATTCTTTTGTTGCTTTATTAGATATATTGTCTAAAAAGCTATGTAGTCCTTTATCTTTCTTGGCTGCATTTTCAATATCTTGTTGAATATCTTTTATATTGCTTAAATAAAAAATATTTTTTAAAGGCATACATATGTCTGGGTTATTTTTAAAGTTTTCTATATTTACGTTAGATGGCAATAAATGACTATCACTATACTCCCAAAACATAACTCGCTTATAAATATTCTCCATGGGTATTATATTTTTTATTATTTCAAACACAATTGTCTTCATGTGATCATACGTCAAAGGCTCAAGCAAAGGACTATTACTTTCGCCTTCTAATTTTGTAATTTGCCGATTATCTGTACTATAGTAGAATAAGTTAGATATTTTATATTTATCATTTAATTCTTCATATTCCCGGTAGATTAAGCTCGGTGTATCATTATCTTTTATACTCAATGTTAATATCATTTCACCAAAAGTTTCTTGAATAAAGCTTTCAATACTTAAATTATTTTCAAAAATATCTAGACTTTCTATATGATATTCTTCGATTAATTTTTCTTTAATATCACTAATGTCTTTTTGTGTAAGCTTAAAGATAGCATCAATATAATATTCATCACTATCCGAAGCTGTTTTTCTTTGATCTTTTATGCTAACCTTATATCCATTAAATACTGCAGATATAGCTTTTAATATATTACTTTTTCCAGCCTCATTTTTTCCTACTAATATTATACATTTTTTACCATTTCTCTCTTCAATATTTATCGCCATGTCTTTTATTGAACGAAAATTTTTTATTTCAAATCTATCTAGTTTCATATGTTAATCCTTTTGCCTTTTACTGACACCCTTCGCATTCGATCGAGCGATCCGCGACGTTGTTTAGTTTCTCGCTATCGGGGCTTTCGGAGCGCAGGTAGTAGGTCGATTTTAGCCCGAGCTGCCATGCAAGCGTGTAAATTTCGCTCAGATAGCCGCCGCTTGCCTTATCCAGGCTCATAAAGATATTTAAGCTCTGGCCTTGATCGATCCATTTTTGGCGGATGGCGCCCGCTTTTACGAGTAGGCGCTGATCGAGCTCGTATGCAGGTACGTACGCCTGCCACGTTTTTGGACTTAAATTCGGCACGACGACCGGGATCATGCCGCTTAGATTGTGCTCGAACCACTTGCGCTTATACACCGGCTCGATCGTCTGCGTGGTGCCTACGAGTATGCTGATACTCGATGTCGGCGCGATCGCCATCAGGTAGCCGTTTCGCATGCCGTCGCGCTTTACTTTCTCGCGCAGTCCGTCCCAATCGCAGCTGCTCTGCTCAAAGAGCCCGCCGCGCTTAACGAGCGCCTTAGCGTTTTCGTTCGCTAAATCGATCGGGAAAATTCCTTCACTCCACTTCGAACCCGTAAAATCAGGGTATTTGCCCTTTTCTACGGCTAAATTTGAGCTTGCTTTGATCGCGTTAAAGCTTACGTTTTCCATTATCCTATCGATCAGCTCGAAGTGCTCGTAGCTGCCCCACTTCACGCCGCGCTCGGCCAGCATCTGCGCTTCGCCCATTACGCCGAGCCCTATCGCGCGCGTTTTTAGATTGGTGTGTTTGACCTTGGCGTGCGGGTAAAAATTTAGATCGATGACGTTATCTAGCATTCGCACGGCGATCGGCATCACGCGAGCTATCTCCTCGCGGCTGTTGATTTTGCTTAAATTTACGCTTGCGAGGTTGCAAACCGCCGTCGCGCCTTCGCTGCAGCCTTTTTCCACGATAAAAATTTCTTTGCCGCCCAGCGTGTCTAGCGCTGTGATCTTTTTCGCCTTTTTTACGATGCCCGCGTCGGTTCTTACCTCTTCGTTTTCCTCAAACAGCCTCTCGCTACCGTCAGCAAAAACGACTTTGATTTTGTAGTGGTTCGGCGCCGTGTTTTGAAAGATCTCCGTGCATAAATTTGAGCTTCTGATTAAGCCTTGATGAGCGTTTGGATTGATGCGGTTGGCATTATCTTTGAAGCATAAAAAGGGCATTCCGGTCTCAAAATAGCTCGTTAAAATTTTCTTCCAAAGCTCCTTTGCCAGGATGGTGGATTTTGAAATTTTATCATCGGCCTCGTACTGCTCGTAGCGCGCTTCAAATTCCGCGCCATATAGATCGCTCAGATCGCTTACTTCGGCGGGATCAAAGAGCGTCCACTTGCCGCCGCTTTGAAGCCTTTTCATAAACAGATCGTTTACCCACAGCGCAGGGAAAATTTCATGCGCGCGGCGCCTCTCCTCGCCCGAGTTTTTGCGCAGATCGAGGAAGTCGCTCACGTCCATATGCCACGGCTCGATATACACGGCGATAGCGCCTTTGCGTGTGCCCAGCTGATCGACGGCGACGGCGATGTCGTTTGTGATCTTTAAAAACGGGATGATACCGCCCGCGGCGTTTTTATGCCCGTCGATGCTGCCGCCCATCGCGCGCACCTTGCACCAGTCCCAGCCGATACCGCCGCCGAATTTGCTCAGAAGCGCCATCTCCTTGTAACTATCGAAAATCCCCTCGATATTATCGGGCGTGGAGCCCACGTAGCAGCTGCTTAGCTGATGGCGCGTCGTGCGGGCGTTTGAAAGCGTCGGAGTGGCGAGCATGACTTCAAATTTAGATATGAGATCGTAAAATTTCTTCGCCCAGCTCTGGCAATCAAGCTCGTTTTGCGCGAGGAACATCGCGATCGCCATAAACATCTGCTGCGGAAGCTCGATCGGCGCGCCGCTTTTATCTTTGATTAGGTAGCGATCGTAAAGCGTTTTGATGCCGAGGTAGTTAAACTGCAAATCGCGCTGCGGCTGCAAATAAGAATTTAGATCCTCAAGATCGTATTTTTCCTTTAAGCCGAGCATTATGCGGCCCGCCGCCTCGCCGCGAGCGAAGTAATCCCCCAGGCTGTTGTAGCCGCTAAAGCCCGTTACTTTGTGATACAGATCATATAAAAATAACCGCGCGGCGACGAAAGTCCAGTTCGGGCGGTCCACGTCGATCTTTTCGACCGTAGTTTTGATGAGGGTTTGCTGAATCTCCTCCGTGGTGATCATATCGCGAAACTGGATCTTTGCATCCACCTCAAGCTCGCTAAGGCTTACGTTTTCCAGCCCTTCTACCGCCTCGCTCGTGTATTTTTTGATCTTGCTTACGTCAAGTTCCTCGGTTCTGCCGTTTCGTTTGATTACTTTCATATCGTTCCTTGAAATTTAAAAATGCAAATTTAGCGTTAGTTTCCCAATATAAAATACGTCGTCAAAAGAGGCGGCGTAATAAATGCCGCTCATAATCCGCTGTCTTTTAAATTTACGCTAGCTGCGCTGCAAAAGCGCGCATTATAGCCAAAATTGCTTAAGTCTATCTGTCATTGCAAATATGAGATTTTGGCTTGTAAGTTTTAAAATTTAGCAAGGCATGCGGAAACGATGCGATAAAATTTGAGCGAAATTTTATGGTAGAGCCGCGAAATTTTGTAGGGGAAAATTTGCGCGGAGCTTTGCGAAATTCTGCGCCGAAAAAGCAGGAAAATAAAAATCTTTGCGGGCAGGCTTAAAATCCACCCGCAAAGCTTAAGAATTTAGTTGTGCGGTAGCGGGATAGGCTTTCCGTTTAAGATCATAGAGTTGCTTGCCTTATCGAAGCTAAACTCCATCTTAACTCCATCTCCGTCTGGCTTAAGAAACTGCGAGCCGTAAACTTCCGCCATCGGCGCAAAATCGCGCAGGCTGTCATAAGGCGATAGGAAGTCCGTGATGGTCGTATTTATCGTAGCTTTGCCATCCAAGCTCATACGCTTAAAAAGCTGCGTCTCGTCGATGTAGCCACCTACTAGCGCGCTTGCGTTAAAAGCAAATTTCTTGCCGAGGCTATTTTCAAACGAAAAATCATTCACGTTGATTTTCATATCATCTTTTAGCAGCTTCATAAAAAGCTCTTTATTTTCCGCTAATTTTTCGCCTTCTTGCGGATTTGAGATAACAGACAGATATTTTTCGAAAAGTGCGGCGCTAAAGCTGGTATCGACACCTAAATGGATGTTTCGCACTAGCACATCGGCGATTTTTAAGCTTTGGGCTTTATCGCTTTCGTTGAAATTTAAAATTCCATCTTTTACGCGGTAGCTACCTTCCGTGCTCATATCCGTAACTACGACGAAGCGCTGCTTATCTACAGTTACGACGAGCTCTTTTGTACTGCCTGCAAAATCTATGTCATTCAAAAAGAGCTTGGTTATATTATCGTCTAGATCTTGGATACCGTTTTTAAAGTTCGCCTCATAGATAAGATCCTTTATATCAAGACCCGAATCCTTGCCGTCGTCTATAAAAATTTCACCGATTTTAAAGCCCAAGGCTTTTATCGTTTTGCCGCTCATATCGCTCGTGCCGTTTAGGCTAAGGCCTGCAAGACGTCCCATTCCGCCATCTTCTAGCACATTTATATCGGCTAGCTTTGCGCTAAATTTAACCTCTGTAGGTCCGTAGTTTAGATGCGTGCTAAGCGGCGCGTCAGTCTTAAACAGCTTCTTGCAAGGTTCTGCGTAATATGGCGTCTTAATCGTTAAAATTCCGTCGCTCTCAAATCCATCCGCAGCGTTTTTTACGCTATGCTTGATAGTGTAGTCGTAGCGAAAAGCAAAATCCTCCGGAAAAATTTTAGCAGGATCCGGCTCGTCCGTATCGTTGCTATCTTGCGCGCCTGCTTTTTCCTTTAGCTTGCTAAAGCCTTCAGCAAGGCTTTTTTGTAGTTTCTCTTTTTTTACTACGCCTTCGATAAAGCCGCTTGAGTTGCTATCTCCCGGATAAAATTTAGCGCTCTTAGTCTCGAAAATTTCGTTTCTAGCGATAAATTCCGCAATCTGCTGCTCAATCGCCGCGCTGGCACTCTTGCCGACCGCACCGTCAACCGTTTTGGTTATGCTATCGTTTACACTTTTAGCTACTCCCGTTTTAGCGTCCTTCGTCGCTACAAAAACGCCCACTATAAGCGCTACGATGAGCACTAAAGCCGCGATGATCTTTTTCATCATCTCTCCTTTAAATTTAAAATTTATTTGGGTCATATTTTGCCGTAAATTTCTAAAATTTTCAAATTCTAGCTTAGTGTGCTTTAACCTAAAAGAAGTTATAATCGCGACATTAATATCAAAATTTAGGAAAACTTATGGCAAAACAAACGAAATATATTTTCGTCACCGGCGGAGTGCTGAGCTCGCTGGGTAAGGGCATTGCGGCGGCGTCGATCGCGACGCTTTTAAAGCACGCTGGGCAAAAAGTGCGCATCTTAAAGGCGGATCCTTATATCAACGTCGATCCAGGCACCATGAGTCCGCTGGAACACGGAGAGGTTTTCGTCACCGACGACGGCGCGGAGACCGATCTGGATTTGGGGCACTACGAGCGGTTCTTGGATGAAAATTTAAGCCAAGACAACAACTTCACCACGGGCAAAGTTTACAGCTCCGTCATCGAAAAGGAGCGCAGGGGTGATTATCTGGGCAAGACGATCCAGGTGATCCCTCATATCGTAGGCGAGATCGTGCGCCGCATAAAAAAGGCAGGCGAGGGCAACGACGTGCTGATCGTCGAGATCGGCGGCACCGTAGGCGACATCGAGGGGCTACCGTTTTTAGAGGCGATCCGCGCGATGAGAGTGGAGCTGGGTAGAGTAAATACGATGAATATCCACCTCACGCTAGTGCCTTTTATAAAAGTCGCGGGCGAGCTTAAAACTAAGCCCACGCAGCACAGCGTAGGCGAACTGCGCCGCATCGGTATCAGCCCCGATATGATAATCTGCCGCTCCGAAATGCCGCTAAATCGCGCGCTTAAAGATAAGATCGCGCTAAGCTGCGGCGTAGATAAAAACTGCGTCATCGAAAGCCCCGATAGCGCGAGCATCTATCAGATCCCGCTTGCGTTTTTGAAGCAGGATATTTTAACGCCGATCGCGGAGACTCTAAGCTTAAATAAGCTCGAAGTCGATATGAGCAACTGGGACAGCCTAGTTAAGCGCGTCATCGTGCCTACGAACGAAACCACGATCGCCTTCGTCGGCAAATATATCGATCTGAAAGAAAGCTACAAATCCCTCACCGAGGGGATCATCCACGCGGGCGCGACGCTTGATACGCGGATAAATTTAAAGTGGGTAGATAGTGAAAAAATTGAAGCAAGCAATGTGGATGAAATTTTTCGCGACGTAAACGGAATTTTGGTCGCGGGCGGCTTCGGCTCGCGCGGGGTGGAGGGTAAAATTTTAGCCATAAACTACGCGCGGGTGCATAAGGTGCCGTTTTTGGGCATCTGCCTGGGGATGCAGCTTGCGATGGTGGAGTTTGCGCGCAATATTTTAAAATTAAAGAACGCTAACTCCTCAGAATTTGACCCGCAGACCGAAGATCCGGTGATCTATCTGATCGACAGCTTCATCGACGCAAGCGGCAAAAAGCAGATCCGCACGCACAAATCCCCTATGGGCGGCACTATGCGGCTGGGCGGCTATGACTGCGACGTCAAAAAAGGCTCGCTTTTGGGTAAAATTTACGGCGAACAAAAAACCATCCGCGAGCGCCACCGCCACCGCTACGAAGCCAATCCGAAGTACCGCGCCGAGTTTGAAAAGCACGGGCTTATCGTCTGCGGCGAGAGCGACGGGCTTATCGAAGCGGTCGAGCTAAAAAACCATCCGTTTTTTCTGGGCGTGCAGTTTCACCCGGAATTTACCAGCCGTCTAGTGCGCCCAAATCCCGCTATTTTGGGCTTTATCGAAGCATCTATAAAAAATGCTAGGTAAAAATGAGATAAGGGAAATTCTAAAATCGAGATTTGCGAACGATCAGCATACTAAAATTTCTGAAATTCCCTTACCTTGCGAGCTGAAGGATACCTATAAGGCGGCTTTGCGCAT
This sequence comes from uncultured Campylobacter sp., assembly GCF_938017705.1. Lineage (GTDB taxonomy): Bacteria > Campylobacterota > Campylobacteria > Campylobacterales > Campylobacteraceae > Campylobacter_B. The sequence goes on from NZ_CALIIS010000221.1 coordinate 17,429, forward strand.
AAAAACTGCCATCGAAGAAAACCAGCGCATAGCCGTAGTCGGCGATTACGACGTCGACGGTATCGTAAGCACCGTCATAATGAGCGATTTTTTCAATCAAATAGGCGCGGAGTACGTTATTAAGATCCCAAACCGCTTCACCGACGGATACGGGCTAAACAGCGAGATCATAGGCGAGCTTGAGGATGTGGATCTCATCATCACCGTAGATAACGGTACCTCCGCGACGGAAGCCGCCGAAATTTGCGCGCAAAAGGGGATTGATCTCATCATCACCGATCATCACATGCCTCCGCCCGTGTTGCCGCGCGCTTATGCGATAATCAATCCGAAGCAGCCCGATTGCACCTTTCCAAATATCGAAATTTGCGGTGCGCAGGTAGCGTGGTATCTCGTAGGCGCGCTAAAAGAAACCCTCGGCGTGAACTACGATATGGCAAGCTCGATGGATATCCTCATCATCGCCATAATCGCCGATATGATGGAGTTGCGCGATATGAACCGCGCGCTTTTGCGCTTCGGCATCAAGCGGCTAAATAGCTCAAATCGCGCTTGCTTCAAGGCGATTAAGGAGCATTATTTTAAAAAGCACTTCGAATTCGACGATATCAGCTACACGATCGCGCCGCTAATCAACTGCACGGGGCGGATGGACGATGCTACGATGTCGTATAACTTCCTATGCGCCAAAAATATCAGAGAGGCAAACCACTACCTAGAGACGATAAATTCCATCAACAACTCGCGCAAAGAGGAGGAGAAAAGCCTCTACGACGAGATCGTAAAAAGCGTCGATCCGAGCGACAACGTCATCGTCGTGTGGGGTCCACAGTGGCACGAAGGCATCATCGGCATCGTCGCAAGCCGCCTAAGCAAGACCTACAAAAAGCCCGCGATCGTCTTTAGCGTGAGCGACTCACGCGCCAAAGGAAGCGCGCGCAGCATCGGTAAATTTGACATTTTAGAGCTGATCTCCTCGCAAAGCGAAATTTTAACGACCTTCGGCGGGCACAAGGGCGCTGCGGGCGTGGGGATCGATCCTGCGCTACTTCAGGAGTTTAAGCGCCGCGTAAATGAACGCATTACGCCTAAGGATCTGAGCGATTTTAGCGCGCAAGACGATCTGTTGGGCGAGCTAGATGCGTCGCAGATAGATTTCGAGCTGCTTGAAATTTTAGAATTTTACGAGCCCTACGGGCAGAAAAATCCGCGCCCGCTCTTTTGTATCAAAGGCGCGCGCGCGCGCAACATCAGAGAGATCGGCAAGGAGGGCAAGCATATCAAAATGGCGCTTGATAAAAACGGCGGCAGCGTCGAGGCGCTGTTTTTCAACTACGACTTTTTGCCGCGCGCGGGAGAGCGGGTGGACGCGATCTTTACGATTAGCAAAAACAACTTCCGCGGCACAATCACACCCGAGCTCATCATCAAGGAGCTGGTCCCGAGCGAGGGATAAATTTTAAAATTTAAGCCGGCTTGGCGTGCATTTCACGCCGGGCACGGCCTTTAAATTTAGCGCTCGATCTATGAGCTAGGCGCGCATTGCGCACTCGGCGGGTTCGCCCTACTACAGCGTCCATCTACTCTACTCGCCCGATATATATTGCACGCTCAGTGCGACTTCAAAATTTAATGCGCGAGCTATGGATTTGACTTGCGATGCGAGCTCAAGCGTGCGATTTCGGGGTTCAGCACGGCGCGCAAACGCGATGCGTTATTTTCAGCTCCCGCACGGTTTGCAAACTCGGTGAAATTTTTGGGCGCGGTAAAAGTAAAATTTAAACGTTTTGGAATTTTAAAATTTTGCGAGGGCGAGCGGGAGCAGTCGGAAACAAACAGAGCGACCCTGCAAATGGAATTTCGGATAAAATTTTATGAAGCGGCGGGCGGGCTAAATTTTAAAATTTGACCCGCCCTAAATTCAGAGGCTAAAAAACCACTACTAAAAACCACTTAAACGGCACCGGCGCGAAGATCGCGTGCGGCAAGCCCGCAGGCATGACGATACTTTGCCCCGCTTTTACGCGGTGCTTCTGCCCGTCGATCGTGAAATCGCCCTCCCCCTCAAGCACGTAAACGAACGCGTCGCCGTCTGATTTGTGCGAGCTGATCTCCTCGCCGCCGTCGAAGGCAAAAAGCGTCATATTCAGCGCAGGATTTTGCGCGAGGGTGCGCGAAACCACCTTGTGAGGGGCTACTTCGACTAGCGAAGCAAGCTCTACGGCCTTAGCGGCGTCGATATTTTTGATGTGTTGCATAAGTTCTCCTTGAAATGAAATTTGATCGATTGTAGCTAAAATTTAGCAAGCCCGCTTTGATGAGCATCAATCCGGATCCGCGCTGAAAGGATTTTTCAGAAAGATCGGGATGAAATTTATCAGATATAGCGCGACCGCGGCGATAAAAAGCGCCGCGGGGATCATCACGTATAAAACAAAGCTCTCGCCCGCAAAAACGGCTCTTAAACCTCCCGCGAGTAGAGCCAAAACGAGCGCCGCGCGGCTTAGGCGCGGGAAGTTTAGCGGCGAAATTCCGCTGTGGCGCTGTCCGGCGATCATCCCTACGAAAAGTATCGCTCCATACATATAGCAGATCGCGATGACGTGCAGCGGCGCGACAGCATACCCCCCGCGGATCAGCGCCGCGCCCAGCCACAGGTATCCCGCCGCGCACGCAGCCTGCAACGCGTAGTAAAACGCCATATAGTGGCGGCTTAGAATTTCGGCGTAGTGCAGCTCGCGAAGTTTCGCCAAAAACAAAAACCCGATACCAAGCGCGATAAATCCGCATGCCGCCTCGCTTAAAAAGGGCGTTGCGAGCGCCAAAGCGAAGGCGAGGAAAGCGGCTAAATTTTTGTAGATAAAATTTGGAATAAAAACGGCGTCGCTTAGCCCCGCCTCTCTTAGCGCTTCGTTGCCGATGACGACGCTTATGCGGTAGCTTACGACGGCGATTGCCGCGACGTTGATATGCACGAAGCTAAGCAAAAACTTCTCATCCCCGCTTATGCCATAGGCGGCAGAGCAGGCGCAAAACGCCGCAAGGACTGCCAGTATGCTAAAATTATTCGAGTTTTTATCCAGCCACAAAAGCCATGCCGCAAAGATAAAAAATACCGCCCAAAACAGCCCCGTAATCGCCGCCGCCGCGCGTAAATTTAAAAAGCTTGCGATAAAAGCCGCGATCAGGCAGGCGGCAAAGGCAAGCGAGACGGGCTTTAGCGAGCCCTCGAAGTTCGTCCAATCTGGCAGCGCGGTAAGCAAAAAAGCCGCGTAGATGCACGAGGGCGCCAAAAACAGAAAATAAAATTTATGAGCGGCGACATAATCGATCGCTAGCGCATCAGGCGCTAAAAAGCTAAGCGTGCCCAGCGCCGCAAAAAAGCAGGCGCAAAGAATAAAGGCGCGCATCGGATGGGAGAAAAAATTTCTCGCGCGCTCATCTTTAAATTTAGGCGCGTAAAAGCCTAGCCGCTGCGCTGGGCACGACTCGAGATTTTTGAGCTCCTGTGGCGAAACAGGCTCAGTTTGGCTTTGCGTGGAATTGATCTTAAAATTCCGATCGGAATTTTTAGCGCTCTGCGAGAAGGTTTGAACAGAACTCGGCTCGGCGTCTATGCCGTTTTGCCAGAAATCCTGCGCGGAATTTTGATTTTTGAAGCTTTGCATGGGTTCCGCTTCCAAGCTGCGAGCTGGATTTTTAAAATTTCGCGTAAAATTTGAAGCGGAAATTTTGAAATTTTGCGCGAGCTCGGTTTCCAAGCTCCATGTAAAATCTTTAAAATTTCGTGCGAAATCGAGAGCGTAAATTTTAAAATTTCGCGTAGAAATTCCGCCTGAATTTTTAAAACAATCTGCGCCAAATCCACAACGCAGACGGGCGTCTGGGTTCACGCCAAATCTGCAATGCGGGCAGGCGGCACGAGCAGAGTAGTCGGATACGCGCTGCAAAGGATCGCTCGCGTTAGGGCTGAGCCGTGAGCTGAGACTCGCGCTAGAGTCGCGGCGTGAGCGTGTATCTCGGTTTGTGCCAACGCGCCGTAAGCAATCCCCCATACTAGGGCTGCGCCGTAAGTAAGTACTCGCACTAGAGCCGCAGTACGTATCGCCGCATAATAGCGCCGAATTTTGCGCTGTAAAATCGCAGTGCGCTGCGCCGCTCAAGAGCACGCTCACGCTATAATCGCAGTTCGAACGGCTACACAGCTCGTATTTTGGTGCGATAAAATTACGGCGCCAGGCGTCCTGCAAAAAGCTATAACCACTTGCGCTAAGATCGCAGCATCTGATGTCCCGAAAGAGCCTGTCTATGCAAGCAGCGAAATCATAACATTTAGTATCTCGCAAGAGCCTATGTCCGCCCGCGTCGACATCGCGGCATCTAATACTTCGCAAGAGCCCGTGTCTGCGTATGCCTAGATCGTCGCATCTAGCGCTCGGCAAATGTCCGTGTTCGTACGCGTCTGGATCGTGATACGCACCAAAGCTTCGCCTGCTTGCGTCTGGGCCGCAACGTAAGTTCAAATTTCGTGCGGAGCCTCCCTGCTTGCGCGCACTCAAGATAAAATTTCTACTCATAATAGCTCACTCCCCCAAACTGCTCGCTTACCATGCGCTCTTCGTACCGCTCGTCGCGCGCGCTTAGCGGCTCGTCCAGGCTCACGACGCGCCTAAGCCCCATCCCTTTGGGCTCGAGCTCGATGATCTCGTGGCTTAGGCGTGCGGCTTCGAAGCGGTCGTGAGTCACCAAAAGGCAGGCAAGCCTCTCGCGTTCGATCTTTGAGACCAAAATTTCGGTCAGTACGCCGCGCAGATCGCGATCCAGACCTACAAACGGCTCATCAAGCAGCGCCAGATCGCAGCCGCTAAGGATCGTGCGCAAAAACGCCGTGCGCTTTTGCATGCCACCGCTTAGCTCGCGCGGGAATTTATTCAGATCGCTCGGACTTAGCCCGATCTTTGCGGCGAGGGCGTAAATTTCGTTCACGCCCGCGGGGCTAAAAATTTCGATATTTTTAAGCGCCGTGAGGTTTGGTAGCAGGCGGTTTTCTTGAAACAAAAAGCTGATTTTCTTAAAGCCGTTTTCGATCTGCCCGCTTTTTTTATCCTCCAGCCCGCAGACCAGCCGCAAAAGCGAGGTTTTGCCGCAGCCGCTCGGGCCAAAGAGCGTCTTTACTTCGCCCGCGCGTAGCCGCAGCGAAAAATCGGAAATTATAACGTCGCGTAGAATTTCGTAGCGCAGATTTGAAATTTTTAGCATCATCTGCTCCACGGCATCAGTAAAATTTCAAGCGGCTTGGTCACGAGATAATCAAAAAGCGCCGTAAAGGCTATGACTAGGCACACATATGCCATAACCTCGACCGTATCGATATTGACGCGCGCTTCGGCTATCTTTGCGCCGATGCCGTCGTTCGCGCCCAAAAGCTCCGCCATTACAAGCACTTTCGCGCCGTTGCTGACTGCGACGTAGATCGCGGGAAGCAGCCGCTCGATTAGGTGCGGCGCGTAGAGGTAGCGCAGTTTTTTTAAAATTGAGCTTTTGTAGCTGTCGAAAAGCTCGGTGTATTCGGCGCTCACGCTAGCCATCGCCTGCGCCGCGGACGCAAAAGTCATCGGCGCGACGACGATAACGACGGTAAAAAGCACGCTTGTATCGCCGAAATGAAACCAAAATATCGCAAGCACGATCCAAACGATGGGCGGCGCCGAGAGAAGCACGGTGATTAGCGGGTTTAAAAAGGCTCGCAGGCTTTTGAAATACCCCGCCGCAAGCCCGCTGCAAATCCCAGCAAAAAGCGCGAGCAAGGTGCCTGCAAGCGCACGTTTAAGCGATAGAGCTAGATCGTTTGCGGCGAAATTTTTTAAAATTTCGCACGCTTTAGAAAAAACAGCCGCTGGCTCGGGCAGAATAAGCGGCCCGTAAGCCTCGCTCGCCACCTGCCAGACGGCTATGAAAAAGCACACCGCTCCTAGGCTCGCAAAGCCGCCCCACAGATAGTCTATGACGTAAAACGCGGGGTTTTGAGCTTTGCGAATTTTATCGATTTTTAGCATAGAAAAAACTCATCCTTAGGCATCGCGCCGCCGATGAGCTTAGGGTTAAATTCCATCAAAATTTCATAAAATTTCAAAAGCTCGTCCTTGATCTCGCTAGGCTTTTTGACGCACAAATTCGACGTATCGATACTCATAAATATCGCAGGCGGCGGCGCAGGGAAGAAATTTGTCCCGATCGCCGCGGCGCTTTGTTTGTTCGCTTTGATCCACGCAAGCGCGTCCGCTAAATCGGCATTTAAAATTTCAAAATCCGCCTTTTTCGCAGCGTAAAAATCGGTATCGGCGATGATGCCTGCTTGCGGGATTATGGGCTTTACCGAAAACGCCTGCGCCCACATATCGCTTAAATTTGCTCCTCGTTGCACGGCGATGCCCGATACTTTGCCCTTTAAGATCATGGCGCTTGCTAGCGGCTCCACCGTGATCGCGACGTCGTAGTCCTTAGCCAAAAACAGCTGCGCGCTCTCTGCGGGGCTGGCGGTGTAGTCGATGTTTAGCCCGCTGATGCCCTGCTTTTTCGCTATGGCTCGCACGATGATGTCTAGCATATCGTTTTTAAAAGGCATGACGATCTTTTTGCCCTTCAACTGCGCAAATTCCGTTATCTTCTCGCCCTTGCTCATCACGAAATTTAGTCCCTCGGTGAGGATATTTACCATACCGATCTTGCGCCCCTGATTTGCGAGGTTCACCCCTACGTTGCTAGGGCTCATCATGACCTTGTACTCGCCGTTTGCTACGCCTGCGCGCAGCTGATCGGGATCGCGCCAAAGCTCAAGCTTTGCGTCGTATTTTTTGCCGATCTGCCCCTGCATGCACGCAACGCCGATGATGAGGCTAGGCATCGCGGGCGCGCCGTAAATAGTAAAAGTCTCCTTTGCAAAAAGAGGGCTAGCAAGCCCGCTAGCCGCCAACGCAGACGTTAGTTTTAAGAAATTTCTTCTTTGCATATTCTCCTCTTTTCATTCCTGCCAAACGGCAAGATTTTGATAATCGATGTGCAATTATATCAAAAACAGGAGTGATTCGGTTTGATTAAGCTCAATAGTCCCGCTTTAAATTTTAATGCGCTAAAATTTAAAACGCCCCGCAGCGGTAAAATTTTATGCTAAAATGAAGAAAATTTCAATCCAAGGACACAAAATGAGAAGCGACATCATCAAAAAAGGCTATACGCGCGCACGCCGTACCGCTCGCCACTAAGAGCTACGGGACTAAAGAACAGCTATAATGGATGTTTTCGCATGCCGATAACTGCTTCAAAATTAGGTATTTAAAGCTATCCGTAATTTAAAAATAGTTATAATTTAAATTAAAAAGGCTTGCAATGGATTATAAAAAAGCATTTTACTCAAAACTAGAAGACTGCTACTTGGGTGCAAAGATCAAGGATGCGAAAGATAAAAGCGGTTTTGGTAATCTTTTAAGCATAAAAGAGCGATACTTTGAGCATATTAAGCAAATTTTAGATAAGCGGATTCCGTCAACGGACGATTTTGACGAACACGAAATTTACAACAAGCTTTACACATTTTTCGACAGTTATCTAAACGAAACAGGCACGCCGTTTTTTACCGATACGCCGATTTATAAAAATATCTATGCGAAAATTTACTCAAATTCTAAAGACACGAGCCTATTTTATAAAACACAAAATTTATACTACGTAAAATCGGACGTTATTTATAAAAGTATGACGCTAAGCGATGAAAACGCTAAATTTGCAGTGGAATTTAACGCAGACGAGTTTCGCCGCTCAAGCGATAACGTAAAATCAAAGCTAATTTTTAAATTTGCGGGATTAGACCAAGGTGCGAATTTACGGATACAAACTCCGCTAATCAAAATAAACGTAACGAATCAAAGCGAGCTATTTAAGGACTTAAAAAGCGTTTTTAAGCAAGGAAGTGGTGAATTCACGGACGATTTTTTAAAAGAGCTAAAAGGGCTCAAAATTGACAAAGATGAGCTAAAAAAGATTTTACGTAGCTATAAAAAGCAAAACGAAGTGGATTTTTTTATACATAAAGACGCCGAGAATTTTTTGAAAGAGCAGTTTGAGCTATGGATGTTTAGCCATCTCTACGGCGATAGCAAGACGCATAAGTGGCAGTCTTACGCGATTGAGAGATTACAAAAAATCCGCAATATCGCATTTGAGTTAATCGAAATCATCGCCAAATTTGAAAATGAGCTAAAAGCGATTTGGCTAAAACCGAAATTCGCCAAAAATACTCAATACGTTTTTACGCTAGATTTAATTCCTAATTTCGATGTTTCGCTCGTTACCGACAAGCAAATTGCCGAGTGGAAAGAGTTAAATTTAGTCGACGTTAATTTCGCCACCGATACCTTAAAAACAGAATTTGAAAAGTTTAAATTTCTACCGCTCGATACGAAATTTTTAAGCGATAAAAATAGACTGGATTTGCTTAGCAGGTTTGAAAATCTAGACGAAATTTTAAACGGCGAGCTCGTAAAATCGGATAATTTTGCCGCGCTAAATACTCTGATGCCTCGTTATAAAGGTAAAATCGATCTCATCTATATCGATCCGCCGTTTAACACGGGCTCGGATTTTGAGTATAAAGACCGCTTCCAAGATGCGACGTGGCTTACACTAATGCAAAACCGCCTAGAGCTTGCGCGCGAAATTTTAAGCAATAAAGGGAGTTTTTATTTACACCTTGATGAGAATGCCGACTTCTTAGGCAGAATGCTTTTAGACGAAATTTTCAATTTTGATGAGTGTAAAAAAATAACCTTTGACACAAATGCTACAAAGGACGAGGAAGCTGATTTATTTGGTTATAAAAGCTTTGGTAATAATTTTGCATTAAAGAGTTCGACTATATTTTTTATAAAAAATGGAAATAGTATATTTAATAAATTATGGAAACCGAACAGAAACATAAGTCAATTAAATTTAGGTCAGCTAGATCTAATAGCTGTGGCTAAAACAAATTGTCCCAAAAAAATAAAAGACTATAATTTTTTAATTGAACAATATGAAAACGATAAATTAAAATTACAAAGTGTCGATATTTCTAATGAAAAAATATATCCAGTAGGTGATATATGGAACGATATATATTCTTTTACGCAATCAGAGATGAGAGTTAGTGAAAATATTTCTTTTTATAGCTCACAAAAACCAGAACATATGATTAGACGTATTGTACAAGCCAGCTCAAATCAAAACAATTTAGTTTTAGATTTTTTTACTGGAAGCGGAACTACTTGTTCAGTAGCTCATAAACTAAAAAGAAGGTGGATCGGCATAGAAATGGGAAATCATTTCTATGAAAAGTATTTAAGTTTTAACAAAGAAAGTAAAACATTTGAGTATAGGCTTGGCTTATTAGGTAGGATGAAAAATGTTTTAGCAGGAGATAAATTTTTTTTTGCTATGAATAAATCCAGAAGGTCGTCGCTATCTAATATCATTGGCTATAAAGGCGGTGGAGCGTTTAGATACTACGAACTGGAAAGTTACGAAGAGGCTTTAAATGAGTGCGAATACGCACTAGATGAGAACGGTGTAATAGATTATCGCAGATCACGTAAGCTCATAAAGAAGCTAAATAAGGGTGAAAAAGTGCGCCTTGATATGGTCGGATACAGGGGTGAATTTGACATTTTTTTGAGTTATTCAAATTTGACTGGCGCAAAAATCAAACGAATTTTTGCGCGTGACGACGTAGAGTGCGCAGAATTTGAAAACGGTGAAATAATGCAAAAAGATGACATCGATATGGCAAAATTTCCTAAAATCCGCGACCTAATCTGGTGGGAGAGGTAAGATGAGCGAGAAAATAACTTTTAGTGAATGTGAACTTATTATAAATCAAAGCGAAATTCCACAAATAAATATTTTTGAAAATAAACAATCTGATAGCTATGAGCTAGATGGAGTTTATTATCAGGTTGATTGTGAAATCATAAAAAATAATATCTTTTGGATCTATGCTAAATATGGTAAACCTAAACCATATACAGATGAAGTTTTGAATATAGAAACGCAAGAGAATTATAAAAATAGCAGAAGCCCAAATGAAGCAGAACTTAAAAACCAGCTCTTTTGCATATATATTTATGATAAAACTACGCTATATGTTTCTGATTTTAGAAAAAATAGTTTTTTGAAAGATTATTTAAAAGCTAAGTATAATAAGGAATTTGATATTAAAAAATATTTTATAGATCCGAAAGAATTTGTAGACACAATATCATCTGTTGAAAGTATTAAATTTACATCTGGCGATAAAGATTTATTTAATGGCGCAATATTTGATGATATTGGCGATGTGTATGGATTAGGGCAGCCTATCAATTTTACGCTAGAAGCAAAAATTCAAAACAAATTATTTGAACGTGAAAAATTTATAAATTTTCTTAATAGATTCAAATTTAAAAAAGAAAATTGCGAAATTAGTAGGGTAATTTGTATAGGTAAAGATGACGAAGGCTTTGAAAAAATTTTTAACCTTGAAACCTTAATGAAAAAAATACAGGTCAATGTTGAAAAAGATAAAAATGGAATGTATGACGCGGAGTATGTAAAACGATCGCTCTTGGAACAATTGAATGTATAGATATCATAAAATATCTGTGATAATTATTTTTTTATTATCCTTTATATCTATTTTTTTTATATCATTGATTTTTTTTGATATACGAAAAATAGAAAATTTTATAAACATATTTTCTACAAGTTTAATTACGTTTATGTCTATTACATTTGGTTTTTATCTTGCAAGTTTATCTATTTTGTTTTCATCAAAATATCTTGGAACTTTGTATGATATAGATCCATTGATACCAACTCAGCGCAAAATTCACACGTTAAAGCACTACATAACAGACGCAATTTGTATTGTATTAGCTACGATTATTATTTGTTTTATGTCTTTAATTGCGCCCATAATCGATAATGTCTATTTTTATTTAGCTATATTTGCTCTATTAATTACCCTATTTATAATAAATTTTGTATTTATATATTTCATTTTTAAAGTATTTATAAATGCCTTAATAACTCAATCTTTAGAAAAATTTAAAGAAAATAAAGATGAAAATTCAAGCCGATAAACTAATCCTAGCCGAAATTTTAAAAGAGCGAAATTTGAGCGCGGAAGCAGACGCTCTAAATTTGAGTGATTTTTCTAAATTTAAGCTTACCGATTACCAACAAAGCGCGGTAAAAAGTGCGCTAAAAATCTTAGAGTTTTATTCCGCAAGCCATCAAATTCGAGGTGGCGATAGTGCAAATTTACACAGTTCAAATAATCAAAGCAATTTTAGCGAGCGCGAAATTTTGCTTGAAAATTACCGTAAATTTGGCGCAAATTTAAATACATATGAGATTAATCGCGCCAGTTTTTGGATGGCTACGGGAAGTGGAAAAACGATCGTAATTATAAAACTGATTTGGGCGATTTCGCGGCTGATTAAGTTTGATATTTTACCTAAAAAGCCAATTTTACTTCTTGCGCCGACCGAACAGATTTTAAGCCAATTTAAAGAGCGAATAAATGAATTCAATCGCTATCAAAATGAGCAAATATACGCG
>NZ_CALIIS010000222.1 GCF_938017705.1 uncultured Campylobacter sp.
GTGGTTGATCCCGGCCTGCCAGTTTTCGTTAGCTTTGCAAAGCACGGGGTGATCGCATAGTGCCTCGAATGCCTTGTAGCTAACAAACTCCTGCACGCCGTCGCTAAGCGCGACATAGACGTCGAAATTCGACTTTTTCAGAGCGGATAAAATTTCAAACGCTTTGTAAAAACTGATGCTCCCGCAAACCGCGAGTAAAACCTTTTTCTTATTCATCTTCGCTCCTAAAAAATTTATGGAAAAACCCATCTTTGTTGATTTGTTTGCTTCGGCTGATCGCCAGCGCGCCGCTCGGAACGTCGCTCGTAACCGTCGTGCCCGCGGCGATTATGACGTCGTCGGCCACCCGCACGGGCGCTACTAGCTGCGTATCCGAGCCGATAAAGACGTTTTTGCCGATTATCGTTTTGTATTTTTTCTTGCCGTCGTAGTTGCACGTAATCGTGCCACAGCCGATATTGCTGCCCTCATCGATCTCGCAATCCCCAAGATAGCTTAAATGCCCCGCCTTGATTTTGTTTACTTTCGCGTTTTTAAGCTCGACGAAATTTCCGATATGAGTGCCTATAACTTCGCATTTTGGGCGCAGATGTGCCATCGGGCCGATGTCTGAGTTTTTTACGACGCTATCTTCGATGACGCAGCCGCTTTTTATAAGCGAGCTTTCGATCACGCAAGGACCGACGATACTTACGTTTTCTTGCAGCTCGCACTCGCCGATAAATTTTGCTCTGCTATCGATGTAGATGCTTTGCGGTAGGCGCATCAAAACGCCTTGCTTCATCAAATTTTCTTTGATCTCGTTTTGCATTAAATTTTCGGCGATGCTGAGGGCGAGCTTATCGTTTATGCCCATGAAGCTTTGCTCGTCCACCCACACGGCGGCGCATTTTAAGCCCATATCTTTGGCGATTTTGATCGCGTCGGTGAGGTAGTACTCTTTTTGCGCGTTATCTGGTTTGATCTGCGGCAGAATCTGTTTCAACGCCTCGCTTTTGAAGCAGTAGCAGCCTGCGTTTGCGTCTTTTACCGCCTTTTCTTCCTCGCTTGCGTCCTTTTGCTCGACGATCTTTAAAATTTCGCCGCCGCGGGTAATTACGCGACCGTATCCGAATGGATCGCGCGCGCTAAAAACGCTTAAATTTACTTCCGCGTCCCCCTCGCAGAGTTTGCGAAGTTCGGCGCTTTTTACCAAAGGCATATCGCCGCAGATTATGAGTGTTTTTTCCCCGCGGATTTCGACATCTTTTAGTCCGCCCGCAGTGCCGGGGAAATGCTCGTGGTCTTGTTTGTAGATTTTAGCGTTTGGAAAGTGCGCTAGAATTGCGCTTTTAACCTCGTCGAATTGATAGTGTAAAATCACGCTCACGTCGTTTGAAATTTCGTAAGCTTTCTTTAGGATGTGGATTATCATCGGCTCGCCGCAAAGCTCGAAAAGAACCTTGGCTTTTTGCGACTTCATCCGAGTGCCCAGCCCTGCGGCAAGAACTATAACCGAAACGTCGTTCATTTTTACCCTTAAATTTCAAAAATCGGATAATTTTAACACATTTAAAATAAATAAAAACCTAAATTTATGCCGCGTGGGCGAAATTTAAATCCCAAATTCAACTAAAATTTTATAAAATTCCGCCTAAATTTTAAAGCTTAGGCGGACGTTTTGAAAAAACTGATTTTGGTTACTTGTATTTGGGCGTTTAGCTTCTCTCTGATAGGCGAGTTTTTGCGCGGCATAGACAGCGCGTATTTGGCGTTTTCGCGCGTATCGTTGGCGCTAATTTGTTTTTTGCCGTTTATGAAATTTCGCAGGCTAAATCCCGTCCTGGCGCTTAAAATTTGCGCCGTGGGCGCCGTGCAGATCGGCGTGATGTATATCTTTTACTACCGCAGCTTTGCGTATTTGAAAGTCTATGAAGTGGCCCTTTTTACGATATTTACTCCGTTTTACGTGACGTTGCTTTACGATGCGCTTAAGCTTAGATTTCGCGCGCTATATCTTTTCAGCGTCGCTGTCGCGGTGCTGGGGGCTTTGGTGATAAAATTCGGTGCGATAAATTCCGAGTTTTTGACGGGCTTTTTGCTCGTACAAGGCGCAAATTTATGCTTTGGGCTCGGGCAGAGCGCGTATAAATTTATGCTGGAGCGCCACGGCTTTAGCGAGCAGAAGGAGCTTTTCGGCTACTTTTTTGCGGGGGCTACCGCCGTTACGGCGATTGCCGCGATCGTGCTCGGGGATTTTTCTAAATTTAATCCCAGCTTCTCGCAGGGCGCCGTGATCGTGTATCTGGGCACGGTAGCCAGCGCTCTGGGGTATTTTTTGTGGAACAAAGGCGCGTGCGAGGTCGATAGCGGCGTGCTTGCGATTATGAATAACGCGCTCATCCCCGCAGCGATCGTCGTAAATTTGGTATTTTGGCAAAGAGATGCTGATCTGGCGCGCCTACTTGCGGGCTCGGCGCTGATTTATGTTTCGCTAATTTTGCATAAAAAGATTATGAAATTTTACGCCCTACGCGAGCAAAGAATTTAGTATTTAACTAAAATTTTATATTTTTACATTAGAATTAGCCCTTATTTTATTTGAAGTTGGCAAAATGAAAAAAACCTTGAAATTTATCGTTTCTATCGTACTTATCTTTATTGCGATATATTTTTTATACGGTAAATTTTTTAAGCAAGAAGAGTCACCGAAAGCTCTTACGACTAGACTTGAAAAGGGTGATATTAGAGGCACGGTGACGGCTGCGGGAGAGGTTTACGCCAGGGATTTGGTCGACGTGGGCGCGCAGGTAAGCGGTCAGATCAAAAAGCTTTACGTCAAAGTTGGCGATAAGGTTCAAAAAGGCGATATGATCGCACAGATTGATTCGGTCACGCAAGAAAACGAGATCGCGCAGCAAAAGGCGCAGCTTCTGATCCACGAGGCAAATTTGGCTTCGGCAAAGATCGCCGCGGCAAACGCTAAAACGCAGTATAACCGCGAGCTTGAGCTGTATAAAAGAAACGCCGCTTCCAAAGAGGCTGTGGAAAACGCTAAAAATAGCGCCGCTTTAAAGGAAGCCGAGCAGAAGCAGATCGAGGCGCAGATCGAGCAGACCAAACTTCAGCTAAGCACCGCAGAGACAAATTTCGGCTACACCAAGATCACGGCTCCGATAAGCGGCACGATCGTTTCGATGCCGGTAGAGGAGGGCAAAACGGTAAATTCTAACCAAACTACGCCTACGATCGTAAAGATCGCCGATCTAAGCAAAATGGAGATCAAGATGCAGATCGCAGAGGGCGATATATCCAAAGTAAAGGTCGGAATGGACGTAGAATACTCCATACTATCGGATCTGGATAATATCAAAAAGGCTAAAATTTACAAGATCGATCCCGGTCTTACCACGCTTAGCGACGGGACTTACGATAAAACCTCTAGCGGATCGTCCTATTCTTCGAGTAGCAGCGACAGCGCGATCTATTTTTATGCAAAGATGCTCGTGGATAACGAAAACGATTTTTTAAAGATCGGAATGACGACCGAAAACAACATAATCGTAAGCGAAGCGAACAATACGAGCTACCTACCTACCTCGGTTATCAAGCGCGACGCGAAAGGCGATTATGTCACGGTGCTTAACGGCAAAGAGCCTGAGCAGCGATACGTAAAAACGGGCGTCAGCGACGATTTGAATACTGAAATTTTAAGCGGCCTTGATGAAAAAGATGAGGTGCTTATCGCCGATGGAAAAGCCGCACCGTTAAATATGGACGGGCCTCCAATGGTGTTTTAGTTAAAATTTTATGGTGTAAAGATGCTAAAGCTTAAAGATATAAACAAAAAATTCATTCTCGGCGATAACGAAATCCACGTCCTAAAAGACGTAAGTTTAAATATCGAAGCGGGCGAGTTTATATCGATAATCGGACAATCCGGAAGCGGAAAATCCACGCTGATGAATATAATCGGCTGCATCGATACGCCAAGCAGCGGAAGCTATAAGATCGAAGGTCGCGAGACCGCGAATTTAAGCGGCGACGAGCTTGCGGCGCTTAGAAGCAAAAAATTCGGCTTTGTCTTTCAAAAATATAATCTCATCGCCACGATGGATGCGACCGCAAATGTCTCGCTGCCTGCGGTGTATGCAGGCGTAGGGGCGAGCGAACGGACGAAACGAGCGGTGGAGCTTTTGAATAAGCTGGAGCTTGGCGATCGCACTAAAAATTTACCGAGCAAACTTAGCGGCGGGCAGCAGCAGCGCGTAAGTATTGCCCGCGCTCTGATAAACGGCGGCGAAGTGATTTTGGCAGACGAGCCTACCGGCGCGCTTGATAGCAAAAGCGGCGAGACGGTGATGCAAATTTTAACGGCGTTGCACAAAGAGGGTCACACTATCATCATAGTTACGCACGATGCGCATATTGCGGAATTTGCGGATCGTATCATCGAGATCAAAGACGGTAGAATTTTAAGCGATAAAAGAAAGGCTGAGCGGGTTTTTGAGCGCAAAAAAGAGCAGATCAAAACGAAAAATTCCTTTATATTTTGCAAAGATCAGCTCATCGAGAGCTTTAAAATGTCGATTAGCGCGATATTTTCGCATAAACTAAGATCGATTTTGACGATGCTAGGCATCATCATCGGCATTGCGTCTGTTATCTGCGTAGTAGCTCTCGGTAAGGGTTCGGAGGAGAAAATTTTATCCGAGATCCGTAAAATTGGCACCAATACGATCGATATCTTTCCCGGTAAAAATTTCGGCGACGTGCGTGCGGGCTTCGTGAGCACCCTTACGATAAGCGATTCTAAAGTTTTGGCGCGCCAGCCCTACGTCGATTATGCCACACCAAATGCTTCTGCAAGCGGTACGGCAACATATGCTAATTTAAGCTCCAAGGCTCAACTGCGCGGCGGCGGCGTGAATTCTTTGGCGGTTAATGGCATAGATATAGAAGATGGTAGAAATTTTAGCGACGATGATATTAAAAATTCTGCCTCCGTCGCGATTATCGATCCAAACACTAAAAAAACATTTTTTAAAAATTCCGATCCGATCGGCAAGACGATTTTATTTTCGGGTAAGCCACTTAAGATCATAGGAGTTTCGGGCAAGGATAAAAACGCCTTCGGAAGCAACGAAAATTTAAGAATTTACGCGCCGTACTCAACTGTGATGAATAAAATCACGGGCAATCGAAAAATCAGCTCTATCACCATCAAAATAAAAGACGATGTCAATACTCAAGTGGCCGAAGAAAGCCTAACTCAGCTACTTATCCAAAGACACGGCTCGCGGGATTTTCATACGATGAACGCAGATACTATCAAACAAACAATACAAAGCACTACCGGCACGATGACGATTCTGATCTCCTCGATCGCGGTGATCTCGCTCGTCGTGGGCGGTATCGGCGTGATGAATATAATGCTCGTAAGCGTCACCGAGCGCACGCGCGAGATCGGCATTAGGATGGCGATCGGCGCGAAGCAATCCAACATTTTGCAGCAGTTTTTGATAGAGGCGATCTTGCTTTGCTCGCTCGGCGGAGCTTTAGGAATTTTAATCGCTTTGGCGCTTGGATTTGCATTTAATACCATAAGCCCGGATTTTGCGATGAAATTTACTACCGCGCCTTTCGTGATCGCCTTTGCGGCGTCGTCCGCGATCGGTATAGTTTTCGGCTATCTGCCGGCAAGAAACGCCAGCAGATTAAATCCGATAGATGCTTTAGCACAAGAATAATCAAGGAGAGAAAATGATAAATTCCAAAGTAATTTTAAGCGGCGTTTTGGCCGTCTTTATCGGTGGCTGCGCCTCGAATCAAAGCGAGGTCGAGTATAAACCCGTAGAGAATTTCAAAGATGAAAACGCAAGCTACGAAATCGATACGCTGTGGTATAAAAAATATGGCGAATCATACTTAAATAAGCTTGTAGATCAAGCCCTTGCGAATAACTACGATCTAAAAACAGCGGCTTTAAACGTTGAGAGTGCTTATGCAAATTTAGGGCTAAGCAGGGCTGATCTTTTTCCTACGCTAAGTAGCTCGTGGAGTGCGGGCGCTAATCGCGACATAAGCACCGGCTCGAATTGGAACAAAACCTATAGCTCGGGCTTTAACGTAAGCTATGAGCTTGATCTTTTCGGCAAGATCCGCTCGGCGGTAAATGCCGAGGGCTGGAACGCCAAAGCCAGTGAGTTTGACCTTGAAAATACTCGCCTGACTCTTATAAATTCCGTCGTAAGCGGCTACTTCGAGATGCTTTATTTAAACGATTCGCTAAAATGGACAAAACAGAATTTAAGCGATTACCGAGAGATCGAAAAGATAATCAAGGCAAAATATGATTACGGCAAGTCCGAACAGCTTGATTACAGGCAGATTCAAAATTCTATCCTAGGGCTTGAAAACAAGGTCTTAAGCATTCAAAAAAATATCGAGGATAATCATAAATATATGAGAAATCTTATCTCCTCCAGCTTGCAATTTGATGATAACACTGATTCGATAAATTCCATAGAATTCCAAGGCGTTGATCTAAATGTGCCTTACACAGCGCTTGCTAATCGCCCCGACATTAGAGCTGCGATCGCTAGGCTAAATTCCAGCTTTTACGACGAACAGACCGCTAAGTTAAATTTCTTTCCTAGCGTAAATTTAGGCGCAGGGCTTACTAACGGGCAAGGCGTGAGCGCTAACGATAGCTTCAAGCTAAATTTTTTAAGCGGCAACGTAAGCATAAGTTTGCCGTTTTTGGATTATGCGAGGGTTGAAAACCGCCTTAAAATTTCGGAGATCGCTTTTCGCAAAAACGTCGTAAATTACGAACAGACGCTCTCTAACGCTACGAATGAGGTGCTAAATTTATATAGAATTTACCAGATCAATCTGGCTAGCCTTAAAAATTTAAGCGCTGCTTACGATGAAAAGGCGCGCATTGCCGATCTTTACGCCGCGAAATACGAAGCTGGCTCAAGTGAGCTGAAGGATATGCTAGAAGCCCGCACCGACGCCGTAAATGCCAAGATAAACGAGCTAAATCAAAGATATTTGACGCTTCAAAACGAGGCAGCGATCTATCGCGCAATGGCAGGCAAATTTAAACGCAAATGAAAAAGGCTTTGATATTTTGGCTGCTTTGCGGCGCAATATTTGCTGATTCCACGGCACTAAGCGCACAAGATGACTCAGTAAGCTTTGGTGCCAGCGCTTACGTTGCGAACGATAAACAATCAGAATTTGAGAAAAACCATAGTGAAATTCTGCTAAATCGTCAAAAAAATGAACTAGATAGGCAAAGCCTGCAAAATAATTTGCAACGTGAATCAAAAGGCGTAGGCGACCACGATGATTTTTCGATGAAAAAACAGCCGATGCAAGACATCAAGGAGCGAAACAATAAAAATGAGAAGGACTTAAAATTGCGCCGTAAAAAGCTGCAAGGCGACGCTTATCGGCGCTAGGGCTGCTTTTGTTTATCGGTTTTTAAGTAAAGTTTCTATAAAATCTCCGCTTTACATTTTCTTTAAGGAACAGTTATGAAAAGAACGTACCAACCCCACAATACCCCTAAAAAGCGTACTCACGGCTTTCGCGTCCGCATGAAAACAAAAAACGGTCGCAGAGTTTTAAGTGCAAGACGTGCTAAAGGCAGAAGAAGATTGGCTGCGTAGGCGAATTTACTGCGATAAGCGATAGCAGGGTTTTTTCGGAGGTTTATAAAAGTGCGGCGAAGTGGCATTGCGAATGCGCTGTTGTGTATTTTTTAGCTAGCGAAGAGCGTAAATTTAGCGCGGTCGCCAGCAAAAAAATAGGCAATTCGGTCACGCGAAACCGCGCCAAAAGACGTTTGCGCGTCGCGTTTTATAATCAAAAAGACGCCATTGTTAGCGGAATTTTTATATTAATCGCAAAAAAGCAGATCATAGATATGAGTTTTGAAGACATTGAGCGAAATTTAAAATGGGCGTTTAAAAAGATCGGCGCAGTAAAATGAAGAGATTTTTTATAGTCGCGATCGGGTTTTATCGAAAATTTATTTCGCCTTTGCTACCGCGCTGTTGCCGCTACTATCCGAGCTGTTCGGAATACGCGCTTTATGAGTTTAAGTTTAACGGCGTCTTTGGCGCGCTCTGCGCCGTAACGGCTAGAATTTTAAGATGCAATCCGCTCTTTAGCGGCGGCATAGATTATCCGATAATCGCGCGAAATTTCAAATTTTGCGTATTTTCTAAAATCCGCAGTAGCAATGCCTCTGCGGATAAATTTAAGCTTTGGTTTATACCATATAAAAAAAATAGATATTACGTCATACGACTAGGAGAAAATAGTGCTAGATAAACTTCCTCAATCAAAGCGCCTTGCTATCGCGATAGCAACTGCGCTCATATTTTTTGTAGCTTACGATCATTTTTATTTATCAAAAATTCGCGCCGCAATGGAGGCAAACGCAACCGCGGCGCAAATCGCGCAAAAAAATGCCGCCAAGTCCACTCCGCAAACTACCGCTGTTGGCGTGAGCGCGCAGGGAGCGAATTTAAATACCGTAAATTCCATCTCTGCACCGTTAGTACGCGTAGTCGGAAAAGAAGCAAATTTTACGATCGACGGACTTGGTCGCATAAGCTCATATGTGTTAAACGATGCGAAATTCCGTGACGAAAACGGCGATGCGATAAATTTGATCGATCCTAAATCGCATTCTAAACCGCTTGAGATGCGCTTCGAGGACGCGGCGTTGAATGCGATGGCTTTCGATACTCCTTATAGCGCTTCATCTGGCGAGCTGGACGTACGAAACGGCGAAGCTAGCGTGAGCTTAAGTCAAAATTTGGGCTCGGTAACTATAACTAAAAATTTGACCTTTTTCCCGAACGGCAGCTACAAGCTGGATGTTAAATTAAACGGCAGCGCACCTTATTTCATCACTCCGGGCTCTCGCCCGAACGTAGAAGTAGATAGCTATACGGTTCACGGCGTCATCGTTGGAAAACCGGGCGAAGCTGGAATTTCAGATAAAATCGCTTCATTTTTTACGGGCTCGCAGGCTATAAACGAAAGCGTAGAAATTTTTAAAGATGGCGATGTGGATAAAAATGAGCGAATAAGTGGGGCGAATATCGCTGCAAGCTCCGATCGCTATTATACAACGCTATTTTACGGAGAGAGCTTGAATGCGACCGTGACTGACGCAGATAAAATTTCGCAGGTTTTCATAGGCTCGGACGGCGATCTTAGTCTTACGGGCTATATCGGCGCGAAAGATCACGCGACGCTAAGCTCGATAAATCCTGCTCTTACGCACATTATCGAATATGGCTGGTTTACCTTCATCGCCCGCCCGATGTTTAAATTTCTAAACTGGTTGCACAGCTATATCGGTAACTGGGGCTGGTCGATCGTCGTGCTTACGCTCATTATCCGCCTAATCTTATTCCCGCTAAGCTACAAGGGAATGCTATCGATGAATAAGCTAAAAGATCTGGCGCCTAAGATGAAGGAGCTTCAGGAGAAATACAAGGACGATAAACAAAAGCTGCAGTTGCATATGATGGATCTGTATAAGAAAAACGGTGCCAATCCGATGGGCGGCTGCTTGCCAATACTGCTTCAGATACCGGTATTTTTCGCGATCTACCGCGTGCTACTTAATGCGATCGAGCTAAAGGGCGCGGAGTGGGCGCTGTGGATCCACGATCTGTCGCTTAAAGATCCATATTACATCCTGCCGATTACGATGGGAATTTTGATGTTTTTGCAGCAAAAGATCACGCCGACTACATTTACCGATCCGATGCAAGAGAAGATGATGAAATTCTTACCGCTCATTTTTACGGTATTTTTTGTGATGTTCCCTGCTGGTCTTACGTTATACTGGACGGTCAATAACTTCTGCTCAATCATTCAGCAATACGTCATAAACAAGGCCTTTGCTAGGCATAAACAAGCTCAAATAGCGGAGAAAAAGTCATGATAATTGAAGCAGAAAATTTAAAAGACGCATATAATAAAGCAGCAGCTGAGCTGGGATGCTCAGTAACGCAGCTTAACGTGCGCGTGCTGCAGCATCCAAGCGGCGGATTTTTGGGCTTTTTTAAGAAAAATGCTATTATAGAAGCTGTTTTGGAAGGGGAGAAATTTAGCGAAAATCCGGAATTTAGCGCCTCTCAAAACAAAACCGGCAAAGCAGAGAAAAAGCAGGGCGACAAATCAGAGTCTCAAAGTCCTCGCACCACGCATTCTAAACACCGCAAAGAAAAGCAAAAAGCCGTCGTAACCGATGAAAATTTAATCGAGATCAAAGAAAAACTCTCGGCGCTTTTTGGATCGAGCGAGTTTAAGATCGAAGTGAGCGAAGTTAGCAAGATCGACGAAAACAGCATTTATATCAAGCTTGACGGCGAGGATAGTGCGCTTTTGATAGGCAAAGAGGGGCACCGCTACAAGGCTCTTTCGTATATGATCTATAATTGGATCAGCATAAGATACAACCTCGCAGTCGTGTTTGAAGTCGCGGAATTTTTACAAAACCAAAGAAAATTTATCGACTCTTACGTCGATGCGCTCGTGGAGCGCTCTGGAAATGAGCGTATCGTCACGAAGGCTTTTGATGGCGCATTTATCAAAATCGTAGCCGACAAGCTAAAACAAGCATATCCAGATCGTTTCGTGGGAATCAAATCCACACGTAGCGGCAAAATCGTCATCGTAGACGAAAAAAGCTAATCGTGAGCGAGACTATCGCCGCTATCGCTACGGCTCACGGCATCGGCGGAATCTGCATAATTAGAATTTCAGGCAAAGAAGCGCTATCTATCGCTCTAGGTCTTTCGCATCGCAGCTCTTTGCGCCCTCGTTATGCCACGCTTGTGAATCTTTTTGACGCGAGTGGCGAAGCGTTCGGCGAGGCTATTTTGATATATTTTAAAGCTCCGCATAGTTTTACCGGCGAAGATGTCGTAGAAGTGCAGACCCACGGCGGCTTTACGGCTTCGTCCTTGGCGTTAGATGCCGTGCTGGCTCTAGGTGCGCGCATAGCAAATCCGGGCGAGTTTAGTAAGCGAGCGTTTTTAAACGGTAAAATGGATCTTAGTAAAGCCGAAGCCATAAGTGATCTGATTAATTCTCGCTCACAAAGTGCGGCTAAAGCTTTAGCGCGTAGCCTACGGGGTGAGCTGGCAGACTTCGTCGCAAATCTGCGTGCAGCTTTGGTTAAGACGTTAGCCTTCGTCGAGGTTTGCATTGATTACGCGGAGGATGATCTGCCTTCTGATGTACTGCAAAATTCGCAAGAAATGCTTAGCCAAAATATCGCTTCGCTAGAAAAAATCACTCGCATCAGCCGCAGCCGAAAAGGGCTAATCGAGGGCTTTAAAGTAGCGATTGTGGGTAAGCCTAATGTCGGTAAATCAAGCATTTTAAATTCTATGCTGAGCTTTAGTCGCGCTATCGTGAGCGACGAAGCGGGCACTACGCGCGATCTCATCGAAGAAAGCCTGCAGATAGGCACTCATCTAATCCGTATAGTCGATACCGCAGGTATCAGACACGGCGGCTCAAAGCTCGAAAGTATCGGCATTTCATATTCGCTTCGCGCTGCAAGCGAGGCAGACGTGATTTTGGCAGTGTTTGACGCAAGCCGCGAATGGGACGCCGAGGACGCGCAGATCCTAAAAATATTGCGTGAACAAAAAGGCAAAAAAATCATCTACGTTTTAAATAAATGCGACTTGCCGCGTAAATTTCATCCTAGCGTGGAGGATCTTGACGAGGATTTAGAGGCTTTTTCTGAAAAAAATTTCGCAGCCGAAAATCCCATATCAGAGAATTTCATAGCCGAAAATTTAAAGCAAAGTCGGACCTGCGACGCTTCTTTAAATTCTTGCGCGCAGAATTTAAAAGCTAAAAATTTAAAGCGTGACTTAAGCGCGCAAAATTCTACTTCCACAAATTCCGTGCTTACAAGCCAAATAGCTCTTGCGAATTCCATAAATCTGGTGGGGCAGAATTCCGCCGCAAAAGCGGGACTAGTGTCAAATACCGAGCGCGTTACTGCAAGCTGTGCTGCGGGGAATTTTACGAAAGATGATTCCAAACAAAATTCTGCAAATTCCATCGCGCCTAATAGCTCTGCAATAAATTCCGTTAGGCAAACTACCCAAGCAAATTCCATTTTTACGCCACTTGAAATTTCTGCAAACGAGGGTGTGGATAAAATTTTAACCGCGCTTGAGAGCTACTTAAATTCTCAAAATTTCGATGGCCTTATGCTAAGCAACGAGCGGCAAATTCTATCTTGCGAGAGCGCGCTCGCAGCTCTTAAAAACGCGAGCGAGCGCCTAGCTTGCGGCGAGCTTGAGCTTTTTGCATTTGAGATAAATCGCGCTATTGAGGCGATTGCACGTATTTCGCGTCCATTTGAGCGAGACGAAATTCTAGACGAAATGTTTAGCAATTTTTGCCTCGGCAAATAGCGTTTTAGCTACTAATTAGCCAAAATTCAATATAATCTCGCATTTAAAATGAGGTCTTTATGAAGGAAAAAATCCAATATTTTTTGGCGCTGGGTCTGATAAAATTTGCAAAATTCGCGCCGAAAAGCTTCATATTCGCATTTTTCGATAAGCTCGCACTTTTTGCATCGTGGAAGCTTAGCAGGCGCGTTAAAGTCGCACAAGACAACCTTCGCGCCGCCTATCCGCAAAAAAGCGAAAGTGAGCTTCACTCTCTTGCGATCGAGAATTTTCGCAGTATCGCTAGGACGCTTACCGACACGCTTTTATTTTACAACGGCAGACTAAAATTTGATGATTTGATTTCAAACGGCGAGCAGGCGCTAGAGCGCGTCCGAGAGCTAAAAGGTGATAATCCGCACGGGATTTTATTTTTTACCGCACATTTTGGAAATTGGGAAATTCTAGCTAATTTTTTCGGCGCCAATGGCTTTCCCGTCTCGGTAGTCGGGCGTCGCAGCGATAATGAGTTGATCGAAGAGCGGCTCGTGGCGCCGTTTCGCGAGCGCTACGGCAACGACCTCATTTACAAGGACGATGCGATGCGCAGACTCGTGCAGGCGCTAAAGCAGGGGCGCAACGTAGGCATTCTGCCCGATCAAAAGCCAGGTCCTAAAAACAGCCTGATTACGACCTTTTTTGGACGACAGTGCTACACCACGAAGACTATCGCGTCGCTTTATTTGAAATTTCGCCCCGTGCTGATACCAATTTTTGCGCGCCGCGGAGAGGATGATCGCTACGAGATCGTGATCAAGGATTTCCCGCCGCTACCTGAGGGGCTAAATAAGGACGAGGCCGAACTGTTTATCACGCAAAAGTGCAACGACATTTTCGAAGAGGTCGTGCAAACCGCGCCGCAGCAGTGGTTTTGGATACACAAACGATGGAAAATGGACTGATGGCGTGGCAAATTTCAAGAGGCGAGAGCAGACGGGGCATCGTGAGAAATTTATCCGCGCCGCAGGGCTCGTGCCTCTTTGCAAAAGAGCAAAGCGCACTAAATCTAGGCAGCGCCGCGTGCGCCGTTAAAATTTCAAATCGCGAAAATTTCGTAGCGATCGCCGCCGCGCGAGAGAGCAAAAATTCGGATTTCAAAAATTTTATATCGTTTTGCGGTGGCTCCTCTTGTGCTTTGCGGTGTGAAAGCTTTAGTGATAAAAATTTAAGATCGGGTGCCTCAGATTACGCGTGGCACGCAGGCGGCGGGTCATTAAATTTAAACAGCGAAAACTCCGCTGCAAATCAGTCCGCCGCTAAAAATTCGTATCGAAAAGCGCTCATCTTAAGCGACGGCCGCAAGGGGCACGAGAACCAAAGCATCGCATTTTGTGAGCTAAGAGGGCTTGAGTTTTGCCTTTGCAAGATCGCTTACTCAAACAAGCTTCTTAAACTCTGCTCCTACGTGCTTGATTTTTTCGGGCTTTATTTTAAAATTTTTAAGTGCGACCTTGATGATGGCGGTGCGAGCGAGATAAAAGACGCGGACCTCAAAAACGGATCAAATTTAAACAACCCCGCTTTAAACAGCCTCGTCGCGTCAGATAGCGCAAATTTAGATGCCGCGCCGAATGGTGCCAATTCAGACGCCGTATCATATAACGCAAATTTTGACGCCTCGGCAGATCGCAATTTAAATTTCGCAGATTTCGATCTATTCGTAGGCGCGGGCTCTACGAGCTATTACGCGCTGAAATTTTACGCGCGCAGATACGCAAAGCCGAGCGTAGCACTAATGTATCCGAAGGGCTACCGCAAGGATTTTAGCGTCATCATCGCAGGCGCGCATGATCGCCCGAAGCCGCGCGCGAACCTTAAAATTTCACCCGTCTCGCTTAGCTTTTCGCGCCCGCAGGGGCTGTATCAGCCGCAGCGCAAATCCATCGGATTTATTATCGGCGGACCGAATTCCTGCTTTGAGATGGGGGATGAAATTTTAAAGCAGGTAGAGACCGTAAGGGCGCAGTTTGCGGACTGCGAGTTTGCGCTAACGACCTCTCCGCGCACGCCGCGAGCTACCGAGAGCGCGCTAGCCAAGCTTAGCTGGGATTACAGCGCGATTTACAGCCGCGAGCCAGTAAATCCGATCGGCGATTTTTTGGCGCAGTGCGAGTGGGTTTTCATCAGCGAGGATAGCGTCTCGATGATAAGTGAGGCTGCATCTAACGGGAGCGCGAACGTGGCTATTTTGAGTTTAAAACGCAAAGACGCTCATAATAAATTTGACGATTTTATAAGCGCTCTTGTTTCTACGGGGCATGCTAGGCGCTACGATGAAGTGCTAAAAAAGACCGCGAAGTACGATCTTAAGGCGTTTGTGAGGGAGATAAAAATATGAGGGTCGTGCAAATCCTGCCCGAGCTGAACGAAGGCGGCGTCGAGCGCGGCGTAGTCGAGCTAAATAGGGAGTTCGCACGACGCGGCATCGAAAATTTCGTTATCAGTAACGGCGGTAAATTGGCGCCAAAGATAGAAAAAGATGGCGGCGTGCACGTACAGCTCGACGTTTGCTCCAAAAATATCCTAAGCGTTGCGGCGCGCGTTTTAAAGCTGCGTAAAATTTTAAGCAGGATCGCTCCCGACATCGTGCATGTCCGCTCTCGCGTGCCGGCGTGGCTGGTTAAATTTGCTCGCTCGCATGCAAAGATCGTAAGCACCGTGCATGGGATAAATTCCGTAAATTTCTACAGCAAAATCATGACGGATGCGGACGCGATCATCTGTCCTAGCGGCTATGCGCGCGATCACGTGGTGCGAAGCTACGGCGTAGACGCAGCCAAGATCACGATCATTCCGCGCGGCATCGATCTGGTAAAATTTAATCCCAAAAATTTAGACGAGCGCTTTATCGCGGAATTTCGCGAAAAATTCCACCTCGCGCAGGATGATTTCATCGTCTCAAGCATTGGGCGCATTACGCAGATTAAGGATTACAAAACCCTGATCCGCGCCGCGGCTTTGTCGAGCGAACAAAAGCTTAAAATTTTGATCGTAGGCGGCGTGGGAGCGGGTCGCGACGAGTATTTTTCGGAGCTAAAATCGCTCGTAGAGGGGCTTGGTCTCTGCGAGCGCGTAATTTTTGCAGGTTCGCAGAGCAAGGTGGCCGAGATTTACTCGCTCTCGTCGATCACGGTAAGCGCTTCAAGCAAGCCTGAGAGCTTCGGGCGCTCGATGGCTGAGGCGATAGCGCTCAACTGCCCGGTGATCGCGACTCGCCACGGCGGCGCGCTGGATATTATCAAAGAGGGCGAAAACGGCTACTTTTTTGACGCGGGCGACGCACAGGCGCTGGCACGGCTGTTTGCCCCCGCGCGCGAGCTGAAATTTGACGGCTACGGCTACGTTTCGCAAAACTTCAGCCTAGAGCAGATGGTAGAAAAAACGATAAAGGTTTATGAGAGTTTAATATGAAAAAAATTTTTTACGAAAACGGCGCGCCTAGCGGCTGGAGAATCACATTTTTAACGCTGCTGCTTCTTTGGTGCGCGTCGCTGTTTTTTAAAAACGCGGTCTATCAGATCTCATTTGCGGCGCTAAATTTGTTCTTTTTGGCGCATCTATTATATTTTAAAAACTATTCGATTTTAAGCGAAATTTTGAAAAAAACGCGATTTATCGCGATCTGCTTCGTCTGTTTAGTGGCGACGCTAGCGATCTCAAACCTCCTAAACGAGGCGGTTATCTCAAAAAAGGCGTGGCAGAGCACGCTATTTTTCGTACTTCGATACGGCGCGATATTTTTGGTACTTTGTTATTTTTACAAGCTCAAATTTTTTGATCAAAACGCCGTTTTTGCCTTTCTTTTCGTGGGGCTTGGAATTTTAGCGGCGAGCGCGATCTATCAGCTTGTAAGCAGCGCCGATGCGATCGTCTTTTCAAGCGACTCTGTTCGCGGCGGACTTAGCGGATCGCTTTCGAACCGCAATATCTTAGGGCTTTTTATGGGTTTTGGACTCTGCCTTAGCACGGTGACGATACGGCGGCCTTTGGCACTTAAATTTGCCGCTTTATTTTTATTTGCATTTTTTATGATCTTTTCATTTTCCAGAGCGGCGTGGGTCGGCGCGTTTTGCGCGCTTGTGTTTTACAGCGCGCTAAATTTAAAGAGCCTAAACAAAAAATACCTACTTTTCACGGTGGGTTTCATCGCGCTTTTTGCCGTTTTGCTTGCGCTTTCGCCGTCGTTTGAGCAAAGGCTAGCCGCGCTATTTAGCGGCAACTCCTCGGGCAGAACCGTGATTTGGGGCTATATTTTAGAAATGGCGCAGCAAAAGCCTATCTTGGGCTACGGGCTGGGCTCATATATAAATTTGCCGGGCTCCCCGGTTCTTGAGCATCCTGAATATAACGCGCCGCACAATCTATTTTTAGAAATTTTACTTTATAGCGGCGTGCTCGGTCTCATCTTTTACGGAGCGATCCTATTTAGCGTTTTTAAGGAGTGCATTCAAAGCAGGCAGTTTGGGGTTCTTGCGCTTCTAATCTATCTTTTGATAGATTGTCAGTTCGATCACGGAGCGTATCTGTCGAAAGAAGCGCTAAGCCTGGCTACGATTTTGAGCTTTTTGGCCTATCGCATGAGGATCGAGCGATGATCTACGCGGCGGTTTTGGCTTTTGCGGCGCTTTTTGCGTGGTTTTGCCTGCGCTTTGCGTGGTGGGCGAAGGATCTGCCTTACGAGTATCCGCGCGTGCTGATGTATCATATGATCCGCGAGCATCTGCCAAAGCGTGCTTCTAAATTCAACCGCCTACGCGTAACCCCCACCGAGTTTGAAAAACAGCTTGCGTGGCTGAAGCGAAACGGTTTTACGAGCTACACTCTAAGCGAGCTTGCAAGCTTGGATAAAAAGCCCGCAAAGGCGGTTTGCATTACCTTTGACGACGGATATCGCGATAATCTCACGGGCGCTCTACCGATACTTCAAAAATACGGCTTTAAGGCGACGATTTTCATCGTGAACCGGCGCTTTGGCGGGAATTGGGCGACCGATAAGGATCTGAAAAAATCAAGCGACGAGCTAAATCGCGAGCAGATGCTAAGCGACGAGGAGGTCCACGAGCTTTTGCAAAGCGGGCTTATCGAGATCGGTTCGCATACGCTCGATCACGCAAACTTGCCTAGCTTGGATCCGCAAGAGCAGCTGCGCCAGATGAGCGAATCAAAGCGCGAAATAGAGGCGAAATTTGAGATTTCTTGCAGCGCCTTTGCCTATCCGTTCGGCTTTTACGACAAGATTAGCGTCCGCTGCGCGCGCGAAGCGGGTTTTAGCTGCGCCGTTACGACGCAAAACGACGTGTTGCGCCCGCACTACTCAAATTTTGAAATTCCGCGCATCATGGTTAGCGGCAGGCAGGGGCTTTTTAGCTTCATTTTGAAGATGAAGAAGGGCAGAAACAGATGAAAATCGCCTATCTTTGCTGCTCCAGATTTTACGGCGGCGTCGAAAAGATCGTGATCGACTCGCTAAATGAGCTTTGCAAAAGCGAGCAGGCGGCGCTCATCGTGCCCGATAGATGCGAGTTTTTGCAGCGTCTGGATGCTCGCGTGCAAATTTATGAGTACAAAAGCCGAGACAAGCGCTACAATCCGTTTTTGTTCGCTGAAATTTATCGGTTTTTACGCTCGGGCGGATTTGAAATTTTACATTCGCACGGTGCCAAAGCCGCACAGATCGGCTTCGTGGTCGAAAAATTTTTAAATCTTAAGCTCGTTGCGACCAAACACAACGACCGCAAAGCGCCCGTTTTCGATCGCGTGCGAAACGTCATCGCAGCCTCGCGCAAGGTCGCAACCACGATAAATCACGCCGCAAAGGTGATATATTTCGGTATAGAGCCGCGGCGGGAGTTTGCAAATCATGAAATTTTCGCGCGCTGCAAGGACTTGGAGGGTGCCGCAAACGAAGCGCTCAAGGAAACAAAGGACGCGCGCAGCGACTCGGCTGGCGTTGCGGGTGCGTCGCAAAATATGGCTGATGCTGCGTACATGTCGCAAGATACGCCTGATGGGGCGAGTGTATCGCAAGATATGCCTTTGGATGCGGACGCATCGCAAAATAAGACTAGCAGCGTATTCGTATCGCAAAAAGGCGCAAACGCGGCGGCGGAAAATTTTAAATTTAGCATCGTCGCGGTCGGCAGGCTCGATAAGATCAAGGGTTTTGATCTTTTGATCCGCGCCGCAAGCGAGCTGAAATTCGATTTCGAGCTTAAAATTTACGGGCAGGGCGGCGAGAGGCAAAATTTACAAAATTTAATCAATTCGCTAAATTTACAGGATAGGGTGCGGTTGTGCGGCTTTTGCGACGACGTTGCGGCTGCGCTTGCCGCATCGCACCTGCACGTCATCAGCTCGCGCAAGGAGGGCTTTCCGGTGATTTTGATCGAAGGTATTTTTTATTCGCCCGTGCTGATATCTACCCGCGTGGGCGGAATTTCGGAAATTTTAAGCGAAGAGTTTTTGTACGAGGCGGCGGATCTGGGCGCTAAGATTGATGAAATTTACCGCACTTACGGCAAATACGCCCGAGCTTTTGCGCAAAAGCACGCCAAGTTCAAGCAAACTTTGACGCTGCAAAATTATATTAGCTCGCTTAAAAATTACTACGAGGAGCTGTTATGCGAAGCCTAAAGATCGTGCATTGCGGCATTTTCAACGAATACGACGACGGCAGTTTTTTCTACGGCATGGAGCGCAAAATCAGCCACGGGCTCATCCGCGGCGGGCACTTCGTCTATGATTTTAGCTACCGCGATTGGGAGCGGAGTCTGCGCTTTTGCGGGCTGAAAAACAGCGGGCTAGAGAAAATGAACGCCAAACTCGTGCGTATCTGTGAAAACATCGGCGCCGATCTGCTTCTAATCGGCAAGGGCGAAAAGATCGGTCTTAGCACGCTGCAGGCGATAAAATCGGCGCTTCCTAAGATTAAAATCGCGATCTGGTACGTCGATCATCTGCAAGAAAAACGGGAATTTTTCGAAAAATTAAGCTTCATCGACGTGTTTTTTTGGGCGAATGCGCTGAAGCTGCGTGATCTTTCTGCAAGATACGGCGCGAAATTCGCCTTTTTCCCAAACATCTCCGATGCGGCGTTTGATAGACGCCTAGACGCCGCCAAAACGACCGACGTGATCTACATAGCGCGTGATTATAAAGAGGACGTGAGGTATAAATTTGCGCTTTTGCTGCGCGATTTTTGCGAAAAAGAGGGACTTAGGCTTAAAATTTTTGCGAGCCTCGGCGCGCCTGCCGTATTCGGCGATAAATTTCATCGCGAGATCGCGGCTGCGAAGATCGCGATAAATTTTAATCGCGACGACGAACTTGAGTGCGCGCGCGCTCATAAATTGCTCGGCGCGAGCGACCGCATGGCACAGTTTTTAGGATGCGGTGTCTGTACTTTTAGCCCCAAGATCGCGGGGTTTGAGCGGCTTTACGAGGACGGCTCGGAGATAGTTTATTTTGACGGTCCTGCGGATTGCTTTTCAAAGATCAAATGCCTTCTTTCTAGCGGCGAATACGCGCGTATCGCGCGGCGCGGCAGAGCCAAGACGCTAAGGATCGCAAACGCCGCCCGAGTGGCAAAATTTATGCTTGAGACGATCTTTGAAGAGAGCTTTGGCGCAGATGCTTGCGGTGAAATTTCTGATGAAAAATGCAGCGAGAGCGGCGGCGAACGTCGCGGCGCACTAGGCGGAAAAGACAAAAACGAGCGGGGCGATTTTTACAGTGAGCCCTACGAGTGGCGCGAGTTCGTCTATAAAAACGGAGAAAAATTCAGATGATTTATTTTGTAGCTTTTCTGATCTTTGCCGCCGCAGCGGGCGTTTCGCTGCGGTATAACTGGTGGCGGATCCCGCAGGGCTGGCATAAGGCGCGGGTGCTGATGTATCATAGCGTAGAGGAGCACAAGGGCGATAAATTCGACAAATGGCGGCTAAGACCTGCTGATTTTGAAAGACAGATCGCGTGGCTTGCGAAAAACGGCTTTAAAAGCTTTAAATTTGGCGAGCTTATCGCGCTAGAGCGGCTGCCTAAAAAGGCGGTTTGTATCACCTTCGACGACGGGTTTGAAAATAATTTTACCAGCGCCTTTGAAATTTTGAAAAAATACGATTTTAAAGCGAGCATATTTTTGGTGCCGGACGCCGTGCAAAACGACTGGGAGCGCGCTAATACGGCCCATCTTGCAAGGATGCTGAGCGAGGAGCAAATTTTAAAAATGCAGGCAAGCGGGCTGGTGGAGTTTGGTGCGCATACGATGCACCACGTAAATTTAGACCTTACCTACGCGAGCGATCCACAGCTTGCCGCAGATGAGATCATCGCGTCTAAAGCTCGCGTAGCGCGTATTTGCGCTCAGCCTTGCGAGGTGTTTGCCTACCCGTACGGTAAATTTAACGACGAAATTTTAAATATCGCCAGATCAAATTTTAAAGGCGCAGTGATCGTCAAGCGCGGACTTTACGAAGCGGGCGACGACAAATACGCCGTAAAGCGTATCGGCATTTTGGGCACGGAGAGCTTTTTTGATTTTTGGTTGAAATTTACGAGGATAAGGAACAAACTATGATTAAAGCATCCGTTTATGCGATAGTGATGAATGAGGAGCGCCACATCGAGCGTATGCTGCGTAGCGTGGCGGATTTCGCCGAGATCATAATCGTCGATAGCGGCAGCACCGATGCCACGCTGCAAATCGCGCGTAAATTTACCGATAAAATTTACCACCACGATTGGCAGGGCGAGGGGGTGCAGAAAAACTATGCATTTTCGCTCTGTAGCAACGAATGGGTGCTAAATCTCGACGGCGACGAGGAGGTAAGTCCTGAGCTAAAGGGCGAGATAGAGGAGTTTATGAGCCAGAGCGATTACTCGGCGCTGGATATTAAATTTCATGAATACTCGCTAGGGCGCAAGTGCTCCGATCTCGTGCGCAAAAATACTCACATCCGCTTCTTTCGTAAGGAGTGCGGCGAGTATAAAAATATGGGGGTGCACGCGCAAATTTCGATCATAAAAGGCGCGGTGAAAAAGAGCAAATTTTGCATCAACCATTTTAGCGAAAAGCCGATCGCCGAGCTCGTTACGAAAAACAACAACTACTCCACGCTGCGCGCGCAGGGGGATTTTGAGAAGGGCAAGAAGCCGAGCCTTGCGAAGCTTTTGCTGATCTATCCGTTTGCGTTTTTTAAATCATACATTTTGCGCAGATCGCTTTTTGACGGGCGCAAGGGATTTATCACGGCAAACATTAACGCATTTTACGCGTTTTTAAAAGAGGCGAAACTTTACGAGAAGTATCTTAAAAAGGGCGAAGATTAATCGAAATGATAGAAAATTTTAGCTATCATTGCGACCTAAATTTAACGGCGAAAAGGGCGAAAAAATGGATAAAAAAGTAGTAGCGGCACATAAAATTTCAGACGAAGAATATGAAAAAATTTTAAAAATTTTAGGTCGCGAGCCAAATCTGCTCGAGCTTGGGATTTTTAGCGCGATGTGGAGCGAGCACTGTAGCTACAAATCGAGCAAAAAATACTTAAGCGGCTTTCCGACCAAGGCGCCTTGGGTTATCCAGGGTCCTGGCGAAAACGCAGGCGTCATCGACATCGGCGGCGGCATGGCGGCGGTTTTTAAGATGGAAAGCCACAACCACCCTAGCTTCATAGAGCCGTTTCAGGGCGCTGCGACCGGCGTGGGCGGGATACTGCGCGATATCTTTACGATGGGCGCGCGCGTCGAGGCCAATATGAACTCGCTTCGTTTCGGCGAGGTGCGAGGAAGGAGCGAAAACGCCAGAAAGCAGCGCTATCTGCTAAAAGGCGCGGTTGCAGGCATCGCGCACTACGGCAACTGCATGGGTATCCCTACGATAGGCGGCGAGACGAGCTTTGATAAGAGCTTTGACGGCAACATTTTGGTTAATGCCTTTGCTCTTGGTATCGTTAAAAAGGATGAAATTTTCTACGGCAGGGCCGAAGGCGTGGGCAACAGCGTGATCTACGTAGGCTCTAAGACCGGGCGCGACGGGCTCGGCGGAGCCGTGATGGCGAGCGATAGCTTTAACGACGCGAACAAATCCCTGCGTCCGACGGTGCAGGTGGGCGATCCGTTCGCCGAAAAGCTGCTGATGGAGGCGTGCTTGGAGCTTTTTAAAACCGATTACGTCGTAGGCATCCAGGATATGGGCGCGGCGGGGCTTACTTCGAGTAGCTTTGAGATGGCGGGGCGCAGCGGCAGCGGCATGAGGTTAAATTTGGATCGCGTGCCGATGCGCGAGGAGGGGATGAGCCCGTATGAGCTGATGCTAAGCGAGAGTCAAGAGCGTATGCTGATCTGCGCTAAAAAGGGCTGCGAGGAGAAAATCAAAGAAATTTTTGCCAAATGGGATCTTGATGCCGCCGTAATCGGCGAGGTGACGGATAGCGGCAAGATGGAGCTTTTTTGGCACGGCGAGCTGGCGGGCGTCATTCCGATCGAGCCGCTTAGCGAGGCTGCGCCCGTGCTGGATCGCCCGATAAAAGAGCCTGCATATATGGCGCAGATCGCGCGGCAAAATTTATGCGGCTGCGGTGCAAGCGAGCGCGAGCTGGACGCGGCGTTTGATAAAATTTTTGAGGACCCCGAAGTGCTAAATAAATCCTACATCTACGATCAATATGACGCCAACGTAGGGTTAAATTCTGCCAAGCGTCCAGGCATGCTGGGCGCTGCGGTGATGCGAGTTAAGCAAAACGGCGTAAAACTCGCGATGGCTGCGGACTGCAACACGCGGATGAATTACGTCCATCCTCGCATAGGCGCGGCGCTCGCGGTAGCGTCGGCGGGACGAAAGGTCGCTATGAGCGGCGCAACGCCTCTAGCCATCACCGACTGCCTAAACTACGGCAATCCGCAAAATCCCGAGGTCATGTGGCAGTTCGCGCAGGGCTGCGAGGGGATCAAGCAGGCTTGCGCCGCGCTAAATACCCCGGTCATCAGCGGCAACGTAAGCCTATATAATGAAACGGGCGGCGTTAGCATTCAGCCCACTCCCGCGATCGTATGCGTGGGAACGAATGAGGGCGAGATCATCCCTAGCGATTTTTGCGCTAGCGGCGTGAGCATCTATCTGGTAGGCGATACGAAGGGCGTTTTTGCGGGCTCGCTTTATATGAAAGCGGTGGAAAATCGCGTCGCAGGCAGCCTACCTGAGTTAAATTTAAAGGCCGAGCGCGCTCTGTGGGACTTCGCGATAGAAGCCGGCAAGAGCGGGGTTTTGGAATTTGCAAATTCCGTAGGTATCGGCGGCGTGGCGATTACGCTAGCTAAAATGGCGTGCGTGGGCGGCATCGGCGGCGAGTTTGAGATGAGCTGCGACGATAGCAGAGATATTTTCGACGAGAGCTTTTCGCGCGCGATTTTCGGCGTGCGCGACGAGGCGAAATTTAAAGAGCTGGCCGCAAAATACGGGCTAAGCTTGATGCGTCTAGGCATCAGCGGCGGCGAAGCGTTTCGCATAAATTCCGTCCGTAAAAATCTAAAGGCGTTAAAAGAAATTTACTTCGGCGAGTTTGCTAAGATCGTAAAGAGCGAAGACTAGCGCGTGCTTAGCATCATATTCCTTTTAATCGCGCTGTATATTTTCGCACAGATCGGCGGGGCTCTCAGCAACTCCGGCTATCGCGGCAAGGCGCAAATGCAGCTAGCAGAGGCTAAAATTTTAGTAGCGCTTCTGGCCAAGGTCGCCAAAAGCGACGGGTACGTAAGCGAGTCCGAAGCTGCGATGATAAGCGAAATTTTAGACGATTTGGTGCGCCAAATGGGCGCCGGCGAACGCGAACGCCAGGCGCTGAAGCTCGTTTATAAGCTCGAGAAAGAAAACCTCGCAAACGTACGCGAGCTCGCCGAGAAATATAACCAAACCTACCGCCCGAGCCCGAGCCGCAAAACGGGGCTAATCTATTTCTTTTTAAATTTAGCCTACGTCGATCGCGGTTTTAGCGCGGCAGAGCGGCGCACGATCTCGCAGATTTGTGACGGATTGGGCATTGCGGAGCATATCCAAAGCCAGATATTCGCGACCTTTGAGCGCAGTTTTTACGGCACATATTACGAAAACGGCGGCTCGCAAAGCAGCTCCGCTTACGACGAATACGACGGCTATAGCACAAGAAGCGGCGGGTATTGGGACAAATACGGCGGCAGAAGCACGGGTGGCTACGGAAGCAGCAGTTACGGCGGCGGCACCGGCTACGGCTATGGCGGCACGGCGGGTTCGGGCTATGGAGGCTCGCAAAGTTCAGGCGGCTCATACGGCGGGTATTCGAGTGGATATGGCGGTTATTCGGGCGGCTCGCAAGGCTCCGCCAAAACCAAAAGAGATCCGTATGAAATTTTGGGGCTCTCCAAGGATGCTACGTTTAACGAGATCAAGAAAAAATACCGCGAACTCGTGAAAAAATACCATCCCGACATCCTGATGGGCAAGGGCGCGGACGAGGAGATCATCCAGGAGGGCACGAAGAAGCTTCAGGAGATCAACGAGGCGTATAAAATTTTAAAGGAGCGCTTCGGCGAGAAGTAGGGCGAGCAAATTTTAAAATTTGAGGGCGCAGAGCGTCTTGAAATTTTAAAATAGGATGGCGAGACGGCGGCAAGGTGCGGCGAAAGATTAGAATTTAAGGAGCGATAAATGAAAAATTTTATAATTTTTGCCGTTTTGGCGGCACTACTTGGAGGATGCGCGATATTGCGTCCGGCTAAGAGCGATAAGGAGTTTAAATTTTACGACGGCAACAAAACCGTGATCTATAAATTTGCGGGCGAGGATCTGTATGAAAACGGCAGAAATTTAGGCTCTTATTCTATGGATAGAGGCGAGTTTAGGATGCTCGTGCTCGACGAGGCGGGCAAGTCTTACGGCAACAATTACAAGTCCGCGCTGAATGCCAAGCGGATGAAATTCTATCTTTTTAACGATGAAAGGGCTATGGTATTTAGCATTTGGCACAAAGATGGGATTTGCAGCGTCTATAACGCCGGCAGATACGTAAATTTCGACTATACTTCAAATATGTTCAAAGACGGCGATTGGCTTTATGCGGACGGCAAAATTTCAAAAAGCGAGAGTTCGGTGCAAAATATGAGTTCAAAAACGTTGAGTGCATATAAAAATATGAATTTTGAAAAAGCGATCGATCGCAAAGATACGAAATATATCGCGGAGGAGTTGGCTGTGGCTGGATTTTTCAAAAAGACGATCGCGGATCTTAAAAGAATGATCTTAGACGATTTTTGCAGATAAACTTCGGGGGAGCTATGGATAAAATTAAAATTTTAGCGCTGCTTGCGGCGGCCATGCTGCTTACAGGCTGTATGAAGGTAAAGTATTCGCAAGCCGAGCTGCATCCGGAAAATTCCGTGATGATGAGCTATGACGGGCAGATCGCCACCGAGTATAAAATTTCAGGCGGCGTGCTTTTTAAAGATGATGCGATCTTAGGAAAATACGAAGAGGCGGGCTCCAATCTTTATCTATTTACGGACGAAAGAGGGATGAACGTGGCTGGGGATCAAATTTCGCAAAGAGCTCTAAATAAATTTACGATCTACGTTTTTACGCCCAATAAAGAGCTGCGAATCGCCGAGTATTCCGCGAGCGGCGGCGTTTGCAAGGCCTTTGCGGAGGGCAAATTCGTAAGTCTGAAAGAGCACTTTAGCGGCTACGCTTCCTCCGCGCCGCTTTATTCATACTCGTTTTCGGCTTCGGTGTCGCAAAGCGCCAGTGCAAACGTGATCTCACGTTACGAATACGTGAGCTCAAGCCTAAAAAATAGTAGGGCGTTTTTGCAAAGCCCGCATACGGCTCTAGGCAATACGGTGAAAGAGAGCATCGAGTGGCACCGGGACAAATTGCGCGATATTTGTAAGATAAAATTTTAAAACCAAACCAACACGAAAGGAAAACCATGGGATTTTTATCCAAAGACGAAGAGCCGCATAGGCAGGGCGCCAAAAAGGCGGCGAAGCAACCGCCGATCTTGATGAAGCAAACGCAAGAGGTGATCACGAATATCGAGAAATATCTGGGCGCGCCGCTGCTTACATATTTTAATTCGGGCGCGGGCAGCGTCTGCGGCAACGACGCGATCAGTATCAACGACCACCTCAAGGGCAAGCATTTCGAAAAGCTCTATCTTTACATCAAAAGCGACGGCGGCAGCGGCATTGCATCGCTTAAGATCGTCTCGATCCTGCGCAACCACTGCGACGAGCTGATCGCGCTGGTGCCGGCAAACTGCGCTTCGGCGGCTACGATGATGGCGCTTGGGGCGAATAAAATTTTAATGGGGCCGCTAGGATATCTAACGTCTGTCGATACCTCGCTGCGACACGAGCTTTCGCCGGTTACGAACACCAACGACCAAGCCAACGTTTCGATGGACGAGCTAAGCCGCGTGGTGAAGCTTTGGAAAAATAACGAGCGTCCAAACGACGAGAACCCGTACAAGGAGCTTTACAAATATATCCATCCGCTCGTTTTCGGCGCCGTCGATCGCGCAAGCAGCCTGTCGCTTAAAATTTGCCGCGAAATTCTGCGCTACCACTTCGAAGATGAGCAAAAGATCGCCTTTATCAGCGACAAGCTAAACAGCGGCTATCCGTCGCACGACTATCCGATCTTATTCAGAGAGGCTAATGAGCTTGGGCTTCAGGTCGAGAAGATGGATATGCGCCTAAGCGAGATGCTTCAAATTTTAAACGAGCTCTACGCCGAGATGGGGCAGCGCACATTCACCGACTTCGATGAGAACAACTATCACGACAATAACATCGCCAATATCATCGAAATTTCGGGATGCCAGATCTACTATCAGATCGACAAGGACTGGTTTTATCGCGAGGAGGAGAAGCGCTGGATCGTGCTAAACGACGAGAGTTCGTGGCGCAAAAACGAGATCGACGGCAAAAATATCAAAAACAGCATCTATTATATTTAGTGCGGTTTTTGGGTCTCGTGCCGATTTAAATTTGCGGCTTGTAATTTGACATTCGGCGATTTTTAAATTTTATGATCTTATCAAACATGTTTGTTTAGTATGCGGTGCGAACCGCGCTCGTAAAACTAACCGTATTAAATTTGCCGCCGATAAGCGCGGCGGAATTTAGCGAAAATTTTAAAATCAAGCTCGCGATTGGTCCATCTTGCCACACGAAATTTATAGCCGCGGAATTTTGTCGCGTAGAATTCCGTCGCGCCGCAGAGCCTTGCGGGAAAGATGAGCGGGTTTTTCTAGCGCCGAGCAAACAAACGCCTAGCAAGCGGCGCGAAATTTAAACTTAATTTTGGAGGATTATGCGAAATAAGCAGCCCTGTATCGAAGGCAGGATAGAAAACTTGCGCGTCCGCGTCCTTAGGCAGGAGATCGAGACGCTCGTGCTTTTTGAGATCGACGGCGTTCGCTTTCGTATGCGTTGCAGGTCGTTCTCGTTTAAGCAGGGCGATTTGGTGCGCGTAAAATACTGCAAGCAGGGATATTTAGGCAGCCTCGTCGCCTTGGAGGTCGAGCACCGCAGAATGCCTTTGGAATATGCCCGCGATTTTGCGTTGAGCGCGCTGGATGCCACGAAGCGCACGCTATCTTTAGCTTGGGACATTTTGATTACATTCGGTCTTATCTTTTTCGCCACGACGGTATTTTACGCGATCTATTTTGCGTTCGCAAAAGACGCATTCCCAAACCTAGGCGATTTTTTCTACACTTGTGCTGGGCTTGCGCTCGTTGCGATGATAATTCTGGCATACGTTTATGCGATCGTCCGCGCTATTGAAAGGCGCGCACCTCGTTTGACACGGATATTTTTGACGTGCACCTACTTTGCTATATTCCTTATGCTTTTTACTGCCGTTTTTATCATCGCGTTTGCGGTATTGCTTTATATTTGCGATATTTTGGGCTTTGGGGATTATTTCTTTTCTTCTTTAGCGCTCGCATTCGTGTGTTCGTATCTGGTTTGCTCTACCTACATGCAAAAACTCTCATCGTGGCGCAAGCGTCGTAAGAAATAGCGCTACCCCGCCGCATAAATACATAGCGTGGAATTTCATAATTACGTAGCCTCAAATTTTGCATAGCAGAATTTCGCAGCGTGCTATAAATTTTATGCGCCCCGAAATTTTGAAATTTTGTTTTGCACAAATACAGCGAGCTACAAAATTCCGCCAGGCGAATAAACCATACCGCTGCAAATTTTACATTTTTAAAATTCCCGTGCTCCTAAGCCTTTGATCGCTCGCCGTTTATTTTAAAGCCGGCGGAAGCTCAAACAAACTAAAGCTCATTTGAGCCGGGAATTTCGGATAAATTTAAATTTACGCACTAGAGTCTAAGCAATCGACCCAATAAGCGACGATTTAAAACGTTATCTCCCAGTTAAATCTAAAATTTCTGC
>NZ_CALIIS010000223.1 GCF_938017705.1 uncultured Campylobacter sp.
ATACTAAAACTACACAGGAAGACCTATATCAGAAACTGTTGAAACTGATAAGAGAGAATCCGCTTAAGTTTAATTGAGTCAAAGTAAATTATTCTATACTCCGAAAGAGTAAAATTTTAGATTCTTTTGCGATCAAGCTCTAAGGCTCGCGCGTTAATTCTAAATTTTGCCGAGTTAATGAGTTAAATTCTAAAGTACGCAGGGTAGAATTTTATAGCTTTGTTATGCGAGTATGAAAAACAAATTTCAGAATTTTTCAAAATAAAATTCCAAATTTTTTAGAAAATAAATTCCATAAAAAACGATTTCAAAGCCGTCTCAAAACGAAATTCAAAAAATCTTCCTCAAGCAAGCCTCGCGCTATCTCAAATTTTAAAATTTTACTCTTCGAATTCCTCCGCGACCTTCGCCGCAAGGCGCAGTTTGTCGCTGTCGAAGTGGGTATAGATGCGCGAAGTATTTAGGCTCGCGTGGCCGAGAGCTTCCTGGACGAGTACGAGGTCCTTTTGCTTTTTGTAAAGCATCGTCGCGAAGGTGTGGCGCAGCATGTGAGCGCCGTTTTTTTCCTTGCGGATGCCCGCGCTCATTAAAATTTTCTCCACGATGCCGCTGACGTATGCTTGCGTGAGCGGCGCGCCGTTTTTGGTGACGAAAAGATAGCCCTCTTTGTTGGCAAAGTTCGTCTCCAGCGCGTTTAGATGCTCCTCGATCAGGTGGCGCTTGATCATTACGATGCGGTATTTATTGCCCTTGCCGCGGATTCGGATGACGAAAAGATCGCCCTCGGGCGCGATATCTTTGCGCTTGAGATTTATCGCCTCGCCCACGCGGATGCCCG
Source organism: uncultured Campylobacter sp. (assembly GCF_938017705.1). GTDB lineage: Bacteria > Campylobacterota > Campylobacteria > Campylobacterales > Campylobacteraceae > Campylobacter_B. The sequence continues at coordinate 839 of NZ_CALIIS010000223.1, forward strand.
TATAGACGATGATTTTTACGATTAGGCGGTTGCGATGAGCAAAGGAGGGAAACTCGCTTAAATTTATCGCGTCCAAAAACCGCTTCAGCTCCTCCTCGCTCATAAACTCCGGAAGCTTCGTGCCGCGGCTGCCGCTAATGCCGCCCCAGTGCTTAAGCTCGATGCCGAAGTTATGCGAGGTGCCGTCCTGCTCTTTTTGGCGGTCGATAAAGCCGAAAAAATTTATCACAGCGATGCGGTAGTTTTTTTTGCTCGCATCGCTCAGTCCGCCCGTAATCGAGGCTAAAATTTCGCTCAAAAGCTCCTCGTCGATATTTTTCATACTCTCAAGGCCGTACTCTACTATCGCTTCGTAAAATTTTTTAAGCGGGTTAAAATAGGTATTGATGCCGGTAAGGCCTGCGTTTCGCGCATCTTTTGCGAGCCGCTCGAGTTCATTGATATTCGCGACCTCGTGATTTAGCGCCAGGCTTGCGCGGCGAAACAGCGCATCGTTTTTTAGCTCCTTATTCGATAGCGCGCTTAGCTTGTAGCGCACGAATTTTACGAGCCAAAACAGCAGCGATTTTTCAAAGCTATCCTTATAATCGAGCGGGAATTTCATTTGCTCTCCTCGCTGTCGCCGAAGATCACAAAAGGCAGCATCAGTGTGTTTTTGATGAGATTATACGGCGTTTTTAGCACGTCGGTCGCAACGCCGGTCGAGTAGGTGGGCTTTTTCGTCGTGCCGCGAATCTCGATGATCGTGGAGATCGTATTGTTTTCGCCCAAGATGATATGATTTAGCAGCGGAATTTTTGAGATTATCGAGCTTGCGTCTTTGAGGTATTTAAGCTCCAGATCGATATTTAGCGCGCCGCTTTTCATATCCACTTCGCCGTTGCCGGCGATGTCGGCGCTACTGCCGGTAAAGTTCATCGCGTTTATGTAAATTTTATCGCCGCTGCGGCGAAAGTAAATTTTGCCCCTCTGCACGCTAAAGCCGCGATCGTTGAAATCGGGCGTCTTAAACGTAAGTAGCGACGGCACGGAGTTTATAAAACTAAGCAGCCTTTGATAGATGATGTAGTCCTTCAGATAGGTGTTTTGCACGTTGATCTCGCCGCGATAGTTGCGCGGATCGATGCCGCTTGCTTTTAGCGTAAATACTCCTCCGTCGAAGCTCTGCGAGCCCAGGAATTGATTAAGCGCCTCGCCGCTGATGTTTTGCGCAAAAATTTGAAGCAAGCTCTTTTTAAAGATCAACTTCACGTCGCCGCGTTTGAAATTCGCGTTCAGGTTCATATTTTTGCCGTCCAGTACGCCGTTAAAATGCGTAAATTTAAGCGTCTTATTAAGATCGGATAGCACGATGGAAGAATTTTGCCCGCTGAAATTTATCGGCGAGCGCTCCTTTGTACCGCTATTAAACTCGCTGGTTTGCACGCTCGTATTGATCGCGACGTCCACGTCTTTTAAAGAGACGAAGTTGCCGCCTTTGTTGATTTTAAGAGAAATTTTACCGCTTCCGCTAGAGCCGTCCAGATCGCCCCCGCGCACCCGAAGCGTGAAAGAGTCGTTTTTATAATGGCTTCCGTCCTTGTTCAGCAGACCGAAATCAAAGATGAGATTGCTGCTGCTGATATCTAAGTTTGTAAAATCGCTGGTTAAAATTTTAAGATCTCCGCCGCTAATGCCCGCGTTTTTAAGCGTCTTAGAAAAGGGCAGAATTCCGCTAATATCGGGCGAGCTGATCTCGATCCGCTCGCCGAAGCTCATCTTTGCGCCTAAAAATTGCGAGCTCAGCACTGGCGCTTTGCCGCTAAAATCAAGGCTTATATTATCTCGCGCGTCACCAAATTTTAAAATTTCTTTGCCGTTCGGGGAGAGATTGAAGCTATGGATTGTGCCGTTAAATTTAGCTTTGCGCGTGGCGATATCGATACTGCCGCTTGCGGTGGTGTTAAAAATTTCATTTTGCAGATTCGCGTCTTTGATGTCGATTTTTTTCTCGGTGATGTGCACCCGCGCGGCTTTGGAGTGAAATTTTGCCTTTGAGATCATCAGATCGGCGTCTTTTAGCGTCACGTTCGCATCCACCTTGGCGCTTTCCTTTTCTACGTCCACGTCTATCAGCACGCGCGCATCGATCCCGCCGCTCAGCGGATATACGGGCTCATTTATGCCGTAGCTTTGCAAAATATCTACAAGGTCCTTGCCCAAACTCTCTTTAGTTCGCAGATCCAGATATACGACCGGCCTCTCTTCAAAGAGTCCGCCGATACGCACGCTGCTTCCCTCCAGGCTTTTGCCTTTAAATTTAGGCTCATTTAGCGTGAAATTTAGAAAATCGTTTTTAAGCGTGATGTTGGCGTCTTTTACCGTTACGGTTTCGATTTGCGGTTGAAATTTTATCGTAAGATCCTGCGCGTAAGCCGTGGCGCTGACATTTTCGGCGATCGGGCGCGGATCTTTCAGATCGACTTTGGCATGTAGATTTTCGATGTAGTAGTTTTGCGCGACCGCCTTGCCGTAGATCCACTCGTTCGCAAGAGGATTTAGCCCCGTAAGCGCGCCCAGCTCATTCATAAAATTTTTCAGACTTAAGGCCGAGGCGCGATTTATCTCTATATTTAGCTCCGAGCCGATATTGTGCACGTCAAGCTCGCCCGCGATCTCGTGCGAAGCGAAGGTGCCGTTAAAATCATACGTATCGGCTTTGAAATTTGCCCGTGCCGTGCCGTGCAGAGTGAGATTAAAATCATTTAGCTCAAGCTCGATTGGATCGAAGTTCAGCCCGTTTGCGCTTGGCGTGATCTTCGAGTTTAGCCTAAAAAACCGCGTATCTGTGTAAAAAACGTCGCTTTTGTATTTTAGCTTTAGGCTTTCGCCTTTTATTTTCATATTGTCTACGTCGATCTCTTCAAAAAAGGAGTTGATGAGCGAGATTTTTTTGCTAAATTCCAAAATTTTCTCGCTTTGCGTGCGTAGATCGGTGGAATTTTGCTCTAAATTTTGTGTATTATTTTGCGTAATTTCAAGATTTTTGATACGCAGCACGAGACCTTTATTTAGCTTGAGATAAAACCCCTCAAGCTTTGCAAAGCCCACGTCCAGCTGCGAAATCGCAATACCGTGCTTTAGGCCTACCGCGCAGATTATAAAAAGTATAGTAAGCGTAAGAAAAAATCTAGCTAAAAATTTATACATCATCGCCTCACTGAAAAACTCCGCCCCAAAACCAAATCGGGCGTGCCGAAAAACTGCGCTTATAATATGAAATTTATTCAAAATTTTGGCTTATTTGCCTATAATTTCAGCTAAATTTTGAAAGGAACGCATGAAATTCTTTATAAAGCTCATCAAAGCGGCGTGCATTTGTATCGAGCTTACGGCTATCGTTTTTTTGGCCGTGGGCTTTGATCTACACGAGCGCGTCGGCAACGCGACAACCGTGCAGATAGGTCAGGGTAGCTCAACGAAAATTTTATCCGAACTCTCAAAGAGCTATCCTAAATTTACGAAATTCGACGCGAGGCTGCTTTCTTTTTACGGCGGCGCAAAAACCGGCGAGCTGGAGCTTAGCGGCGAAAATTTGCCCAAATATCAGTTTTTATATGAGCTAAGCGTCGCAAAGCCCGTGATGAACGAGATTAAGCTGATCCCGGGAGAGACTACGATCGTGTTTTTAAAACAGCTGGCGAAAGATCGTGGGCTAAGCTTTAGCGAGCTTGAGCGCGAATACAACGCCACGGCGCCGTTTTACGAGGGTTTTCTGGTGCCCGAAACCTACAAAATTAGCAAAAACGAAAGCGAAAAAAATATCATCGATCATCTCGTTTCAAGCGCGCAAAAATTCCACGAAGACTTGTCGCGCGAGCTTAGCGGCGATTATAACGCCACGGCGTGGAAGCAGGTGCTGATCAAGGCCTCGGTCATTCAAAAAGAGGCCGCAAACACAGATGAAATGCCCTTCGTAGCCTCCGTCATCGACAACCGCTTAGCCAAAAATATGCGCCTTCAGATGGACGGCACGCTAAATTACGGCGAGTTTTCGCACGTCAAGATCACTCCGCAGCGCATCCGTACCGACACCAGCCACTACAATACCTACCTCAACGACGGACTTCCCAAAGAGCCGGTGTGCGTGGTCTCTCGCGATGCGATACGCGCCGTTTTCGCGCCCGCAAAGAGCGAATACCTCTATTTTATGCGAAATAAAAAAACGGGGCTTCACGATTTTGCGCGCACGCAAGCCGAGCACGAGCGCAACGTAAAGGCGCAGAGGTAAAATTTAAGGCCGTTTCGGAATTAAATTTAAAAAACGAGATTTCGTCTTTAAATTTTAAAATTTAACCCCCGCAGTTATAAAAATGCGGGCCGATATTTGGGAGATAACAATGAAAATAGCGATATTCGGCGCCGGAAACATCGGCGCAGCGGTAGCGAACGATCTTATCGTAAGCGATTCTTTGAGCCAAAAGATAGATAGCATCGCGCTTGTGGATGCGGTAGAGCGGATCGCGAGCGGCAAGGCTTTAGATCTAGCCCATACGGCGGCGGTTTATGAGCGCGACCTGCGCGTAAGCGGCAGCACGGAGCCTAGCGATATAGCGGAGGCAGGCATCGTCGTGATCACCGCAGGGCGTGCAAGAAAGGCGGGGCAGAGCAGGGAGGAGCTGTTTGGCAGCAACGCCGCCATCGTCGCACAATGCGCGCGAGATGCCGCAAAATACGCGCCTAGCTCCATTATCGTCGTCGTTACCAATCCGCTTGATATGATGGTCTATGCGGCGCTGCAGGCCAGCGGGTTTGCAAAAGAGCGCGTCATCGGCATGGCGGGCGAGCTAGACGGCGCGCGGCTTAAATTTGAACTCGCGCGAGCGAGCGGCAAGGAGATTTCATCGATGAGAAGCGCGATCGTGGGCCCGCATAGCGAAGAGATGATCGCGCTTAAAAATGAGCTGGGATTTGAAATTTCTGATGAAATTTTTGGTCGCGCGGTGCAAAACACTAAACGCGCCGGCGCGCAGATCGGCGAGCTGCTGGGTACGTCGGCGTATTTGGCGCCCGCTGCTGGGATCGTAAAGATCATAAAATACATACTTTTTGATACCTGCGGCACGCTCGCCTGCTGCGTCGCGGATAGATCCGGAGTGCCTTTGGGGCGCTTCGTAAGCGTCGGTAAAATGGGCGCGATAGAGAGAAATTTCGCCTATTTGGGCGAGTTTTACGCGCAGCTTGAACGGATGCGTGAGCGGATAGCGGGGCTGAAGTTTTAGTGGATATGGAGCGAATTCGGCGCGACGCAGAATTTGCAGAGCTAAAATTTTAAAGCGCAGAATTCTTGTGATAGAATTTGCAGCATCAAATTTCACTTTGGCAAGAAATTTAAGCTCGCGGAATTGTGTAGCGTAAAATTTCATTCGCTGCGGAATTTTAAAATTTGCGCAATTTTGCCCGCTGTGAAATTTCATAGATTAAAATTTTACTTTGGCGCAGCATTTTGCGTGACGTAAAATTTTTAAACGCTACAAAATTTTAAAATTTAAACTCTGCAAAATTTAAAAACGAGAGGACTTTAATGCGATCAAAGCAGGCTTGCGCCGCAAAATTTCAAATTTTAAATCGCAAAGCGGGATTTAGTGCGGATTTTGATAAATTAAGGAGAAAATATGAGCGAAAATGAGAGCCAGCGCGCCATCTGGACGGATGAGAGCCGCTGTAAGGCGTGCAACATCTGCGTAAGCGTCTGTCCTAGCGGCGCGATCGCGATGAGACAGGACGAGGGCGCCGTGCAGGGCATGATGATCGACGTGGTGGATGAGGGCGCCTGTATCGGCTGTAGGGAGTGCGAGTTACACTGCCCTGATTTTGCGATTTTCGTTGCGCCCAAAGGCTTTAAATTCGCTCGTCTAAGCTCGCAGGCTAGAGAGATGGCTGAAAAGATCAAAAACAATAATTTTATGAAACCCAAGGACGCATAATGAGAGAGGTAATTTCCACAGGCAACGCCTTAATTGCGCGCGCAGCGATTGATTGCGGCTGTAATTTTTTCGGCGGCTACCCGATCACGCCGAGCAGCGAGATCGCGCACGAGATGAGTCGCTTGCTACCTAAGGTCGGAGGTAAATTTATCCAGATGGAGGATGAAATTTCGGGCATTTCTGTAGCTTTAGGCGCGTCGATGAGCGGTGCAAAGGCGATGACGGCAAGCTCCGGCCCTGGAATTTCGCTAAAATCAGAGCAGATTGGACTTGGCTTCATCGCTGAAATTCCGCTTTTAATCGTAAATGTTATGCGCGGAGGTCCTAGCACCGGGCTTCCTACGCGAGTGGCGCAGGGCGATATTTTGCAAGCTCGTAACCCCACTCACGGCGATTTTCAAAGCATCGCACTGTGCCCTGGCTCACTAAAGGAGGCTTATACGCAAACCGTGCGCGCCTTCAATCTAGCCGAGCGGTTTATGACGCCGGTATTTTTGCTACTTGATGAGACGCTTGGGCATATGCAGGCTAAGGCGATGCTCCCTGAAATTTCGGATCTAAAAATCGAACGCAGGGCGGAATTTAAAGGTAGTCCGAAAGATTATGAGCCCTACGACGCTGCACCCGATAAGCCTGCGGTGCTAAATCCATTTTTTAGGGGATATCACTATCACATAACGGGGCTGCATCACGGCGCGAAGGGCTTTCCGACCGAAAACGAGCAGATCGTGGATCGCTCTATAAAAAGGCTTTTTAATAAAATTTCGGCGCATGAAGAGGAGATCGTGCAATATGAGGAATTTATGCTAGATGACGCTGATGCTTGCATCATCGCCTATGGCAGCGTTAGTCTAGCCGCAAAAGACGCGATTTTAAAGCTACGGGGGCAAGGCGTGCGTGTGGGGCTTTTCCGCCCGATCACGCTGTGGCCAAGCCCTGCGCGCAAGCTAAGGGAGCTAGGGGAGAGATTTAATAAAATTTTAATCGCCGAGCTAAATTTAGGGCAGTATCTGCTAGAGGTGCAGCGCGCTTGCTTGAGGGATGATTTTAAGACGCTTCTTAAGGCAAACGGCAGACCGATCAGCCCTAGCGAGATTATCGAGAAAGTAAAGGAGCTTTAAATGGCGTTTGATTACGACAAATATCTAAGAACGGACAAGATGCCTACGCTTTGGTGCTGGGGCTGCGGCGACGGAGTGATCTTAAAAGCGATCATCCGCGCGATTGACCGCGTAGGCTGGAGCATGGACGATGTGTGCGTGGTAAGCGGTATCGGCTGTAGCGGTAGGATGTCTAGTTACATAGACTGCAATACCGTCCATACGACGCACGGACGTGCGATAGCTTATGCTACGGGTATCAAGCTCGCAAATCCAGGTAAGCACGTAATCGTAGTCACTGGCGATGGCGATGGGCTTGCGATAGGGGGCAATCACACGATCCATGGATGCCGCCGCAATATCGATCTAAATCATATCTTAGTAAACAATTTCATCTACGGGCTTACAAACTCGCAGACGAGTCCTACGACACCGCGCGGGTTTTGGACGGTTACGGCACAATACGGCAATGTCGATCCCAGCTTTGATGCGGCGAAACTTGCGATCGCTGCCGGAGCAACTTTTGTCGGACGCGAGAGCGTGACAAATCCCGAAAAAATCGAGCGACTTCTAGCCAAGGGCTTTGAGCACGAGGGTTATAGTTTTTTTGATATTTTTAGCAATTGCCACGTAAATTTGGGTCGTAAAAATAAAATGAGCGAGGCAGTACAAATGCTAAAGTGGCTTGATTCGCGCACGATTTCCAAGGCTAAATTTGACGCTCTTAGCGAGGATGAGCGAGCGGGGCTATTTCCGCTTGGAGTTTTACATGAAGATAATGAGCACACCGAATACACAAAGGCGTATCAAAAGGTGATAGACGCGGCACAAAGCGGCGAAGCGATAAATTTTGAAGGACTAAGATGAATCAATTAAGATTTGTGGGAGTAGGCGGTCAAGGCGTAATCTTAGCAGGCGAAATTCTAGCTGCGGCAAAGATAGCGCGCGGTGGCTATGGAATCAAGGCATCTACGTATACCTCTCAGGTACGTGGCGGACCTACGAAAGTGGATATTATCTTAAGCGATGAAGAAATTCTATATCCTTACGCGAGTGAGGGCGAGATCGATTTCATGCTCGCAACGGCGCAGAGTAGCTACGATGCTTTCAAAAACGGCGTGAAAAAAGGCGGCGTGATCGTAATCGAGCCGAATTTAGTAGCACCGAGCGATGAGGATAGGATAAACTTTAAAATTTATGAAATTCCAATCATTACTATCGCAAAATATGAAGTTGGAAATGTCATCACTCAAAGCGTCGTGGCTCTTGGTGTGGCTGTGGCGATGAGTAAATGTATGGATGAAAATTTAGTGCGTGAAGAGATGTTAGCAAGCGTACCAGCTAAGGTCAAAGAAGCAAATGCAAAAGCTTACGAGCTAGGCCTAAAATACGCAAAAGAGCTTTTAAAATAAATTTTTGGCTAAATTTGATTTAGCCAAAACCTCACAACATGGATCAGATAAAACTAGAAAATTTCTACAAAGAGTATGATTTTGAAATGCCTATCATTAGGAGCTTGTCACCTAGTGAGTGCTTAAAGATAAAAGAGAATTTACTTCATAAATTTAGCCTAGATGATATAGATGAGTTTTTTAAGATAGAT
>NZ_CALIIS010000224.1 GCF_938017705.1 uncultured Campylobacter sp.
CCCCCCCCTATCATTCCGCAGTTGTTTTGCATACGGGGGTTTGCACGCACAAGGCTCGTTTTGCACGCCATAGCCGCAGGCATGGGCGCGTCACGCTAAAGGGATGTGCGCCTTAGCATCTCTTAGTGTTTCGACACGTTTTAGCGCTTTGCTGCGCCATAGTATTTCGGCGCATCCTTCCGCGCGAGTTGCGAAAACACCCATAAAACGGATGAGAGGCTGTGCGAGCCGCTCGAGGCGGGCGGCTCGCTTGATTTGCATAATTTATAAAGAGGTAAAATATGCGTATCTTAGGTAACATTATTTGGTTTTTTATGGCTGGTTGGATCTTGGCTATCTTGACCTATTTGTCGGGTTTGATCCTTACCATTTTAGTCGTGACCGCTCCCGTGGGGCTAGGTCTTATGGAATACGGCAAATTCTTATTTTTACCCTTTACACACGATATGGTGCGTAAAAAGAAAGGATCGGTAAGCGACGCGGTGCATATGACATACCAGACTTACGCGAATATCGTTAAGGTCATTTATATCATAGTTTTTGGTATTTGGCTTTTTATTGGTGGAATTTTTACGGTTATAGGTCAGTTCATTACCATCATCGGAATTCCGTGCGCTATCGTGCTTGCCAAGTCATTAGGCACTATCTTTAATCCCGTAGATAAGGTCTGCATCAGCCACGATTTAGCCGAGGAACTAAGACGTAGAGTGGCTGCAGCTAAAGCGGACGAGATAAGCGGAGTGCAGCAAAGCGCAGCCGCAGAGTCGCTACAAAACTGCGAATACGACGTAACGCCTCAGAAGCTATCCGTAGTGCCTATCATAGGCATCGTAGTAGTTGTTTTGCTCGTAGTATTGATTGGGCTACCGAGATTATCGGCTACTAGAGATGATGCGGAGATTTCTAAGCTGATGGTAAATTTAAGTACTGTTGAAACCGATATAAACGCTTACTATACAATCGAGGGTAAATTTGGAGATTTTTCGGTTATGACGAACGTTCCCTTAGAGCCTAACGGAGCGAATTCCGCA
>NZ_CALIIS010000225.1 GCF_938017705.1 uncultured Campylobacter sp.
GTATCGATACCTAAGCCCTGTTTTCGATATGGGCGAGAATAGACGGGTAATCGGGCTTGATAGTGTAGGGCTCGTAAATCGCCCAAATTTGTTAAACAACGCAATCAACTCAAAAGGAGAGGAAGAGATGGATAAAGAAATTTCGGAGCTTTCGGCAAAAATAGACGCCCTGGGCAAGCAAATAGAGGAGCTTAGCGCAAATTTTGCCGCTAGCAACAAAGCAGAGGCTGTAAACGCAAAGCAAGACGATGCCGCAGAAAGCGAAGCGAATGCAAAAGAAAACAACGCGATAGAGGAAAAGATCACGGCGCTAGACGGACAGGTGCAAAAGCTTAGCTCCCTTTTGGGCGCGTTTTTCGGCAAAAAGGAGCTTCAAAAAAATAGCGCGTCCTCCTTGAGCGACGAGCAGAAAAAGGTGGCCTCTCTTTTAGGGCTTAGCGAAGAGGAATATGCAAAGGGGATTAAATAATGGCAAATTTTGAAGAGACATCGATCGGCTTTAAGGCGGTCTTTCAAAAGACCTTCAACGATACCAAAAGCGAGGCGGATGTTCTTGCTATGCGCATAGACAGCAACGATCTAAGCGAGAAATATGTTTGGCTGGGTAACTTTCCGATGATGAAAGAGTGGGTCGGCGATAGAGATATCAAAAAGTTCAAGGATTATGGCTATGCGCTAGAAAATCAGCCTTTCGAGGCTAGCGTTACGGTGCCAAATACTCATCTTGAATATGACAAAGTCGGGCTCTATAAACCTGCGATCGAACAGATGGCGTTCAATGCGAAAAAATTCGGCGGCGCGCTAGTGGCGAAAATTCTAGCCAATGCGGCCGACTCCACAAAGGGCAAATGCTACGACGGCAAGGCGTTTTTTGCCGCCGACCATGCATCTGGTAGTGATACCTATGCAAATAGCGGCACCGGCGCGCTGGATACGGCGCATCTTTTAGCTGCGGAAGCCTATATGATCAGCATTAAAGGCGACACCGGGCAAGCCCTGGGCGTAAGTCCGACGCATCTAATCTGCGGTCCTAAAAACCTTGCCGCAGCAATTACTGCGGTAAATAAGGAGCATTTAACCGCAGGCGAAACAAACCCTACTTTTAAGCGTTATAGTTTGCTCGTTTTGCCGGAGATCGCGGGCACTGAGTGGTATTTGATGGATCTAGGCAAACCGGTGCGCCCTTTTGTGCTTCAAGTTGCGAAAGATGGCGTCTTTGAGAGCAGCGACGACCATAAATTTATGAAAGACGCTGCACTATTTGGCTGCAAAAGCTTTATGAACGCAGGATACGCATTGTGGCAGCTTGCCTATATGTCTACGGGAAAATAAGGAGATAAGATGCATTATTGTGCGGAGGATTTTTTAGAAGATGGACGAGGAATTTCTAAGCAGAGCGAGACAGAGTCTATTCAACAAGGCGGAAGTGAGCGAGGCTCTAGCGAAGCAAGCGATGGAGGAAGCCAGAGCGCTGAGCAAGAAAAAGGCGATTCCGAAACCCTCGCTAATGGATCTGGCGATGTTTCGACTCAAGCTACTACTGAAAATAGAGCCGACGCAGCTGGATCAGATACTGGCAAACGAAGCTCTAAGAGAAGCGGCAGCGATAAAAAATGATGACGGCAGCGGCGGGATAATCAAGAGCGGGCAGCGCAAAAGCGAGCTTAATCAAATCTAAAGATTCCCTCGCAACGCCAAGCTTACGCTCACAGAGCGGGCTTTCAAGGTAACATCGGCTACGCCGAGTGCCTAGCTTGTTTTGCTCGCCCGAGAAAAAACCGATAAAAAGCGCCTGCGATAGCAGGCAGTAACTTTAGGTGGCGCAGGGAGTGCCTGCACTCCCGCTCGCAGGGCGGGCTTCGCTCGCCCGAGAAATCAAAATATAAAGGAGAAAGAGATGGCTAGCAGCGATTATGTCACCCTAGGCGGCGGCAAGCTCTATATCGACGTCTATAAAGAGGGCAAGCCTACGGGCAGATTTGAATACTTCGGGCTCAGTTCGGAAGTAAGCATAAAGACCGAGCTTGAGAAGCTAGAACATACCAACACTGAGGGGGCGACGCAAGCGATTGATAAAACGATCGTGAAGAGCCAAAGCGCTACGATGAGTTTTAAAAGCGACGAAATTTCGATAAAGAATTTAGCCCGGGCGTATTTTGGCGAAACGTCGCAAAGCGAAAAAACGGCTAACGTTAAAATTACCGACGCCAAAGCGGGCGAAATCGTCGATCTAGGAGCCGTAGGCGGCAATCTTAGTGCCACCGTAGGCGGAGGCGGCACCGCTCCAAAAAAGGATGAGGACTATAAGTATCACGCAAATAGCGGTATAGTCGAATTTCTAAAAGATATTTCCGG
>NZ_CALIIS010000226.1 GCF_938017705.1 uncultured Campylobacter sp.
TATTTTGGATCTCGAAGATATAGAGATAGGAGATGCGTATCAAGGCGTAACATTTATGCTTAGCTATCGTCCGGACGGGCAGGCGAATAAAACTACTAAAAACGACTATGCCGTGGACGAAGACGATCCGGTTAAGTATTATTTAGCGCTTAAGAAGATGGAGCTTCGCGAGAAGTATGGAGTGTGCTATACGGGTGACACATATGGATGGTGCAAGCCTTTAAGCGATGCGGAAAAAGCTGAAAAAGAAGAGCTGATAAAAAAAGAGCTAGCAAAGTTTGCAAATGAGATCAGCAAGGCATCCAATACATTCGGCATCACTATGTCCAGTGACGGTTCATTCCATGTTTGTGGTAGTGATAACTTTGTAATTCGTCCGGCATATTTTAATGTAGATACTGCTGAGCTAACGAAATACGGCAAGTTAGTAGATACTAGCGCTGATGGTGATATAACTAAGAAAGGAAGTAGTGATGCAAGCGTTGTAAGCCATCCTAAAGACTTACGCGTAGGTGGTGATTATACTGAGAATGTGGATATCTTGGCTAAGGTAATTTCGGCTAGAAGTTATAAGGGTAACGGGGTGCCTAACTATAATGCCGTAATAGGTGGCGATTTAGGAAATGAAAGATATCATATACGCGATAGCTACAAATACTCCGATGCCGATAGCGCTCAAGATATTTCAACTAAAGTTCGCGGTATCCAGACCTATTTGCGTCCATTTATATCTAATCAATGTGCGGCCGAGCTCTCTACTCAGTCATATTATATAAAAAGAGCTGGAGGCAACGCCACCTTACAAACCGGTCATAAATTAGACGGTTGCTATGGTGGTACCCAGACAGAATATAACGGCATAGAATATGATAGCAAAACCGGATCATATTCCGTTAAAAAAGGCATTAGTGATGCTGATATTAAAAAGAATACTTTTGGTAAAGGCAATACGCAGTGCAAAACGACGTCTGGTGAGATAAATTTTGACGAAACATACAGAAGAATCTGGGATAAAAATGCCATTAGTTTGTGGGCTGA
>NZ_CALIIS010000227.1 GCF_938017705.1 uncultured Campylobacter sp.
ATAACGAGATGAAAGAATCGGGTGTTTTGGATAAAGTCGCCTTAACCTACGGTCAGATGAACGAGCCGCCGGGGGCGAGAAATCGCATCGCGCTAACCGGCCTTGCGATGGCCGAGTATTTCCGCGACGAGCTAGGGCTTGATGTTTTGATGTTTATCGATAATATCTTCCGTTTCTCGCAGTCGGGCTCGGAGATGTCCGCGCTTTTAGGGCGAATTCCGTCCGCGGTCGGTTATCAGCCTACGCTTGCTAGCGAAATGGGTAAATTACAAGAGCGCATTACTTCTACTAAGAAGGGCTCCATTACCTCCGTTCAGGCCGTTTATGTACCTGCGGACGACCTTACCGATCCTGCGCCTGCGACCGTTTTCGCGCACCTCGATGCGACGACCGTTTTAAATAGAGCGATCGCTGAGAAAGGAATTTATCCTGCCGTTGACCCACTTGATTCGACCTCAAGAATGCTTGATCCGCAAATCATCGGCGAGGAGCATTACAAGGTCGCTCGCGGCGTCCAAGCGGTGCTTCAAAAATACAAAGATTTGCAAGACATTATCGCGATTTTAGGTATGGACGAGCTTAGCGAAGAGGATAAGCTCGTAGTCGAGCGCGCTAGAAAGATCGAGCGCTACCTATCTCAGCCGTTTTTCGTAGCCGAGGTATTTACCGGAAGTCCGGGCAAATATATCTCGCTAGAGGAGACTATTGCGGGATTTAAGGGAATTTTAGAGGGCAAATACGACGATCTGCCGGAAAATGCCTTTTACATGGTAGGAAATATCGACGAGGTAGTGGCAAAAGCTGAAAAGATGAAAGCATAGGAATTTTAAGATGAAAGAATTTTTGCTTTTAGATATCGTTACGCCCGAAGGGATGGTCTTTTCGGGCGAAGTCAAATCCGTCCAGCTCCCCGGCATTACTGGCGAAATGGGTATTTTGCCAGGGCATGCGAGCTTGCTAACGGGGCTTAAAGATAAAAGTGAAGGTGGCGTTGTCGAGATCGTAGATAAAGACGGCAAAAAGCAGCTTGTTTTGGTAAATGACGGTTTTTTGGAAGTTACCGAAGAAAAAACTACTATCCTAGCCACTCAAGCCGTAGCTATCGGAGGTGATAGCGAAAGCGCCGTAGCAAAGTCTTTGCAGCGCGCCAAAGATATGCTTGCGTCCATTAGCTCCGATGCGGCAAATTCCGCAGCGATAATGGCTAGAGTCGACGAATTCGCAAGGCAAAGTTAAATATGCTAGATCTAATTTTAAGTTATTTTACGAGAAGCACGTTTATTACGATATTCGTGCTTTCTTGGTTATCCATCTATTTTATCGTCACTTTTACGATTTTGATCTCCAGATTTGTAGGGCTTAGTGCATGGCAACACCGCGAAGCAAAGGCACTCGAATCCTTGCTGATGGGCGGTAGGATTTCGCTTTCGGGCTCTATTTTTCAAAAAGTAAATACCGATAAAATTTCAAAAGAAGCCTTGGAAATTTATAAAGGCAAGGCCGAACGCGACTCCACTAGCGGACTTACCTGGTTATCTATCGTCGCTTCCACTTCGCCGTTTATCGGGCTGTTCGGTACAGTTGTTAGCATACTTCACACATTTTCCAAGCTCGGCGGTGGAAATTCCGGCATCGATACTATCGCTCCTGCGATTAGCGAGGCCCTGGTTGCCACAGGATGCGGAATTTTTGTAGCGATCCCCGCATACACCTTTAGTTTACTTATAAAACGCAAAGCATACGAAGTTATGAGCATTATAAATCGTACAGCGGATATTTTGCTATTTAAAGCAAACACTGGAAAAGCTATTTAATGTATAATTTCGACGAAAATCCAGAGTTAAATATCACTCCGCTCGTCGATATTATGCTTGTTTTGCTAGCGATTTTAATGGTCGCGCAAACGGCGATTATCTACGATGAGAAGATCGAACTGCCTAGTGGCTCAAAAGCACAGGTTTCGGAAAATACCGCAGAATTCTTGCTTGTGCGTATCGGCGAAGATCGCAAGGTTTATATCGACAAAGGCTCGATGAGCCTAGCTGAATTCCCGGATAATCTCGTGTTGCTTAAAGGCACCGGCAAGTATAGCTTGGAAAAACCCGTCTATATCCAAGCCGATAAGAGACTCGTTTATGACGATGTAATGTTTGTCTTAAAGAGCTTAAAGCAAGCGGGTTTTACTAAAGTCGCGCTTCAAACAAATGGCTAATTATTCAAATTTTACGGGGGTTAAATACGATAATTTTAAATCGTTTTTAATCGCCCTTTTTGCCTATCTGCTGGTGATTTTTGTTCTTTTATATCAAATTTCAAAGCCGCAGGAAAAATTTAAAAAATATACTGACAATCCCAACGATTATATGGATGTTACTTTTGATTTCGAAATAGATGATAAACTTCCGTCCGCGCCTGAAATCGCTAAAGAAACAAAGCAAGGCGAGTTTGACAATAAGAATGTGAAGGATGTGCCGGAGGATAAAATAAAGACTACGGCGCAAGTAGTCCCGCCTCCTCCGGTGCAGGCAAAGCCGAAAGAGCCCGAAAAGCCGAAGGAAGAGCCGAAGCCGGAACCTAAAAAGGACGAGCCTAAAGCTGAGCCCAAAAAAGAGGAGCCCAAGCCTGAGCCTAAGTTGGAAGATAAACCTTCCGAAAAAGTAGTAGAGAAAAAAGAGGAAGCTAAGCCGGAGCCAAAAAAAGAGGAAAAACCGAGCTTGAGCGATCTTTTTGGTGGCATTGATATGAAAAAAGTTGAGCAAAGTGCCAAAGCTAGCGACGCCGTTCAGAGTAATAAAAAGTCCGATAAAGAAACCGCCACCTCTAGTGCTAAGGATAAAGCGGCATCTAAAAATGCTGTCGTCAAATCCGATAAGCTTGGCGGCAGGACGCAAAGGACGGGCGAGTATAACGCTTATTACGGCGCTATCGAAAAGAAGCTTCAAGTTCTATGGAGCAGATATGTTGCGACCGCGAAGGACGACGCAAGGATTAAAATAGTCTTTAGCGCAGATGGGCGAGTGGCGGATTATACTATTATAGAGTTGGGGCGAGAGACGGAATTTAACCAGAAGTTGCGAGATTTTTTGGATAATCTATCGACTCAGACTTTCCCGAAGTCTCCCGACGGGGCGTCGCACGAGATTGATACTAGGATGTCCGACGTAATGAAGACAAATTAGAATTTGTAAGGAAAAAAAGTGAAGAGACTTTTTTGTATTTTTGCCTTTTGCTGTATGCTTTTTGCAGAAGATGTGGATTCTGCTAAAAATTCTACCTCTTCAAATTTAAACACCGAAATTCAAAATTCTAAAGAATTTAGGGCTTATTATGGAGATATTGCAAAGAAGCTAGAATATCTGTGGCTAAAACAAGATGCTACCACTAACGATGACGCAGCGGTCGAGGTTACTTTCGGCGCGGACGGACGAGTGGTGGGTTATAAAATTATCGAGTTAGGTCGCGATATAAAATTTAACCAAAAGCTTGACAGATTTTTAAAGGGGCTTTCGGAGCAAAATTTTTCAAAATCCCCGGATATAAACTTCATAAACTTAATATAAGATTAACCGAGATTGCGAAATCAAATTAAATTTAAGGAGAAAAGATGAAGAAACTACTTTTGATTCTTGCATTTTGTAGTAGCATTTTCGCGGCAGATGCGACTATGTCTATCGTAAACGAAGGGGTAAATCTCCCTAAAATCGTTGTTCAGGATGCATCGAACCTTGCAAATTCAGAATTTGGCAACAAATTCTTTAAACTTATGGTGGGCGATCTAAAGGTCGGCGCGACTTTTGAAGTCAGCGACGAGTATCTACAAAGCAGCTACGATGCGGACGCTTCCAGCAATTTGGGTTCTAGCGGCGCCGCTCTCATCGTGCGCTACGCGGTAAGTGATAAAAGCTCGCCGATGAGCCTAAAAGCCAAAGTGCTCGAAGCAAACAGCGGCAGGGTGATGTATGAGAAGAGCTTTACGCTTTCAAATGCTGAAAAGTATCCGTTTTTGGCACACATGGCGGTATCTGAGATCGTCAAGCAGCTAGGGTACTCAAACGTCGATTGGATGAAGGAGATGATTTTGCTCTCTCGCTACACTTCGACGCGTGAGAGCGAGATCATGGTGGCTGACTATACGCTTACTTACCAGCAGGTTGTGCTTCGTGGCGGATTAAATATCTTCCCTAAATGGGCAAGCGCGGCGCAGAACGAATTTTATTATACCTACTATGTCAATAAAAATACGCCCGCTATCTATAAATTTAATCTATCCAACGGTAGCAAGAGTAAAATTTTTACCGGTCATGGCATGACGATAGCTTCAGATGTAAGCGCCGACGGCAGAAAGCTTCTAATCACCAATGCGCCTAAAGATCAACCCGATATTTATTTATATGATATAGCTTCGGGTAGCGCTAAGCAAATTACTGATTATGCAGGCATTGATGTAAATGGAAATTTTATTGACGGCGATTCGCGCGTGGCTTTTGTGAGCGATCGTCTGGGCTATCCGAACGTATTTGCCACTAGCATAAACGGCGGCAACGTTCAGCAGCTCGTCTATCACGGCAAAAATAACAATTCCATTAGCACAAATGGCAATTATGTTACTTACTCTAGTCGCGACGGCGGGGGCGGATTTAATATATATTTAATCTCTACTCAAACCGATATGATTCGCCAGTTAACGGCTAGTGGCAAAAATATGTTTCCTAGATTTTCTAGCGATGGCGGCAGCATTATGTTTATCAAGCAAGACGGCAGCGGAAGCTCGGTAGGTATTATCAGGGTTAACGAGAATAAAAGTTTCCAATTTCCGTTAAGAGTGGGTAAAATTCAATCGGTTGATTGGTAAAATATTAAAAAATCTCGTGATATAATGACTTCAATTTTTTTTGAAAGGATAGAAAATGAAACATTTAGTTTTATCTTCGATAGCAGTTGCTGCTCTATTATTGAGCGGTTGTTCTAAAAAGACCCCAGAGGCCGATACTACAAGCACAAGTAATGCAGATAGACTAGCTGCTTTGGCATCTCAGATCCAAAGTGAAGTTGGTACTGTTTATTTCGACTTTGATAAATTTAATATTAGAGCCGATCAACAAGGCACAATCAATAATAACGCAGCTTTATTCAACCAAGCAGGCGCAGAGTCTCTAACCGTTAAAGTTGAGGGTAACTGCGATGAGTGGGGTTCTGATGAGTACAACTATGCTCTTGGCCTAAAGAGAGCTACTGCAGCTAAAGACGCATTGGTTGCTCAAGGCGTAAATGAGAGCAGAATTTCCGTAGTAAGCTACGGCGAGAGCAATATGGCTTGCACAGAGCATTCTAAAGAGTGCGACGCTCAAAACAGACGCGACGAATTCAAAGTTGGATTCTAGTTTGAAATTTAAAAATTTCACGGTGGCGGCTCTTTTGGGAGCTGCCACTTTTTTAAATGCAGAAACTTCCGCATTTGATGCTGGCAATATTGATTCAGGTAGCTCTTACGGGTTAACTGAAAACGAACAAGTATTGCGCGACAATCGCAAGCGTATAAGCGAGATGCAAACTAGTGTAGATAATACACGCGAGAGTGTCGAAGGTTTGCGAAGCGTTCTTGAAGGAACAAATTCTAAAATTTCGAACCTGGAAAATAGGGTAGCGGATCTAGAAATTCGCGCTACTGGCAAAAGCCAAGGTAACAGCGAGCTAGATCAGATGAAACGAGATATCGCAACTATAAAAGCCCAAATCGCTGAAATCAATAAAAAATTAGGTAGCGGCGGCAGCGTAAAAAAAAACGCTGAATTAGACGCAGGTGCTGCCTCAACCCCCGCTAGTACAAAATCAGATTCCGATTTTAAATCAAAAGATCAGGCTTCGGTGTTGAAAGAGGCCGACACTTTATATGCCAAAAAAGACTATTCCGGTGCAAAAGAGCGCTACAATTATTTAGTATCTAAAAATTACAAGCCCGCTAAGGCAAACTATATGCTGGGCGAAATTTCATATTTCTCTGGCTCATACGCAGAAGCGATAAACTATTATAAAAAGAGTATCTTGCACAACGAGAGCCAAGACTACACCCCAAAGCTACTCTATCACACCGCGATCAGCTTCGATAAGATCGGCGATAAAGACAGCGCAAATAAATTCTACAAAGCGTTAAAGGCTTCATACCCGGACTCCAAAGAAGCCAAAGCCGCGCCCACTAGATAACCTAAATTTAAATACAAAATCAAAAATAAAATTTTAAACAGGAGAAAACTATGGCTAACAACCGAGTTATAAAGATGCATTACGAGCTAAAAGACGGCAAAACCGGCGAAATTTTAGAATCAAATTTAAACTCCGACCCGATCGCCTTTCTTAGCGGCAAAGATCAAATCATCCAAAAGCTGGAAGATGAAATTTTAAATCTACAAGCGGGCGAGAGCAAAACAGTTCGCATAAGCCCGAGCGACGGGGTCGGCGAGTATAGAGAGGACGCCGTGCAAATCCTGCCTAAAGAGCAGTTTGCGGGCATCGATCTGGTCGTCGGCATGGAGCTTTTCGGTCAGGCGGAGGACGGCGCGACTACCCGCGTGAGCGTCAAAGCTATCGGCGAGCAGGACGTTACCATCGATTTCAACCATCCATTCGCGGGCAAGGAGCTGGAATTTAACGTAAAAATCGTCGAGAACCGCGAAGCGACGGCGGACGAAATTCTTACCGGTCAGCCGGAGGGTGCTCACAGCTGCGGCTGCGGACATAATCATCACGAGGGACACGAGTGCTGCGGCGGACACGGACACGATCATGCAGAGGATCACGAGTGTTGCGGAGGCCATGGGCATGTAGACGGTCATGAATGTTGCGGGGGTCACGATCACGGGAAAGATCACGAGTGCTGCGGCGGGCACCATCACGAGCATTAGGACTTTTTTATGAAATTTGCTTTTATCTTCCCAGGGCAGGGCTGCCAAAGCGTAGGTATGGGCAGGGAGTTTTATGAGAACTCCGATCCTGCGCGCGCGCTTTTGGATGAGGCTTCAAGTTTTACCGACATCGATTTTAAAAATTTACTGTTTGAGCCCGGCGACAAGCTTGACGTTTCGGAATTTACGCAACCCGCGATTGCATTAAATTCTATGATGGCGCTTGCGGCGCTGCAAGAAAGAGCGGATCAAGAAGAGCTTAACATCGCTCCGCAGTTTTTGCTTGGCCATTCGCTGGGCGAGTTTAGCGCGCTAAGCGCTGCGGGAGGCATGGAGCCGAAGCAGATGCTAAAGCTCGTAAATATTCGCGGCAGGCTTATGCAGAGCGCCTGCGAGGGCAAAGGCGCCGGAATGATGGTGATCTTGGCTCTTGCCGACGAGGCGGTCGAGAAAATTTGCGCGGATGCGACGAGCGCGGGCAAGCAGGTTTGGGCGGCGAATTATAACTGCGACGGGCAGATCGTAGTCGCGGGCAAAAAAGATGATCTCGCAGCACTCGAGGGCGAGTTTAAAGCCGCGGGCGCAAAGCGCGCAATGCTACTGAATATGAGCGTCGCGAGCCACTGCCCTATGCTACAAAGCGCCAGCGACGAGCTTTTGGAATTTTTGCGCCCCGCGTTAAAAGAGAGCTTTGCTCCAGTCGTCGCTAATGCCACAGCGCGCGCATACACGACGAAATCCGAAGCGCTAGAGCTGCTGAAAGCCCAGCTTGTCGGCCCCGTGCTTTACAAGCAAAGCATCAAAAATTACGAGAGCGAGGCGGACTGCTTCATCGAGTTCGGCGCGGCGGTTTTAAAAGGTATAAACAAAAAGATCACGCAGAAGCCGACCTTCAGCATCACGGATCTTGCGAGCCTAGACGAGTTTTTGAAATTTGCAAAGGAGAATGGATGAAAGTTGCGATCTTAGGCGCTATGCCCGAAGAGATCGAGCCGCTGCTGTCCGCGCTGCGCGAGCGGGGCGTGAGCGTGGAGGCTGTGGAGCATGCGAATAATAAATTCTACGCCGCCAAGCTTAACGGCCACGATCTCGTGATCGCGTATTCGAAGATCGGCAAGGTAAATTCCGCCCTGACGGCTACGGTTATGATCGAGAAATTCGGCGCGCGCGCGCTCATTTTTACAGGCGTCGCGGGGGCTTTGAAGCGCGGCATTAAGATCGGCGAAATTTTATACGCCACCTCGCTCGTGCAGCACGATCTGGACATCACGGCGTTTGGGCATCCGCACGGATTCGTGCCGGGAAGTAAAATTTCAGTCCAAACCGACGCGAAGCTAAATTCTATCGCGCAAAGCGTCGCAGAACAGCTTGGCATCACGCTAAAATCAGGCGTCATCGCTAGCGGCGATCAGTTCGTAAGCGGCGAGGAGCGCAAGAGCTGGATCGAGCGGACGTTTGACGCGAGCGCGGTCGAGATGGAGGGAGCGAGCGTAGCGCAGGTGTGCGACGCGCTGGGCGTGCCGTTTTGCGTACTGCGCGCGATAAGCGACGAGGCGGGACACAAAGCCGAGTTCGATTTTGACGAGTTTATGGTAAAAAGCGCGCAGACGAGCGCAAATTTTGTCCTAAAAATGATCGAAAGGTTATGATAAACCTCTCCAAAAAGCTACTGCGCCGCGTCGGACAAACCAACGCCAAATACAAGATGTTCGAGCGCGGCGATAAAATTTTACTAGCCCTTAGCGGCGGTAAGGACAGCATGAGTCTGGCGCACGTGCTAAAGCACTTCCAAAGCGTAAGCCCGCTAGATTGGGAGTTTCGAGCCGTCACCGTTACTTACGGTATCGGCGAGGATCTGCGCGAGATAAGCGCCCATTTTAAAGAGCACGAGATTCCCTACGAGATAATCGATACTAAAATTTTTGAATTCGGCAAAGAAAAAATCCGCGCAAACACCACGTTTTGCAGTTTTTGCTCGCGTATGAGGCGCGGATACATCTACTCCTACGCGCTTGAGCACGGCTTTAATAAGATCGCCATCGCCCACCACCTCGACGATGCCGCGGAGAGCTTTTTTATGAATTTCACCTTCAACGGCGCGCTGCGCACCCTCGCTCCGCGCTATGTCGCCGAAAACGGGCTTGTGATCATCCGCCCGTTTATTCTTACGCGCGAGCGCCAAATCGCAGCCTGTGCCAGAGATAACGAGCTTCCGATAATGCGCGAGGAGGATGTCTGCCCCGCGAGGCAATACGGCGGCAAGGAACCCACCGCGCGCGCCGCTACAAAGGAGCTTTTGGCGCAGTATGAAAAGGCCCATCCGAGGTTTTTTATCAGCCTGCAAGCGGCGTTTGCCAACATCCACGAAGAGACCTTTTTCGAGCCTAAATTTTAAAATTTTAAGCGGTCTGCACTCTCCTGCTCAAACGAATTCAAAGCGCGCAGTTTTTGCGATAACATTAGTTTCGTACGCCTAGTTCGATTTTTTGGCTTAAATGAGCCTGACACACGCAAGAGCAGTTGTTTCCCTGTGCTCGAACGAACCGCGAGCCGCAGCGTGAGCGGTTGGATCACTGTGTCTAAATTGCGGTCTGGGCGATTGCTCTCCTGCGTATGAGTTGTGCACGAGCCGCAGCGAATAGCTATCCCCCTACGTCCGACTGCGCGCTAGAGTGGTTGTACTTCTGCGTCCGAAGCTGTGCACACGAGCTTAGGCTGTGCGCCCGAGGGCTGCGAGTAGGGCGGGTTGCGCCGCCTGCATCTGCTTTTGCGAAATGCCTGCATCTGCTTTCGTCCTACTCGGGCGTCGCTCAAGCGAGCTTCACGGGCGAATATTAGGAGGCTTGCAAAGTTTGCGCGAAAGACAGTTGTAGAAATTTTATTCCGAAAAGTATTTTTGAAATTTTACTTCACAAAATTTTAAAATTTTCAACCAGACTAAATTTTAAAATTTTAACGAAGCCCGATTCAAAACTTCGACGAAACCGAATTATGAAATTTTATCCCGCAAAATTTTAAAATTTTATCGGCAGACTATAGTTTGAAATACAATCGCAGA
>NZ_CALIIS010000228.1 GCF_938017705.1 uncultured Campylobacter sp.
AGAGCCGATGCGTTGATGCTTCGTGTAGTATCCAGTGATGTCGAGGTCTAACAGGTCGCTTGGATTATACGTGTATTTGATCGTGTGTGTATCGCGCTCGTATTTGCGGTTATCCAGCTGTCCGTTTAGCCATGAGCCGAATCCGCCCGCAGCGGATAGAGACCTTTATACTGCATATGCTCGGTAGATAGTGAAATTTTATGGAAATCCAAAAAGCTATAGCCCGCTTTTAATAAATAATTTATATCGTTGCCGTCGCCGCCGGTAGATTTGCCGTTACCCGCCTTGCCAAATCCGTATCCGTAGTGCTTAAACGCAGCAAGCATATCTAGGCTATCAAACGCCCTGCCATAAAGCATCGCGCTTTGCGAATAGCCTTCGTTATTGCTCGTATAGCCCACTTTGAGTTTGGCGCCGATATCCTGACCGTCCTCAAGCATGTCAGAAGCGTCTACCGTCCTGAAGGCAACTGAGCCGCCCAAAGCACCCGAGCCGTTTACGACAGATTTTGCGCCGACATCGATCTCTACGACCTTGATAAGATCGGGATCGATTAGCAAATCAGCATTGTGATGAAAGGTGTTGCCGTTTTGCTTCGCGCCGTCAATCGTGATATTTAGACCGCGATCGCTTACGCCGCGCATATAAATTTTTTGATTCATGCCGTTGGTGCCGCCCACATAAACGCCTGGGATGTCGCGAAATACGTCTTTGACGAGCGTAGCGTTGCGAGTATTGATTTTGATATCATCCACGGTGCTAGGCGTGCTAGAATCGCTAGTAACTTCGATTACGCCCAGGCTTTGCGTATTTGAATCCTTGCTTTTGGACGCGTCCGTAGCGCTTGATTTCTCGTCTGCTTGTGCGCTTAAGCAAAGAACTGCGCACAAAGATAAAGCCAGATGAAATTTTTTCATACGAAATTCCTAAATGATAATAAGATTAAAAAACGGCAAATAATATAAAATTAATCCTTTATTTTATATTAATTATCAAGACGTTTTAAAATCATTAAAATTCTATCACCGAATGCTTTATTATCATTAAATAAAGCTAAATGATAAAATATAATTTAAATATCGATCATCAAAATTTTAGTAAAAATTAAATCTACTTTTGATAAAATCACTCATTTTTTTTGGTAAGGTACTTTGCTGAATTTATAAAAATTTTTAAAATTTTTAAGGAGAGCTTATGGGCATTATGGAATTTTTGGCGCATTACGTGGATTACATTATCTTTGCGATCCTCGGATTTATGAGCTTTTTAGTCGTGTGGTTTACTATCGAAAGGCTGCTTTTTTATTCGAAGGTTAAGGCGAGCGATTACAAAAGCAAGGCGCTATATGAAGAGGCTCTGACGAAAAATTTAACGACACTTTATATTGTTTATTCAAATGCTCCGTACATCGGTCTTTTAGGCACAGTTATTGGCATTATGATCACCTTTTTTGATATGAGTACTGCAAGTGGTATCGATACCAAGGCTATCATGCAAGGTCTCTCGCTTGCCCTTAAAGCTACGGCTACCGGTCTAGTAGTCGCCGTGCCTACGCTCATCATCTACAACGGTTTCGTCCGTAAGGTCGATGTGCTTCTAAACCGCTACGATGAGGTTAAATAAATGAGCATTCCTAGACGAGACGGGCTAAATATCGTCCCGTTCATCGACATCATGCTGGTGCTGTTAGCGATCGTGCTTAGTGTCTCAACTTTCATCGCGCAGGGGCATATTAAGGTAAATCTTCCATCTTCTTCAAGCTCGCAAAATCCGCAAGAGGATAAAAAAGTTACCATCAAAGTAGATAGCGAATCTAAAATTTATCTAGACGATGTCGCAATAAGCGAGGATGAGCTTGAGGAAAAAATTGCCGCTCTCGATAAAAACGATCTTGTCGTGCTAAAAAATGATAAAGACTCGAAATTTTCCTCTTTCATTTCGATCATGGATGTCCTAAAAAAGGCAGGCCATGAAAAATTTGCGATCGTGACCGAAAAAGAGCAATGAATAAAGATAGCGCAGTAGGTTTTATCGTATCTTTGGTGCTGCATTGCATCATCGCTGTGGGTGTTTTTGCTCTTTTATCGTCGAGACCGAAGCCGCCTAGCATGCCCGATATGATAGCCTTTTCCATCGATAGCATAATGGATGAGGCCAAGCAGGGCGATATCTCCGATGAACCCAATATCCCGCCTCCTTCCGATCAGTCCGAACCGGATCCTGAGCCAGAGCCCACTCCGCCCGAGCCCGAACCCGAACCGGAACCCGAACCGACCCCTGTTGAGCCGGAGCCGATACCGGAGCCCGAGCCGATTCCTGAACCGCAGCCTATACCAGAGCCTGTAGTTGAAAAACCAAAACCGGTCGAAAAGCCCAAGCCAAAGCCGGTAGAAAAACCAAAACCGGTCGAAAAACCTAAGCCGAAAAAAGAGCATAAAGTTCAAAGCAGCGATAGGAATTTAACCGCGAAGTTTGATCCGACAAAGCCTATTTCGCTGGGTAGCGGCGGGGGCGGCGGCTCCAGTAGTGCAGGTGGTGGTAGCGACGCTATAACAAGCCGCGGAGATCCTAGCAATAGCGATGTCGGCAAGAAAATTTTCGCCATCATTTCGCGCTACGCGCAGTCGCATTATCCAAAAAATGCGCAACGTATGCGTAAAATCGGCGTCGTAGGCGTGCACTTTACCTATACGGCAAGCGGTGATGTTAAGGGTCTTCGCGTTACGTCTTCCTCGAATGTCGATTCGCTTGATGAGGGCGCATTAAGCGCGGTCGAGCGCACAAAAGGTAGCTTTCCAAAGGTCGAGAAAGATATGGAATTTAA
>NZ_CALIIS010000229.1 GCF_938017705.1 uncultured Campylobacter sp.
GTAAATACCCTTGCGCTAAATTCCTCGCGCTTCATCGGTTTTTTACCCGATAGCCCCGTTTTCGCTGATAATATCGGGCTTGGACGCGGAGAGATAATGGAGGTAAAGGTGCCCGTAGGAAGCTCGTTCGCGTATAAAAAAATCAGCACGCTTTCTAATGCCAAATATCAAATTCCGATGATCTACCGCCACAATAATTACATCGTAACGACGCCTAGCTCGCGGATATATCCGAATGATACGATCTTAGTCGTTGGTGAGCCTAGTGCGCTACGAGCGGTGTTTGCTGAAGTAAAAAAGCAAAGCGGGCAATTTCCATCGCCGTTTGGGCTAAATATTTTCGCGCTAATCGATATGAAAAAAATGAGCGGTGACGAGATAGCTAGGACGGTTAGGGCGCTTGAGTTTTTGGATTTGCATATTAGAAATCATAAAATTTATCTGCGAATTTTAAATCCTTTGCTAAACGACGCTTTTAGCGAGCTTAAAGCTCTGTGTGAGCGAGATAAATTTGAAATTCTCATCGATTACTCGGGCGAGCTAAATTTAAAGCGCGACGTGAGCGAAAATAAAGCAGGCTTGGTAGTTTGCTCAAGCGGAGTTTTCGAGGCGAAAAAAGCGGCGCTTAAAACGCTTGAAATTCCGGTGCTAAGCCTTGGAGAGGGCGAGCTAAAAGATGTGCGTAAAAGTGTCGTACTAAGTGCCGGCGAGCGGCTTCGTGAGGAATCAAGTATCGTCTTTGACATCAGTTCGCAGCTAGGGCTAGACGTGTATTTGTATCTTTTCGGCGAGAGCGAAAAGGGCGAGTTTGCGCAAAGCTACGTGAGCTTATCGAAGCTTTTTAAGCAGAGTTTATTCGTGATTCCTTGCGAGCGACAAAATCCGATTTTAGCGTTAGGCAGCGAGCGAGATCTGCTGCAGTTCGTGCCATTTAATGATAGAATTTTGGCGCGCAAGCTCACATCGATTTTCAATCAGGATTTGGATCAGATGTATTTTAAACTCGGCAAAAATCATCAAATTTTCGTTCCGAGCGATTACGGGTATGAAAAGTAATCGAAATTTATGTTACAATTACCCAAAAATCAAAGGCTAGCGTATGAAAATCGATCTTAATTTAGGTAAAAAATACAGCGTTTTTATCGACGAATTGCAAGAGATCAAGCTCAAAGGCAAGGTAGCGATCATCACAAACCCTAAAGTAGCGGGGCTGTGGCTTGATTTCTTACTGCAGCGGTTAAAATGCGAGCAAAAATTTATCATCACGATCCCGGACGGCGAAGAGTATAAAAATACCGCGAGCGTGGAGCAAATCTTAGAGCAGCTTT
>NZ_CALIIS010000230.1 GCF_938017705.1 uncultured Campylobacter sp.
CGCTAAATTCCAAAGCGGTCGGATAGCTCGTGTAGCGGGGTCCGGGACGCGAAAATTTCGCGTAAGCGTCGAAATCTATGCTATTCACGGCTGTCCGCCTTGGTTTTGATAAGCTCTTCGATGTTGATGAAAAGGTTCGGATGCAGGCTTTTTACGCGCGAGACGACGGCATCGACGTCTAAGCTTAATCTTTTCGCACTCGGATTTGCGCCCGTTAGCCTTCTGATCTCGTCCATACACACGATCCACGCGTCGCCGAAATCCACCGGCGTATGCTGCAAAATCGAGCGCTCAAGCTTGAGATTAAAATTTTCCTGCATCGCGTTTTTGGTCGCGGCGATGAGATTTGCAAGCGATTTTATCGAGATCATCGTGTGCACTTCGTTATTTTCGTCGATGCCGAACCACGGTTCCTCGTCGCTCCACGAGCCGCTTTTTAAAGTGAGTTTTTTCTCGTTGTCCTCGCCCTGCGAAATTTCAAAAACCGTCCTTTTCGAGCTATCCAGCCCGAAAAATTCGCTCGCTTTGTCGATCTTTTTTAGCGCTTTATCTTTTTCTTCCATGCTTTCTCCTAAATTTACCTTCTTTGATCCAACCAGACCATAACGCCCTTTTGCGCGTGCAGGCGATTTTCCGCCTCTGCAAAAATTTCATCCGCATGCGTTTCAAACACGGCCTCGCTCACCTCGTATCCGCGATACGCCGGCAGGCAGTGCAAAAAGATCGCGTTTTTTTCAGCCAGAGCCATTAAGCTTTCATCCACGCAAAAGCCCGCGAAATCGCGAATTCTTTGCTCCTTTTCGCCTTCTTGCCCCATCGAAACCCAAGTATCAGTCGTCACGACGTTTGCGCCCGCTACGGCTTCTTTTATATCGTTCGTTATTAAAATTTTAGCGCCTGAAATTTTAGCATTTTTTTGCGCCTGCGCCAGTATCTGCGGATCAGCTTCGTAGCCTTTCGGCGTCGCTACTCGCAGCTCAAAGCCAAGCTTGCTAGCAAGCATCAGCCACGAGTGCGTCATATTATTGCCGTCGCCCACGTACGCGGCTTTTATCTTT
This sequence comes from uncultured Campylobacter sp., assembly GCF_938017705.1. Classification (GTDB taxonomy): domain Bacteria; phylum Campylobacterota; class Campylobacteria; order Campylobacterales; family Campylobacteraceae; genus Campylobacter_B. The sequence goes on from NZ_CALIIS010000230.1 coordinate 1,059, forward strand.
GGAGTTTCAATACCGCACTCCGCGATCGTCATTAAATCCGCCATTAGCTGCACGGGATGAAATTTATCGCTTAACCCGTTTATCACCGGCACGCGGCTAAATTCCGCAAGCTCTATTAGCGTCTCGTGGCGATTTACGCGCGCCATGATTAGATCGCACATTCGCGAAATCACGCGCGCAGTGTCTTTGATCGGCTCGCCTCGCCCGAGCTGGATGTCGCGACTGCTCAAAAATAGCGCGTGCCCGCCGAGCTCGTTCATCCCTACGTCGAAGCTCACGCGCGTCCTTGTCGAGCTTTTTTCAAATATCATCGCTAATTTTTGATCTTTCAGATACGGCTTAAAATCTCGCGCCTTCGCCTCTTTTTTAATCTCAAAAGCTAAATTTAGCATTTGCAAAATTTCATCTTTGCTAAAATCGTTTAACGTAAGAAAGTGCCTCATTTATCCACCTTATCTTTTATAAATTTACTAAAAAATTCTTTTAAATCACCTTTCGTCATATCGCCCGCAGCCACCTTTACGACTATATCTTCCATCGCCGCATAAAATTCCTCGTCGTCCAAAACTATAGAATTTGCCGACAAAAACATATCGGCTAGCAAAATCGCCGTCCTTTTATTGCCGTCGGCGAAAGGATGAAATTTTATGCACGAATGCGTCAAATGCGCGAGTTTATCCGCCATAGTAGGGTAATACAGATCGTTTTTTATATTCTGCAATGCGGACGATAAATAGCCGAGCGAAGTTTTATTACAGCCCTTGCTTCCGCCTATTTTTTCTAACATTTTATCGTGGATAAAAATAGCCTGATGCAGCGTTAGATATTTCATTTGTCTTTTTTCATTTATCCTTTAGGCGCTCAAAAACCGCCCTATTGCTCGGTTTATCCAGCTTTGTAAGAACGGCGCTAGAAAGCTCGCCAAAATTTTCTATATACTCATCCCTATTTTCGGGTAAAATTTTAGCTTCAAATTTCATCTTTTTTGCTAGCTTCATCACCGCATCCAAGACGGCTTCCATTTCGTTACTTTTAATCTCTAATGCTATTTTATTCATCGCTAGCCCCTGTTTAAAATTTCCGCGATCTCCTTGGCGTGATAGGTGATGATAATATCCGCGCCGGCGCGCCTTATGCCTATCATCGTCTCCATCATCACGCGCTCATAATCGATCACGCCCGCTTTTTTACCCGCCTGCAGTAGTGAGTATTCGCCGCTTACGTTATATGCGCAGATCGGCAGCAGCGTGCGCTCCCGCAGATCTCTGATTAGATCCAGATACGCAAGCGCGGGCTTTATCATCAAGATGTCCGCTCCCTGCGCCTCGTCTTGCAGGCTTTCGTTGATCGCTTCAAATCTATTTGCGGGATCCATCTGGTAGCTACTGCGATCGCCGAAGCTCGGCGCGCTCTCCGCCACATCGCGAAACGGCCCGTAATAGCCGCTGGCAAACTTGCTCGAATACGCCATAATCGGTAAATTTTCAAATCCGCCGCGATCAAGCGTCTCTCTCAAGGTAGCGATAATGCCGTCCATCATGCCGCTGGGTGCGATCATATCCGCGCCCGCTTTGGCGTGAATGAGCGCCTGCTGCGCCGAAATTTCAAGCGTCGCGTCATTATCCACCGTCTGATGTACATGATCGATGATGCCGCAGTGTCCGTGGTCGGTGTATTCGCAAAAGCACAGATCGGTGATGACGAGTAAATTTGGAAATTTAGCCTTTATCGCGCGCAGCGAAGTCGCGATGATGCCGTCCTCGCTTAGCGCGTCCGAGCCGATGCTGTCCTTTAGCGAAGGAATTCCGAAAAGTAAAATTTTATCCAAACCGAGCGTCAAAAGGGTCTCGCACTCTTTTAAAATTTCATCCAAGCTCATCTGAAATACGCCGGGCATCGAGGCGATCTCCTTTTTGATGCCGCTTCCTTCCACGACAAAAAGCGGATAGATCAGCGAGCGGGTTTGCAGATCGGTTTGTCGCACCAGATCCCTAAGCGCAGGGTTTATTCGTAGCCGTCTAAATCGTTTAAACATTATTTTTCCTTTTTTAGCTAGAATTGCGGGATTCATAATATCACAATCGGAGTAAATTTAAGCATGGATATAAAAATTTCAGAGGTCGCAAATCTCCCCTCCCGCTTCGGAAGCTTCCGCATTCAGTCGTTTAAGCAAGGCGAGAAAGAGCATCTAGTGATATTTAAGCAACCTTTGGAGGGCGCCGTAAACGTGCGGATCCACTCGGAGTGCCTTACCGGCGATGCGATCGGCAGCCTAAAGTGCGACTGCGGCGAACAGCTCGAAGCGAGCCTAAAATATATCGAAGAGCACGGCGGCATGGTGATCTATCTGCGTCAAGAGGGGCGCAATATCGGGCTTTTTAATAAAATCAACGCCTACGCGCTGCAAGATCAGGGGCTCGATACGATCGAAGCAAACCATCAGCTAGGCTTCAAAGCGGACGAGCGAACCTATGAGATCGTGGATTTCATACTCGCTCATTTTGGAATTTCGCGCATAAATCTGCTTACGAACAACCCGCAAAAGCTGCACGATCTGAAAGTAGAAGTGGTCGCGCGCGTGCCGATCATCATCACGCCTAATAAATTTAATGAAAACTATCTGCGCGTCAAAAAAGAGCAGATGGGGCATCTGCTGTGAAGCTTGCGCCGGACGAAAGCTTTAACGAGCAGGTCGCTAAATTTAAAGCCTGCCTGCAAAAATTTAACCGCGTCCATAGCCTCACGAATTACGATGATTTGGACGCGGTGGTGCGCGACAGCCTAAGCGGAGCGAATTTCATACCGCGCTATCCGCGCATCGCGTGCGACATCGGCTCGGGAGCGGGCTTTCCGGGGATTTTTTTGGCGCTTGCGCTGCCGCTGTGCGAGTGGCATCTGTTTGAGCCAAATCAAAAAAAAGCGGCGTTTCTAACCTACGCGAAAGTTAGCCTCGTTCTAGCTAACGTAAAAATCCACGCCGAGCGCGTGCAAGACGGCGCAAAGCTACGCGCCGATCTGATAAGCTCGCGGGCGCTAATGAGCGCGCGAAATTTAATTGAAATTTGCCGCGGCTTTTACGATGAAAACACTACGTTTTTGCTCTACAAGGGCTCAGGCGCAGAGGCGGAAGCGGCGGAATTCCGCAAGGAATTTGCAAGCGCGCGCTGCGAAATTTTTAGCGGCGAAAACGCTTTGAAAAATAGAAAATTTTTAGTGATCAAAGGGGTGAAATAATGGGAAAAATTCTAGCCGTTGCCGTTATCGCGGCGCTCATATATTTTTTGATAGTGCCTAGATTTCGCATAAAGAAAAAGGACGATGCGACCGAGCTTTTGGCGTGCGACGAGTGCGGGACGTACTTTAGCAGCGACGAGCTTGCTCTGCGCGATAAAAAACGCCTTTGCAAATCCTGCGAAGCCAAACTAAGGGGCGGCAAATGATCATCCTAGGCCACGCGCTCGTGCCCTACGAGCCGCTGTATCTCATCAAAAACGGCGACGAAGTTTTCAAATACGACAATCTGCTCTTTAAATTTAACGACAGGCTCATCGCCGCCGCACAAAAGGCGCAGAAAAAATTTAGCGTTATTACGAACGATATAAATGAAATTTTGCTCGCAAACGGCGCAGGCGCGCGCTTCATCATCGTGGATAAAAAATCCGCCGCGGCCGCACAAAAGCTAGCCAATGATTATCTTTTCGACGCCAAGATTGCGATGTTTATCGGCTCTGCGCGGGCGTTAAAAGGCCTAGCCGAGCTCGGAATCGATGCGGCGATCTTTAAAGACGCGATCGCAAACGCGCCCAAATCGCTACTTGCAAGCATCGGAGATAGCGTAGGCTCGAAATTTCACTTCGGGCTTCCGAAAAAAGATGAAATTTTCGGCGGCGCGCAAAAGCTCGCGGATAAAATTTCGGCTCTGGATAAAAAGCTAAGCGCGCCCGCAGCTGGTAAAAATGACGATATTTGGAAAAAATAGCAAAATCCTAAGCGAATTTGTTCGCGGGTATAAAATTCCTATGACTTATGCAAATTAAAATTCCGCGCATATAATTTTGCTTAGCCTCGCGGCTTAGAATTTAACGCGAATTTCACCCGCTTACGCGGATCGGAATTCTACGCGGAATTTTGCCCTCTTTCGTAAATTATAATTCTGCGCGAAATCTCACGCGTCCTCTGCAAAATTTTCTCGCTTACTCAATTTAAAATTTTACCCGCTCGGATAGATTTAAATTTTACGTAGAATTCCGCCTGTCCTCGCGGCAAGAAATTTCAAATAAAATTCCGAACCTGCCTAAGCTTCATAGAATTTCGCGCAAAATTTACCCGCAGAGATGATATAAATTCCTAGCCATTGTTTTAAATTTTACTCGCGTTTTAGCTGCTTTTATACGCATGATAAGGATTTTTTAAAGCTAAAATTTTATATAATTATGCGTTTCAAAAAGGCATATTTTGAGTACTAAATTCTTTTTAGCGATCCTTGCGATAGGCGTTATAATGGGGCTTTGCGCAGGGCTCTTAAACTTCGGCATCAACGAAATTGAAACTTTTGCTTTCGGGCATAATGATGAGGAATTTCACATTATCACAGAGCAAACCACTGCGCTTAGGCGCTTTCTTAGCGTCCTCGCAGCCGGCGCAATCGTAACTATAATTAGAATTCTGCTGATAAGACTAAAACCCTTTTTAAACGTAGCTTCGATGATGGAGGGACAAAATCCGCCGTTTTGGCAAAATTTAATCCACTCGGTTTTGCAGCTTGCAGCCATCGCCATGGGCGCACCGGTAGGCAGTGAGGCTGCCCCGCGCGAGCTAGGTGGCTTATTTGCGGCTAAAATTTGCCGCACCTTAAATATCGGCGGAGATGAGCTTCGGCTATTTGTCGCATGCGGCGCGGGAGCGGGACTAGGCGCTGTATATAACGTCCCGTTAGCGGGCGCGCTTTTTAGCCTAGAAATTTTACTTAAAAGCTTCGATACTCAAGCGATTTTGTGCGCCTTTGCCACTAGTGCGGTGGCTACAGCTACAGCGGAATTCGGAGCTTCAAAAGAAATTTATTACGCAGTTTCGAACTTCGCCCCTACCCCACAGAATTTGCTCGCAGCGGCTCTAATCGGGCTTGTCACGGGGGTCGCGGCAAAATACTTTCAAGACGGGGTGCGCTTGTACGAAAAACGGCGCATAAAAAGCCTCAAAATCGCACTTACACTGCCGCTTGCGTTTTTACTTACCGCGGCGATCGGCGCATACGTACCAGAAATTTTAGGTAACGGACGCTCTGCAGCGCAGTTTGCTTTCAACTCAGCGTCCTTTAGCCCATATTTGCTTGCGATCTTGCTTTGCAAGGCATTTTGCATTTTGATGATCTTTCGCTGCGGCGGATATGGCGGCACGCTAACGCCAAGCTTCGCGCTGGGCGCAGTTTTGGGGCTATGCGTTGGATTTGCGATCGGCGAAATTCTACCTATTAGCCTAAGCGCAGCGGGCGTTTGCGGAGGGGCTGCCTTTTTAGCGATCAACCTAAACGCGCCGCTTTGCGCCTTTGCCCTAAGTGCAGGATTTTGCGGGCTAAATATCAACTCATATTCGGTCGTCGTTTTTAGCATCGTCTGCGCCGTCGGCATTAGAAATTTATTGACAAGAAATTTAAAATAAGGGCGCTTCGCCGGTTAGAATTTGCGATTAAATTTCTTCAAGGAAACGTAATGGAAAAGCTAAAAACCGCGCTTTTAATGGGCGCGCTGGTGATGATTTTTATGTTTGTAGGTAACGCCGTAGGCGGACGCAGCGGCATGATGATAGCCTTCTGCGCGGCGTGTGCGATGAATTTTTTCAGCTACTTTTTCAGCGACAAGCTGGTGCTGAAGCACTACCGCGCGGTACCGGTAAGCGAGGATAGCGAGCCGATGCTTTATGACATAGTGGACCGCCTCTGCGCGAGGGCGAATCTGCCTATGCCGCAAATTTACATCATCGAAGAGGAAGTACCAAACGCCTTTGCTACGGGACGCAATCCAAATCACGCCGCCGTTGCGGTAACGCGCGGGCTGCTAAATTTAATGAACCCGCAAGAGATCGAAGGGGTGCTCGCGCACGAGCTAAGCCACGTAAATCACTACGATATTCTCATCGGTTCGGTCGCGGCGATGTTTGCGGGAGCTATCGCACTACTGGCAAATTTCGCGCAGTTTAGCGCGATGGTAGGCGGCGGCAACTCCAATAACCGCTCAAACGGGATTTTTATGCTAATAGCCGCCATCGTAATGCCGCTAGCTGCGAGTATCATACAGATGAGCATCTCGCGTACGAGAGAATATAAGGCCGATGCGGGTGCCGCGGCGCTTACGTCGCATCCGCAGTGGCTGATCTCGGCGCTCAAAAAGCTTGACGCCTACTCCCAAAACTACCGCATGCGCTCCGCAGATGCCGCTAGCGCGCATATGTTTATCGTAAATCCTTTCGGCGACGCAGCGAGCAGCCTCTCTAGGCTTTTCCGTACCCACCCAAGCACCGCAGATCGCATCGCTAGACTAGAGCAGATCGACAGGGATATGCGCCTAAGCTGATCGTTGGTAAATTTAAGATAAAATTTCCCCACTTTAACCAAAGGAGAAAACAATGGGTTTACTTTCATTCGTAGCCGAAGCAGGCAAGAAACTACTAGGTCTAGGCGATGACGCCAAGCACGTAAAAGATGAGATCGCCAACAATCTCAGCTCTACGCCGGTAGAGGGGCTAGAGGTCGAGGTGCAGGGCGACACCGTCAAAATCAGCGGTAACGCCGATAAGGAAACTCTCGAAAAAGCAGCCCTCATCGCGGGCAACACCGCAGGCATCAAAAACGTGCAGATCGAGGGCATCAGAGAGGATAGCGCCGAAAACTACTACACCATCGTAAAGGGCGATAACCTATCTAAAATCGCGAAGAAATTCTACGGCGACGCGAACAAATACAAGATTATTTTCGACGCCAACCGCGAGGTTATCAAAGACGCGAACCTCATCTATCCGGGGCAGAAGATCAGAATTCCAAAAGCTTAAGCTCGCTTTTGCATGCTGTGGCTTGATTTTGCAAGCCGCGGATTTTACTTTTGCGAGCATTGCGCTGCGTTTGTGCGAGCAGTGATTTTATCAGCCCGCGATACAGCGCGATTTTGGCGAGCTAAATTTTACGAGTTAGCGAGGCGCCGCGGTTTTTTACGCTTTAAAAGACGCGGTTTTGCAAACTAGCGGCACGACGTGATTTTAAGCTGGCTGTGCAGTGCAGTTTTTAAACTATGATTTTATGAACCGACGGCACGGCATAATTTTGCAAGTTATGGATTTTGCAGACTGCGGAC
>NZ_CALIIS010000231.1 GCF_938017705.1 uncultured Campylobacter sp.
CGCGGTTGAATATTACGAAAGCCCATCGGAAATGGTAGAATTTTTATATACCGAATGCAAGAACGCTTTATTAGAGCAATTTGAATTTTGTTTCTTGCCATACGAGAGGGATGCGTTAAGAGAACTTATGGAGCTCATAGATAGATACTTTAAAGATCAAAGCCTGCTAGAAGGAGATACTTACGATTATCTAGTCTATCAGAACAAATCATGGATAGAGGTCAGAGAGCTAGCCTTAAAGACCTTGCATATTTTCGGCTACAAGCCATATAGCTTTAACTATGATTAAACCCGGATTAAACCTGGCAGAATGAAATTTATCCTATATATCTTTACTCTGCTGCTATGCCTAAGTGCCTGGGCTCTGCTCGGTTATATACAGCAAAAATAAGACGACATGCCGCGCAAACAAATAGTTTCATTTCGGGCGCATTATGCTGCGCCGTACCATATCATGCGCCGCAACGACGCATCTTAACGTCGCCCGATCATGCTCTAGCCGCTACGTCGCGATATGCTTTATTCCTGCGCCTCAAACCCCAGTGCCCGAAGCGCCTAGAGCATCTTTCCGACGAGTTTTTCTTTAAATTCTTTGTAAATTTCAGGCCCTGCGTGTTTGTATTCGCTCGTCAGCTTGTTGTGAAATTCCGCCATATCGCCGCCGCTTTCGCGGTAGAGCTTGATCGCGTTTCGCCTTACGGCGCCGTCTTTTAGGTCGCTATCGTAGGTGATGCTCGCGTATCGCGTCCGCGCGCCGTCCTTGATCTCGCGGTAGGCCTCGCAGCCTTTGGCTCTGCCGAGCTTTGCGACGCACGCGGCATAGAGGGCTTGCAGGCTTACGCACTGCGGGATCAGCGCCTCCGCCGCCGCAAGCTCTATTTTGGAGATTTTAGAATTTGCAGCCTTTTGTTTCTGTTGTGCGGCCTTCGGCTCCTGCTTTGCGGTTTTGGGCTCCTTTTTCGAGGCTTTTCCCCCTTGCTTTTGGGTTTTTGGCTCCTGCTTTGTAGCTTTCGGCTCCGCTTTTTGGGCTTTTTTCTCCGCCATGCCGTTTGCTTTGCCTTGCTTTGCGTTCACTTCTGCGGCGTGCGAGGCTAGACTGATCTTTTCAAATTTAGGATTTTTGCGGTAGTTTAGATTATTAAAGAATTCTATCACGTCGTCGTAAAATTTATCGTTGCTGACGATGCCGATCTTGCCCTCCTGCCCGCAGAGTTTGCCCATCAAAAACACGATGATCTTATCGGCGAAATCCTTTCTTTGCTTACCGATCGTAAAGACCTCGCCTATGCTAACGCCCATCTTCGATAGGCGCGCAAGGGTCAAGGCGCCGATCTTTTTGGCGGTGTTGGAGACGATATTTAGCTCGTCGCCCTCTTTGAGATTTACGACGTCGAAGATATTATCGACGTCGATATTTTCGTCGTCTATGATAAAGTGCGTCAAAGTTTTTCCTTTAAATTAAATTTCAATGCCCGCGCCCGCGCAAATTTCATCTCTAAAGCGCGCGAAAGGCTTCATCGCGGGCTGGTTTTGCAGATGCTCGCCGATGGGCTTTTGCATCCACGCCATATCGTACCAGCGGCCGAATTTATAGGCGCAGCGCTCGAATCTGCCGACGAAGCGAAAACCCATACGCTCGTGAAATCGCACGCTAGCGTCGTTTAGATATTCGTCATCCCCGTAAGCGATGCAAGCGTTCATATCTACGATGTTTTGAGCCTTGAGTGCGCGTTGTAGCGCCTCGTAGAGCAGTCTGCCGATACCCAGAGCGTGCGCGTTTTGCGATACATAGACCGAGCTCTCCGCCGACCAATCGTATGCTGCGCGCTCTTTAAAAGCCGAAGCGTAGGTATAGCCGAGGATTTGCCCGTGTTTTAAATTTACGCCGCTTTGCTTTGTCGCGACGATTAAATTTACGCCATTTTGTTTCGCGGCGCTTGTGCAATCTCGCGCTTCGTCTGCGGGCAAAATTTCACTCTCTGCGCCCGCTGCGCTCGCAGAAATTTTAAAATTTTCATTCCGTTCGTCGTCCGCGCATGCCGCCTCGTCGCTTACGTAAGCGAGCAGATAGGGGTATCTTTGCAGCGTTTGTTCGATGCGCTCCGCAAATTCCGCGGCGCCGGGCACGTCGTATTCGAAGCTGATCGCCGTTTGCTTTACGTAAGGCGCGTAAATTTCAAGCAGCGCCTCCGCATCTTGCGGCGTTGCGAGCCGCAGTTTTATCCGCATAAAATCTCCTTTAAATTTCGCCGTTTTGTATAATTTCGGTTTTAAGCTTATCTAAATTTGCCGCCGCGACCGGCTTTTAAATTTAGCGGGAATTTTATCTCGCGCGCAAAACGGCTAAATTTCAGAGGCGTGTTTGAGCGCGTAAATTTTAAAATTTAACCCGCGCAAACCCTCTATTCGCCGAAAAGTCTCCAAAACTCGGGCGCAAATTTCGTCGGCGCAAATTCGATGATCTCGTATTTGGCGACGCCGTTTTGGAAGAACGGATCTTGCGCGATGATCTCATCAAGCTCCGCGCGGTCTTTGGCGTTGATTAAGATGATGCCGCCGGTGCGAGGGACTTTGCGCCCCGAGCAGATAAATTTATTTGCCGCATAAAATCGGTCTAAAAACGCGTTGTGCTCGTTGATGAAGCGATCGATTTCGCTAATTTCTTTAACGTAGGTGAGGTTTGCAATAAACATTTTGATCCTTTGTGAGATTTGAAGCGCGATTTTAGCATAAAATTCCAACGGATAAAATTCCCGCTGGAATTTTCGCGCGCTACGTTATAAAAAATATCGGCGACATTCCGATTATCGCGCAGCCAAGCGCTGCGTAGCGAAGCTTTATCGCAGCAAGCGCGCAGATGTTTGCAAGCGCGAAAAGAAGCGGCGGAATTTGTGCCTGAAAGCTCGGCAGAGCAAAGTTTAAAAACGCAAGCAGCGGCGTATCGAGCGCGCCGCCAAGCCCGAATAGATGCAAAAATATGCTTAGCGGATAAAAGATCACGAACACGTATCCTAGCGGCATGACGCTAAGCTGCTGCAGCGAAGTGGTCGGGAAGAAATAATAGACCTCTACGTTCATGCTGAGCCAAACGTAGAGGTTAAAAAGTATGACGTTCTGCCAGAGCTTAAATTTGGGCGCGAAGTGGTGCAGGTAGAGGAAAATATACAGCACGCCGAGGCAGGAGAAGTAAAATCCGATCGAAAAAGCTAGGTGCGGGAAAAATGCAAGCAGAAGCACGATCGTTAGGAAGAGGTTCGTAAATTTAAGTACGTAGAAATTTCGCATCGCGAGGTAAAAGCCCACGCAGCACATCGCAAGCGAGCGTAGAAAGCTCGGCGTAAAATCGAGCACGAAGAGATATCCGCTCATCAGCACGATCACAAAGACGCTAAGATCGCGCCTCGCGCTGCGGTACGGAAAGTAGCGATCCTGAAAATAGCGGTAGATCGGCATTGCAAGCAGAAAGACCGTGCTAAAGATAATGCCCAGATGAAAGCCGCTGATCGAGATGATATGCGCTATGCCCCAGTTCGTCACGCTAGCGCGCAGTGGTTTTGAAATTTCGGTCGCAAAATACAGCGCGGAGTAAAGATCCGCCGTCATCTCATCTTCGTGTTGGGCGCGAACGAAGCTTATCGCGCGCCATTTTGCTCCATAGGGCGCAAGCTCGTCTCCGATTTTAAAATTTGGCGCATAAAAGCGTTGCTTTAAAAAATCTAAAAATTTTACGTTTTTCGTTACGATGCCGATATTTACGCGCGCGAAGCGGTGAAATTCCCGCCCGAGTCCAGCAGTCGTGTAGAGGGTAAAATCCGCCGTTTTGAGCTTTAGCACCGTGTAGGTGCGGCCGCGCTCGTTCGTTTTGGCGTAGGCGTTTAAAATTTGTGCGTCGTAAAAAGCGTAGTTTTTCGCGCGAAATTCTTTGAATTCATAAAATTTCAGACCTAAGTTTATCGATAAAATTCCAAGCAAAAGTAGCAGAAAGTATAAAATTTCACGTTTGCGGTAAAAGAGTTGAAGCTTCACGGGCGGTATTTAAGTTCGCGCGACGGAATTTTAAAAGCTCGCGCGCAGCGAAATTTTAAAATTCCAAGGCCTTATGCCGCCCCGCCTCGTAAAAGATCGGCGGCGCGGCATAAAATTTAGCCTTAGCACGAATAATTCGTCGCAAACTCAAACGGCGTAGGGCGTGCCTCGTAAGGCCAAACCTGAGTTTCAAATTTAAAATGCTGATAGGTCTCGATAAAAAGCTCGCTCATTATCGGGCGCAGATACTCGTTGTCGCGGATCACCGCCTCTAGGCTGCCGCGAAGCGTGTGCGGAAGCTGCTCGATGCCGCGCTCGCGGATTTCGTCAAGGTGCAGTTTGAATAAATTCTCATCCATCGGCCCGACCGGCTCGGTTTTGTTTTTGATACCGTCGATTCCCGCCATCAGCATCGCTGCGAATGCCAAGTACGGGCACGCCGTGCTATCAGGAAAGCGCATTTCCGCGCGCACCGAGTGCTCGCCGCTGCCGTAAGGGATACGGATCGAAGCGGAGCGGTTTTGGCTCGAATAAGTTAGAATGGACGGCGCCTCAAAGCCCGGGATTAGGCGCTTATAGCTGTTAGTGCTCGGGTTTGTAAACGCAGCGACGCTGCGCGCATGCTTTAGCACGCCGCCGATATACCATCTTGCCGCATCGCTTAAATTTGCGTAGTTGCCCTTTTTGTAAAAGGTGTTTTTGCCCTTTTTCCAGATCGATTGATGCACGTGCATTCCGCTGCCGTTGTCGCCGTAGAGCGGTTTTGGCATAAAGGTCGCGGTCTTGCCGTTTAGGTGCGCGACCATCTTTACGACGTATTTGTATTTTTGCACGTTGTCGGCGGCCTCGACGAGAGTGCCGTATTTAACGCCGATCTCGCCCTGGCCTTGCGCTACTTCGTGGTGACAGATGAAGGTCTCAAGCCCGATCTGTTCAAGTACCTTTAGCATCTCGGCGCGCAGATCGACCATCGAATCGACGGGCTGGACGGGGAAGTAGCCGCCCTTTACGCCCGGGCGGTGGCCGCTATTAAAGCCGTCTTTGTAGTTTTTGCCGCTGTTCCAATGCCCCTCTTCGGTATCTACCTTAAACATCGCGCAGTTCATATCGTCGATGATCTTTACGTCGTCGAAAACGAAAAACTCATTCTCCGGCCCGAAGTAGCAGGTATCTCCAAGGCCTGTAGTTTGCAGAAACTGCTCGGCTTTTTTAGCGATCGAGCGCGGGCATTTTTCGTAAAGCTCGTTTTTGTAGATGTCGTAAACGTCGCAGATGACGATGATTGTAACGTCAGCGGTGAATGGATCCAAAAACGCCGTTTGCACGTCGGGCTTTAGCATCATATCGGACTTGTCGATCGGCTGCCACGCCGCTACCGAGCTCGCGTCGAACGGAATTCCGTCGGCGAAGTCCTTCGGCAGGCGCTTGTAGTTGTAAGCGACATGGTGCCAGGTGCCTTTTAGATCGGTAAATCTAAAATCCACGAACTCGACCTCGTTTTCATCGCAAAATTTAAAAAATTCCTTCACGTCATTAACAAATTTTCCCATATTTTTTCCTTTTTTCCGCCCGTATTCGGGCTAAATTTAACGGCGGATTTTAACATTATTTAGTTGAAATTCGACTTTATCTGCTCGCCGTTTTGCGCGCCGCGATTTTTAAAATTTTGCGGCGTCGTGCCTTTTGAAATCTGAAATTTTCACGCCACTGAAGATTTTGAAATTTTAAAATTTCGCGCCGCCGCGCCTTTTTAAATTTAAAAGCGGCTGCCGTTAAATTTACGCCAGATTTACAAACTCACGCTCGCGATTTTTGAAAACGGCGATCCGCTCGTAGCCGAACTTGCGCGCTTTGGCGTAAATTTTATCGTAGTTTAGCGCTACTTGGGCAACCGAGTGCGCGTCCGAGCTAAGCGTGATCGGCACGTCTGCATCCGCTAGCATCTGCAAAAGCGCGTCGCTTGGATAAATTTCATTTGCAGGCTTGCGAAGCCCCGCGGAGTTTAGCTCCACGACGATGCCGCTTTTTTTGATCGCATTTATCGCGCTGCCAGCCAAAACTCTGATATCTTTTTTCGGAGTAAATTTAAAAATTTTAATCAGATCCATATGCCCTAAAATGTCGAATTTACCGCTTCTGCACAGCGCGCAGATCAGCGCAAAGTATTCGCGATAAACGTCGTCTATCTCGCGCCCGCTCCACTGATCTAAAAATTCCTCGTTATCAAAGCCCCAGTTGTTTAAAAAATGCACCGAGCCGATGAGATAATCAATCTCGCGCGCGAAAATCCGCTCATCCAATAGCTCTTTTTTCGTCATAAAATCTACCTCATATCCCAGCCGCACGTCGATCCGCCCGCTAAACTCATCTCGCAGATCCCTAATCATCCGCTCGTAAAGCTCCATCTGCTCGAAACTCATTCGGTATTTTTGATCGAAGTTCATCGGCGCGTGATCCGCAAAGCCGAAAATTTCTATGTCTCGTGCGATCGCCGCTTCTAAATACTGTCGCGGCTCGCCGTTAGCGTGGTTGCAAAGATAGGTGTGGTTGTGTAGATCGGCTCGCATCAACTGCTCCTTAAATAAAATTTTGGCTAAATTGTAGTAAAATCGCGCTTAAAAAATCACTAGGAATGTATTTGAAAAAACCCGAACTCTTAGCTCCTGCTGGGAATTTAACGAAACTAAAAATCGCCCTGGCTTACGGCGCGGACGCCGTGTATGCAAGCACCGGCTCATTTTCGCTGCGCCAGCGAAGCGCGAAGGAATTTAGCAAGGAAAGCTTCGCGCAGGGCGTCGCATACGCGCACGAGCGCGGCAAGAAGCTCTACGCGACCGTAAACGGCTTTGCGACCAACGGTCAGCTCGAAAATATTAAAAGGCATTTGGAATTTCTTCGCGATCTACGCGTGGATGGAATTTTAATCGCCACTTTAGGCGTCGCAAACCTCGCGCGAGCCGTAGCGCCGCAAATCCCGATCCACGTATCTACCCAAGCTAACGTGCTAAATTATCTCGATGCGCAGGTTTGGGCGGAGCTCGGCGCCGTTCGCATCGTAGCAGCGCGCGAAATGACGCTCAAAGACGCCGTGCAGATCAAAGATAAAATTCCAAACTTAGAGATCGAAATTTTCGTGCACGGCTCGATGTGTTTCGCATACAGCGGGCGCTGTCTTGTTAGCGCGGTGCAAAGCGGGCGCTTCAGCAACCGTGGAAGCTGCGCGAACGACTGTAGATTTAACTACGAGCTTTATGCGAAAAATCCCGAAACCAGCGCGCTTTTCCGCTTGCAAGAGCGCGAAGGGGAGGGCACTTTCGTAATGAACGCGAAGGATCTTAGCCTCATTTCGCACGTGCAAAAGATCATGCAAACGGGCGCGATCGACAGCTTCAAAATCGAAGGGCGTACTAAGAGCGAATACTACGTCGCATGCGCCACGAATGCTTACCGCGCGGCGATCGACGATGCTGCGAGCGATAAATTTGAGGCCAGTGTTTACGAGCGCGAGATTGCGACGCTTAAAAACCGCGGCTTTAGCGACGGATATTTGATAAAGCGCCCGTACGAGCGAGAGGATACGCAAAATTTAGACCGCAGCATCGAGCTTGGCACGCATCAGGTTTGCGCGATCTCGCAGGACGGCGAGTTTATAAGCGTCAAGGATAAAATTTTACCCGGCGTTTCGTATGAAATTTTCGCTCCGCGCGGCTTTGAAATTTGCGCTTGCGATAATGAAATCGGCGAAATTTTTGAGCTTAGCGGCAAGCCATATTTAAAATTTAAGAGGCTGCAAAGCCGCAGCGGTAAGGAATTTAGCGAGATTCACAGCGGCAATCTAAATGAGATTAAGCTGCCTGCGAAGCTCGCGGAGTTTTGCTTTTTAAGAAAGGAGATGGAATGAAATTTGTTTCTATAATAATGGGCTCAAAGAGCGATTACGAGGTCGTTTACGAGGCGGCTAAAATTTTAAACGAATTCGGCGCGCCGTACGAGATGATCGTATCTTCGGCGCACCGAAGCCCCGTCCGTACGGCTAAATACGTCGCGGATGCCGAGAAGAAGGGCGCGCAGGTTTTCATCTGCGCGGCGGGTATGGCGGCGCATCTTGCCGGAGCGGTCGCTGCAAATACGACCAAGCCGGTGCTCGGCGTCCCGCTCGGCGGTAGCGCGCTTAGCGGCGTAGATGCGCTGTATTCGACCGTGCAGATGCCTGCGGGTATCCCCGTCGCGACGCTTGCGATCGGCAAGGCGGGCGCAAAAAACGCGGCGTATCTGGCGGTGCAAATTTTAGCTCTAAACGACGAGGTGTTAAGTTCGAAGCTAAAGGCGGATCGCGCGGCAAAAGCGGAGGCGCTGAAAAAGGACTCCGAGCAGATCGAAGTGCTGCTTGAAGATTAATCTATGAAAATTTTAAAATTGAGCGAAGGCTTTGAAATTTGTGGGCTAAAGGCTCGCACGAATAACGCGGATGAGATAAGTGGGCGAGGGGTGATCGCAAATTTGTGGGGCGAGTTTTTAAAATTTAACGCTAGCAGAAGCAGCGCCACGAAAAATGAAATTTACGCCGTATATTACGACTATGAAAACGGCGCACAGGGCGAATACTCCATGCTAATAGGCACTTGCTCGAAGGAACAGCACCATAAAGAAAGCCGCGACGAAGCTTGCAAATCCACAAATCAGTGCTGTAAAAATGAGCGCGATGAAACCTGCGATAAATTACGTATTGAGGCGGGCGATTACGCGGTTTTTGATTTTGCGAACGAGTCTACGAGAGCTGGCGAATACTGGGCTGAAATTTGGAAATTTTTTAAAAGCTCGAAGCTGCAAAGAGCCTTTAAAACGGGCTTTGAAAGGCGCTTTGGAAGATAAATTTAAATTTACATATCGATAAAAGGATAAAAATGACGTTTTCACAGATTATTTTGACGCTTCAAAACTACTGGCACGAGCAGGGCTGTTTGCTCGTTCAGCCCTACGATATGCCTGCGGGCGCAGGCACCTATCATCAGGCTACCTTTTTGCGTAGCCTAGGAAGCAAACCTTGGCGCGCGGCATACGTTGCACCCTCGCGTCGCCCCACAGACGGGCGCTACGGCGAAAACCCAAACCGCTTGGGTGCGTATTATCAGTTTCAGGTGATCTTAAAGCCGAGCCCGGACAACATCCAAGAACTCTATCTAAAAAGCCTAGAGAAGCTGGGGTTGGATCTTAAAAGTCACGATATCCGCTTCGTAGAAGACAACTGGGAGAGCCCGACGCTGGGAGCATGGGGGCTTGGCTGGGAGGTTTGGCTGGACGGCATGGAGGTGACGCAGTTTACCTATTTTCAGCAGGTGGGCGGCATCACGTGCGAGCTGATAAGCGGCGAGATCACCTACGGGCTTGAGCGTTTGGCGATGTATCTGCAAAACAAAGACGACGTTTACGACATCGTCTGGGACGACAAGGCGGGGCTAGTAACCTACGGCGACGTGCATAAAAGAGGCGAGTTCGAGTTTAGTAAATACAACTTCGAGCTTGCGGACACCGCGATGCTTTTTAATCAGTTTGAAAACTGTTTCGGCGAGTGCAAAAGCATCCTAAAGCACGGCCTGGCGCTTCCTGCGTATGATTACTGCATGCTCGCGGCGCACACGTTCAATGTCCTTGACGCGCGCGGCGCGATCTCGGTCACGCAGAGACAGGATTATATTTTAAAGATCCGCGATCTTGCCAAAAACTGCGCGCTTTGCTATGCAGATCCGCAAAAATACGTAGCCGAGCTGGACGCTGCGGCGTGCAGCGATAAAAAAGGCGGCAAAGATGGCGGCGCGGCAAATGAGAGGGAAAAGAGCGAGAAGTGCGGCGTTAAAGGGGCTGACTCGGCGCCCGCTTCCTCCGCAGGCGCAAATTTAAAAAACGCTTGCGGCAAACAAAACGCCGCAGACAAAGCGGATAAAAGCGAAAAGTGAAATTTATGAAAACGGGCGAAATTTATGAAATTTTAAACGCCGCCGCGCCCTTTTGCGACGCAGAGGCGTGGGATAATAGCGGGCTAATGCTCGGAAACTTGGATGATGAAATTTCAAAAATCTATCTAAGCCTCGACGCTACTAGCGAGCTGGTACGCGAGGCTGAGGCGGGCTCGCTTTTCGTGGTGCACCACCCGCTGATTTTCAACCCGCTAAAATCGCTCGATCCGCGGCTATATCCTGCAAATTTGATCTATGAGATGATCCGCAAAAACATCTCTCTCATCGCGATGCATACGAACTTTGACAAGCACGTTTTAAACGGATTCGTAGCGCGCGAAATTTTAAAATTTGAAATTACGGATGAGCGGGAATTTTTGGTTTTCATGCGCGCGGATTTGAGCTTTGAGCAGCTGTGCGCGGATATAAAACGCAAGCTTGGCATAGAGCATCTGCGCGCCGTAAAGACGAAAAATTTCATCCAAAATATCGCGCTTTGCACCGGCAGCGGAAGCGAACTAAATCAAAGCTTGGGTGTGGACTGCTTCATCACGGGCGACATAAAATATCACGCGGCGCTTCAAAATTTAGAAAACGGCGTGAGTTTGATCGATATAAATCATTTTGAAAGTGAGCGCTATTTTGGGCGCGCGCTCGCACCTTTCTTGCAAAAAAGCGAAATTGAAGTTATAATAAGCGAGCAAAAAAATCCATTTACGTATTATTAAAGGAAGAGGATGAACAAATATTTAAGTCAATTGGTAGAGCTTTGCGAATTCGATAAGCAGCTGGACGGATTTAAGCCTAAAATCGAGGCCGCGCAGGAGAAGCTGAGTAAAAAAAGCACTGAAATAAACGGCGCAAAAGAACAGATCGAAACTCTAAATGCGGAGATCGCCGAGCTAAAATCTCAAATTTTACAAGCAAACGCGCAGCTTAGCGCATTTTCGTCCAAGCTAAAAAGCACGGGCAAAAAAAGCGGCGCGGCAAAGACCGAAAAGGAGATCAAGGCCCTTAGCGTCGAAGAGGATATCGCAAAAGAGCAGCTCGAAGCCACAAACGAGGAGATCGAAAGGCTAGAAAAGATCGTAGCCGCAAAGGAAGCGCTCGTAAAAGAGCAGAGCGAAAACCAAGAGGCGTTTGAAGCCGAGTTAAAAAGCTTGCAGGAGCAGGTAAGCGCCGAGATGGGCGAGGTCGAGGTCGCTCGCGGCGGGATCTACGCCAAGCGCGATAAGCTAATGCAGGCGATGAACCCCAAAACCGTCTCATTCTACGAAAAGATCCGCAAGTGGGCGGGTAATACGGCGGTCTCGCCGGTGCGCAAACAGGCCTGCTACGGCTGCTTTATGCGCATAAGCGATAAGACCTATTCCGCGGTCATCAAAAGCGACGACATCGTAACCTGCCCGTATTGCGGCAGAATTTTATATAAAGAAGCCGAGTGATCTACACCGCCTTGGCGTTTTTGGCGTGGCTTGCAGCTGCGCCTTTTATTTTTATCCTAAGCTTTAAAAAAAAATACCGCACGAGCCTGAAGGCGCGATTTTTTCTATACAAAAACCCTAAATTTAGCCCCGCTGCGGTGCACTTTCACGCTTGCAGCCTGGGCGAGGTAAACGCTCTTGCGCCGCTAATTTCTAAATTTGAGAGCGTCGCGCTTAGCACGACCACGCAGACGGGCCTTGGTGCGGCGCGCGCGCTCACGCCGAACTCTCGCTACCTGCCGTTTGAAAACTGGCTTCCGTTTTGGCTTACGGGCAGCCGCGTGCTGGTGATCTTTGAAGCCGAGCTGTGGCTAAATTTGATCCGTTCCGCTAAGTCGCGCGGAAGCTACGTGATCCTGCTAAATGCGCGCATAAGCGACCGCTCGTACGCGAGCTATCTGCGCTTTAAGTTTTATTATCGCAAAGCGTTTGAAAATATCGATCTGGTGCTTGCGCAGAGCGAGCTTGATGCGGCGCGGCTGCGGGAGCTCGGCGCAAAAAATATAAAGGTCGCGGGCAACGTGAAAAGCACGAATATCGCCGTTGCGACGAAGGACTATTCCGCCGCGTCCGCAAATAGCTTCGTGCTTACGATCTCAAACACTCACGAGGGCGAAGAGGAGCTCATTTTATCGAATTTAAACGATTTTATAAAATTTCGCAGTTTGCAAAATATGCCCGAAAAATACCAGCGCGCAGCGAGTATCCGCGACGAGACGGACTTGCCTACGGCCGAGCTTCGCGATGAGATGGGCTCGACCGAAGCACTAAATTTAAACGCAACTTCTTTGGAGGCGGCGAGCTCAAGCGACGCTTCATCCGCCGTGCCGAATATGGCGCCTTTAAACGGCGCGTCTTTAAATTCTATCGCACTAAATACGGCGGCTTCGACTGCCGCGCCGCAAAAGCTAAAAATCATCCTGGCGCCGAGGCACCCTGAGCGCTTCGAAAAGGTATGTGAAATTTGCAAGGCTTGGGCGCGCGAGCACGGGCTTAGCTTTGAGCGATTTAGCGACAGCGCAGGACTTCGGAGCGATTTTATCTTGCTCGATGCCTTCGGCGAGCTAGCGAATTTTTATAAAATTTCAAACGCCGTGATCTTGGGCGGCAGTTTTTTGCCAAAGATCGGCGGACACAGCCCGATCGAGGCGGCGAGTTTCGGCGTACCGATCATCAGCGGGCGATTTTTTCATAATCAAAAGGCGCTGTACGCGCTCGTGCAAAATATCGCTCTGTGCGGCGTGGATGAAATTTCAAGCCTTTTAAAAGAGCCGCTAAAGGGGACGCGGATAGATAAAATTTGCGATCTGCAAGAGATAGAAAATTTAATCAAGGAAAGAATTTAATGCAAGAAAAAGCCTACAAACTGCTGGCGGCGCAGGAAAATATCTCGCACAACGAAGCCAAGGCCCTCATCGACGCGGGGCTTGTAAGCGCTCGCGGCGCAAAGATCGCTCTGGCGCGCGAGATGCTCGGCGAAAATACTAAATTTAGCGTGATGAAGCCCGCAAAACCCGCGATCATTTACGAGGACGAGAACGTTTTGGCGGTCAATAAGCCGCCCTTTATGAGTAGCGAAAATTTGGAAAAAATCTATAAATTCGGGCTCCTAAATCGCCTGGATAAGGAAACCAGCGGCGTCGTACTGCTGTATAAAAATGAAGAATTTCGCGAAGCGGCGATTGCGGAGTTTAAAAATTTGCGCGTGAAGAAAAGCTACATCGCGATCGTTAAGGGGATCGTGAGCGAAGAGATGAAATTTGACGAGCCGATTTTGACGATAAAAACCAGAAGCGGTGCGTTTTCTAAAATTTCGCCAAACGGCAAGAGCGCATTTAGCGAGGTTTATCCGCTTATGGTAAGCGGCAAAAAATCGCTCGTGAAGGTGCGGATCGAGACGGGCAGAACGCATCAGATCCGCGTGCATCTGGCAAATGCGGGATTCGGCGTAATAGGCGATGAAAAATACGCTAAAAGCCGCGCGAAGCGGATGTTTCTGCACTCATATGAGACCGAAATTTTGGGGCTAAAATTTAAAGCTCCGCCGGGTAAAAGCTTCAACGAATTCGGCTTTGAAATTCCTAAGGATCTCTGATATTCAATGGCTTTTAAGTTAATTTTAGGTAACATCGCAAGTTTAAAAATTTTATAAGGGATCAAAGTGTTTGAGATCATAAGCGAGTCGTTTAAAAACGCGGTCAATAAATTAAAAACAATCGATGACGAAAAAGCTTTAAAAAACGCCTTGGAGACGCTAAAAAAAGCGCTTTTAAAGGCCGACGTGCACCACAAAGTCGTAAAGGATTTTTTGGCGCTTGTCGAAGCCGATCTTCGTATCGGCACTATAGGACAGAAGCCGTTTTTGCAGTCCATCAAGACAAATTTGACTAAAATTTTAACGGCGCCTAGAGGCAGCAGCCAGGGATTTGTATTCGCTAGCACGCCTCCTACGGTAGCTTTGATGACGGGACTTCAAGGAAGCGGAAAATCCACAAGCACGATAAAACTCGCAAACTATCTGAAACTTCGTAAAAAAAAGGTCTTGGTCGCAGCTTGCGACTTGCAGCGCCTAGCCGCGGTCGAGCAGCTCCGCCAGCTATGCGAGGCTAACGAGATTGAGCTGTTTTTTATCGAGGGCGAGAGCGATCCGTTAAGGGTTGCGGAAAAAGCGCTAAGCAAGGCTAAGAGCGGGCTTTATGACGTACTGCTCGTAGATACGGCGGGGCGCCTTGCGATCGATGAGGCGCTTATGGCACAGCTTGCGGAGATGAAAAAAGCTCTAAATCCGCATGAAATTCTTTACGTAGCGGACGCTATGAGCGGTCAAGACGGTATTAAAACTGCCGCTAAATTTGATGAAATTTTAGGCCTTACGGGCGTGATTTTAAGCAAATTTGACGCCGATACCAAAGGCGGCGTGGCTCTTGGTATCGCGCAGCAGCTGGGCATCCCGCTTCGTTTTATCGGAACCGGCGAGAAGGTGGCTGATCTGGAGGGCTTTATACCCGATAGAATCACCGGCCGGATTATGGGCGAGGGCGATTTAGCGACGTTAGCCGAGAAAACAAGCGCCGTTTTCGACGAAAGAGAAGCGAAGGCTTTGAACAAAAAGATCAAAAAGGGCGAGTTTAATTTCAACGATTTCGTAAATCAGCTCGAAAGCGTGAAAAAGCTCGGCAATATGAAAAATTTAATCGGCATGATCCCGGGACTTTCCGGCATGGCGAATAAGATAAAAGATATCGATTTGGAAAACTCAAAGGAGATACTTCATATCAAAGCGATGATCAACTCTATGACGCCGAAAGAGCGCGAAAATCCCGATCTGCTAAATAATTCGCGCAAGCGCAGACTTGCTGCCGGCGCAGGGCTTTCGCAAGTGGAGGTAAACCGCTTCTTAAAGCAGTTTGCGGGCGCTTCAAAGCTTGCGAAGAAATTTTCGGGCAAGGGCGGCATGCAGGGGCTTGCCTCAATCGCTCAAAGGCAAAATTTACCGAGATAGCCTCTCGGTAGAGTTTGCAGATGTTTAAGTTTTAGCCATCTGCAAGTTCTAAAACTTACAAAAATTTAAGGAGAAAAAATGGCAACAGTTGTTAGGCTTACAAGAATCGGAAGAAAGAAGCAGCCTTTTTACCGCATCGTGGTAACGGATAGCAGAAAAAGACGCGACGGCGGCTTTATCGAGACGATCGGCTTTTACAATCCGTTAAAAGATAGCGATAATATCAAATTCGACGCAGAGCGTTTGGCATACTGGAAGAGCGTAGGCGCGAAGTTAAGCGATAGGGTCGCTCAAATCACAAGCAAATAAAATGGTAGAAAATTTTATAAAAGAATACGCAAAGTTGATCGCCGACTATCCGCAGTCTGTCTCTACGCAAAAGCGGGTCGGTGAAAACTTTACCGAGATCATCGTCTATGCCGACAAGGCCGATACTGGCAAGCTCATCGGCAAGGACGGCAAAATGATAAACGCCATAAAGACCGTCATCATCGGCTATAAAGCAAAAGATCCGATCAATTATAAAATTACCGTCAAAGCCAAAGATGCCTGATGATCTTTTAGAGGTCGCGAAGCTCGGTCGGACTATCGGCCTAAAGGGCGCGGTTAAAATTTTCGATCGCAGCGACTTCCCCTCTCAGTTTAAAAAAGGCGCCAAATTTTATCTGCGAAACGGCGAAATTTTAGAAATTCTATCCTTCAACGGCGCAAACTTTAGCGCTATTTTTAAAAATTACGAAAGCGTAGAAGCGGCGGCAAATTTAACCAACCAAATCCTTTACCGAAGCAAAGAGGATACGCGGAGATTTTGTAAATTGCAAAAGGGCGAGTTTTTTTACTTCGATGTTATTGGGCTTGAAATTTACGAAGACGGCGCGGTTTTGGGGCGCGTAAGGGACATATCGCAGATCGGAAGCGGCTATCTTTTTGAGGTAGAAACGGATGAAAACTTAATCTCACAGGCTTTGCCGAAAGAATTTTTTATCCCATACGTGGACGCCTATGTGAAAGAAATTTCGCTTAGCGAGCGTAAAATTTTTACACAAAATGCGCGCGCGATTTTGGAAAACTCATGAATTTTATCTTCGTATCGCTGTTTGAAAATCTCATCGCGCCGTATTTTGAAGACTCGATTTTAAAGCGCGCGGTCGATAAAAAAATAATCTCGACGCATTTTTTTAACCCGCGAAATTTCACGACAAATCGGTATAAAAAAGTAGATGATTATATGATCGGCGGCGGCGCGGGGCTTTTGATCGGCACGGAGCCGCTTGCCGGAACGATCGAACGCGTAAGAGCTAAATTTAAAAATACGAAGTTTATCTATCTCTCGCCTGCCGGTAAGAAATTTAATCAAAACGACGCCAAGCGCTTAAGCGGCGAAGAGAGTTTATGCTTTATCTGCGGGCGCTACGAGGGGATCGATGAGCGCATAGTCGAAAGATATGTGGATGAAATTTTTTGCATCGGAGATTTCGTCCTTACCGGCGGCGAGCTCGGCGCGCTTTGCATGTGCGATGCGATAAGCCGCAACATAAAGGGCGTTTTGGGCAACGAAAGCTCGCTTGTCGAAGAAAGCTTTGAAGGCGGAATTTTAGAGGCGCCCGCGTTCGCAAAGCCTGATGTTTTTGAAAATTTACCTATAGTTTCAGAGTTTTTAAAGGGTAATCACGCTAAAATGCGCAGCTTAAAAAATCAAATGGCGCTATGCAAAACGAGGTTCTTCCGCCCGGATATGTACCGAAAGATCGCCAGAAATAAAGGAAATTTATGAAAAATAAATATATTCAAGCGTTTGAGGACGCCCAGATCACAAGCAAAAGTGTGCCTGATTTCCGTGCCGGCGACACCTTAAAGGTAGCCATCAGGATTAAAGAGGGCGATAAGAGCAGAATTCAAAATTTTGAGGGCACTTGCATTGCACGCCGCGGAAACGGCGTCAGCGAGAC
>NZ_CALIIS010000232.1 GCF_938017705.1 uncultured Campylobacter sp.
CGATCTTAGCGAGATCGCGAGCTTGGGCGAGTTTGAAAGCTACGAGATGACCGAGCCCGCGCAAACCGCGCAGCGCCTACGCGACGCTGACGTCGTCATAACCAACAAAGTCCTAATCACGGATGAGATCATGGCGCAAACTGCGCTTAAGCTGATCTGCGTCAGCGCCACGGGCACGAATAATATCGACATGCAGGCAGCGCAGGCTCGCGGCATCGCGGTGAAAAACGTGGCGGGCTATTCGACGAACAGCGTCGTGCAGCAGACCTTCGCGTCGCTGTTTGCGCTAACCAACGCGCTCGGATACTACGCGGATTACGGCAGCAGCGGCAAATGGTGCGAGAGCGAAATTTTTACCCACATTGACGCGCCGATCAGCGAAATTTACGGCAAAGAATTCGGCGTCATCGGGCTTGGACAGATCGGCGCAAAGGTCGCCCGCATCGCCGCTACGTTCGGCGCGAACGTGAGATACTACTCCACTAGCGGCGCGAACGATAACGGCGAGTTTGCAAGAGTGAGCCTGGACGCGCTTTTGAGGGCATGCGATATCATTTCTATCCACGCCCCGCTAAATGAAAAAACGGCGGGATTGATCGGTGAGGCAGAGCTTGCAAAGATGAAAGAGGGGGCGATCTTGATGAATTTCGGCCGCGGCGGCATCGTGGATGAGGACGCGCTGGCTCGCGCCGTGGACGAGCGAGGCTTGCGCACGACACTTGATGTGCTGCAAACAGAGCCGATGAGGGCGGATCATCCGCTGCTGCGCGTGAAAAATCGCTGCAACGTCGTCATCACGCCTCACATCGCATGGGCAAGCATAGAGGCCCGCAAACGGCTGATAAAGATGATCGCGCAAAATATCAGGGATTTTATAAACGGCAAATAAGCGCGGTTGAAACGCCGGAGCAAATTTAACAAAATCAAGATGCGGCACAAGGCCCACAAAGACTCTGCACGCAGTATTTCAAAGCGCTACACATAAAATTTTATTAACTGAAAAGAAGCGATACCGCTTCGGATAAAATTTTAAATTTACGCCGCGGACAAGCTATCTCTCCGCTTTGAATTCGTAGATTTATCTTTTCTTGCAAATTCTTTTTATGCTCATCCAAAATCCCGTAACTATAAAAAATAACACTGAAATCGCCGCTACGCAAAACAAGAACTTACCCGCTTCGCCGAAGATATAGCCCGAATGCACGCTCAAAACGGCTTTATGTATAGTAAACGGGCGCGGCATGGTACTTTTCGTATCATCATAGCGAGCATGCCGTAAGATGCCCTTTTTAACGTTTATACTCATCGTATTCATATGCTCTTCGCTCTTTTCGCCTTTATCGAAATAAAAGATCATAAAATTTTCTCCATCTTTTTGAGCGATAATATTGAAGAATTCGTAGTTTTCACCGCGTTCACGCTTAAAAATATCAAATGCCGTCTGCAAATTTAAAATTTTATCTTCATCCTCAAGCGAAAATCCTCGCACTTCGGTAAAACTCGTTTTTCTAAAAATTTCCTTTTCGCCTAGCGCTCTGTTGGTGATTTTGGCTATCCAATCATACGACCAATAAAGCCCGCTAGCGCTTATCGTAAGCAAAACGGGCAGCAGCAAAACTCCGACCGCGCCGTGCAAGCTATATAAAAACGTGTAACCTCTCGCTTTAAAATTTATCCTAAATGCGCGTAAAATCTTTCCTCTAAAGCTAGGATAATAGATCACCACGCCTGAAATTAAGACTAAAATAAACATAATTGTGCTAAACGCCACGATATTTTTGCCTATTAGCCGCAGAGTTTTGTTTTTACTTAACCCAAATCCCAGATTAGTATGTAGATTTAGCGCTACGCCGATAAACGTATCGCCTATATTTTCCGAAGTAATTTCGCCGTTATAAGGATCTATAAAATATGATTTAAACTCGCCGCCAGAATCTGTGCCGGAAAGCCTAATCGCCTCATTTTTATTTTGAGGAATTCTATAATAACTGAGCGTAAAGCCGGGCTTGGCTTTTCTGAAAATATTTAAAATTTTGGCGGGTTTAAGAGCGTCTTTTCCGCTCGGGCTCACGAAAGATTTGCTTTGATTTAACGCATCTATAATCTCATCATGATACGAGATAATAGCGCCGCTAAGGGCTACGATTAAGATCGGCACGCAGCATATAAGCGTCAAAACAAGATGGACGTTGAACCAAAATTTTTTCCTTTTTAGAATCGCCATTAATTTCCTTAAATTTTAAATCCGCGGACGAAATTTATGCGCCGCGAATTTAAAAATTCACGTTAAATCCAACCTGCGCCTTCATCCCGTCTACAACCATCATTTGGTAATTTCCCGAGCGCGTTAGTACGAATTCGTTGAATATGTTATAAAGCGTAAAATTTAAACTTGCGTCTTTTGTGACTTTATAGCTCGCGCCCAGATCAAAAAGCGTGTATGAGCGGATATCCTCATCGTAGCTTAGGCTATCGCGCGTCCTACTATAATAATTTATTTGCGACCATAAGTTTAGCTTGGAGCTTACGTCGTAATCAATTCCTAGCTTTACCGAATGGATTGGAAAATTATTTAAGGTTTTGCCCTTCTCGCTACCCGTTTTTTGCTCGGATTTCGTATAGGCGTAGTTTGCATGCAGCTTCAAATTATCTAAAATTTGATAATCGTTACTTAGCTCTAGACCCCTAACCTCGGCTTCTCCGATATTTATAGTGTCCCAAATACCGCGCCTGTAAGTTTTGCCGTTATGCACGCAAGGATTTCCCGGTCTTGGGCGGCAAATTAATTTGGTAGAAATTCCATCTTTGATTTTGGTATAAAACGCGGTAGCGCTAAAGTTAAATTTATCGTTATCGTCGTAAGAAAATCCGCCTTCGTAGCTTATGCTGCTTTCAGGCTTTAGAGAGCTTCTGCCTATCTGCGCTCCCTGGCCTCCTGCAAATGGCAGGGCAAGGCCCTCGCTACGCTGCTTAATATCCGGAGTTGAATATCCTGTCGAAACGCCGCCTTTAATAGAAAAACTTTCGTTTAAACGATAAACGGCATAAGCGCGCGGCGATATATGGCCGCCGTAGTCCTTATCGCGGTTATATCTGATTCCGCCGGTTAGTGTTAAATCATCAGTTAGATAAAAATCATCCTCGCCGTAGATCGAATAATCCCATCTTTTGACATTTGCCTCATCTGCGGTAGTAGCGGCTTCGTTTAATCTCTCGCTTCGGTATTGCACGCCCAAACTCAAAGCATTTGAATCGAAAAAATATGAGCCTTTAGAATTTAACGTAGTCGTTCTAAGACGCAGATCCTGGGCGCCGCTTTCTTTCATGCTATCGTAATTTGCATAGCTATCTATCATAAACTTATCGTATTTTCCCTGATGAGACAGGCTTGCAGTGTAGCCTTTCATATCCTCTTTCGCAATATCGTTATTGCCTCCCGAGATTGTTCGCGTACGCCCGTATGTACGCCTAAATTTATTATTTACTTTACGATAATCAAGCGCTACCTCATCATTTTGCGTTACGTTATACATCAGTTTTGCGCCTATATTCGTCTCTTCATTATTTCTATTCGCATAAGGCTCTTTATCCTCTATCTTTTCAAAAAATCTGCCGTAAAGTGCGATACCTAGCACGTCCGGGACGATAGCTCCGTTTAGATAAAAACCCGTTTGATAATCACCTTTTATTTGCGATTTTTTAGCGAAAGTATAGTATCCGTTTACATTGCCGCTAGGCTCATTTGAAAAGCCCTTGGTGATGATATTTATTACTCCGCCCATAGCGTCGCTGCCGTAAAGCGAGCTCATAGGACCGCGGATGACCTCTATGCGCTCTATCGCATTTGCGGGAGGCAAGAAATTCTGGCTGCTGCCGATACTTCTTAATCCTTTATAAGCACTATCGCTGGTTGCAGGCTTGCCGTCGATTAAAATTTTTGTATACTTTTGAGACAGACCTCTTAGGCTTATGCCTTTTCTCGATGCAGCACCTAGCGTTGCGGTAAAGGCACTCGGCAAATCCTCTACCATTGCAGAGATATCTTGATAGTTACGTTTTTGTATCTCTTTTTGCGTAAGAACGGAGATAGAAGCGGGTGCGTCTTGGATATTTTGCCGATAGCCCGTAGCACTGACTACGGTAATTTCACCCAAATTTACGCTTTTGTCCTGTTTTTCTATCTCGCTCGATATTCCAGCTGTCGCTATAGCAGCAATCAGCGATAATTTATATATTACGTGCACAAACGCCCCTTTTCTTATTAAAATTTAAACTCATTTTACTATAATAAGATATGCATTATCAAGAAATACTAAACGGCAGAGGGATTATTTTAAACGCTAAAGGGATAAGATGAGTAAAGAGATAAGTTTAGATGATTTTTTACAAAAAATATCTAACGACATTGAGCCGTCCAAGCAATGTGGGTATAACAAAACCGAGCTTGAAAGCGAAAGTATAAAATTCGGCTTTAGCTCTTTTTATACGGGCGGAGAGATAGGATATTATAGCAGCGATATAATTTGCAGAGATTTTCTTTTGCATCGCCACGAACGGGGCAGCCGCTATTCATTTTTATTTTTCAATACTGGCGAAAATCCTATCTGCTTCAGATCGGATAAAGATCAATTCGTCTTGAATAAAGGTGAGTTTTGGCTCGGAACTATGCAAAGCAAATTACGTGGCGTTCACGAGCTTGAAAATAAACACTATAAAAGCTCCTGCATAGCGCTTAGCACCGCTTTTGCAAATGAGCTGGGAATTTTAAAAAATTTGAATTTAGATCAAGCCGTTTGCATGAAGAAATTTAAAACGAGCGCCATGCAAAATATCATCCTTAAAGAAATCGAAAATGCCGCGATATACGACGGCAAAATGCGCGAAATTTTTATGGAAAGTAAAATTTTAGAGATGCTTTATAAAAGTTTTTATAAATTTAATGAGCCTGAAAATACGCTTAGTCTTGATGAAAATGACATAAAAACAGTCCAAAAAGCAAAGAAAATATTACTTGAAAATATGCAAAACCCACCTAGCATTAAGGAGCTCGCTCATCTTTGCGCTACGAACGAATTTGCACTAAAAAGGGATTTTAAAGCATATTTCGGCACGAGCGTTTATGCGATGCTGACAAATGAGCGGCTTGAGATTGCAAAAGAGCTATTGAGTCTAGATCAAATCAGCGTAAACGAAGCCGCCAAAATGGTCGGATATAATAATTTATCGCATTTTTCTAAAATTTTTAGGACTAAATTTAACGTGCTGCCGACGCAACTGAAAAAGGATATAAAATTTTACTACTCGGATTAGAATTTCGCACGACCGACTATCTCTTAGAAGCCACATTCTTTCGCAACCGCATATCAAAATCTCATAAAATTTTATATCGCAACCGGGATCCGTAAAAATACGGAATTTAAATTATAAATTGCCGCCGAAGCCTTGGCGGCAAAAGCGAGCTGCGATCAAATATCGCAGCTGCGCGTATGTTTGTACGTCAAAGGACGCCTTAAAATTTTAAATATGTCTAAATTTAAAACAGGCTATAAACCTCATCGAGTGTGAAGTGCTTTTTATCGATCTTGCCGCCGTAGTATGGCTTGATATCCTCGTCAAAAGCCTTATGGAAAAATTTCGCTTTATACATTTTTACCAGGCTGCTATTGACCGCATCAAGTAGCTCGGTATTGCCCTTAGATAGGGCAACGGCGATATAATCTACCTTGCCAAGGTTAATGATTTTCGCATCAAGCGCGGCATCGTTTCTAGCGTATCCTAGCACTACGGTATTATCGTCGGCAAAGCCTATGCCCTCGCCAGCCTTTAGTCTGGCAACACACTCATTCGCATCGGCACATGTCGCAATCTCATAGCCCGCGTTTTTGAAGTGCTCCTCGGCAGTTGTGCCCTTAACGCTTAGAATTTTTTTATGCGCGATCTGATCGATTCTTGAAATATTATCATCCTTACGGCTTAGCACGCCAATTTGCACTGAATAATACGGGTAAGAAAAATCGACTTTCTGAACGCGATCTTTTGTGACGGTAAGCTTGGATATGATGAGATCTACTTTGTTTTGCTCCAGTGAGGGGACGCGATCTTTAGATGCTACGGAGATAAAGTCGATTTTGATCTTTTTATTGCCGAATAGATTTTTGACTAACTCATTTGCCAAATCAACCTCAAAGCCTTTTAGCGTGCCGTTATCATCGAAGCTAAACGGAGGCTGGGAATCTTGCAAGCCTATGCGAATTTCGCCTGCTTGCTTGATATCTGCTAGGGAATTAGCGCAAAGCGCGCCAACACCCAGCAAAATACTTAGTAGAATTTTTTTCATATTTTGTCCTTTGAATTAAAACATTTTATAAAGATCATCTAACAAGAAATATTTTTTCTCAGCCTTGCCCTTGTAAAAAGGATCTATGCTGTCGTTAAAAATTTTCTTGAAAAAGCCGTTTTTGCTGAGCTTGACAAGCCCGTCGTTTAAGGCGTTTAGCAAGTCATCGTTGCCTTTTTGCACTGCGATAGCTAAAAAGTCCGTCGTGCCTAAATTCTTTATATTTACCTCTACCTTGCGATCTACAACCGAATAGCCCAAAACTACCATATTATCGTCTGCATAGCCGCTGCCGCGACCGGATTTTAGCGCTCGGAAACATTCACTAGAACTAGCGCATGAGATAACCTTAAATCCTTCCTTATTAAAATAATCAAACGCCGTAGTGCCGGGCTCTGCTAAAATTTCTTTATCTTGTAAATCGTCTACGGTTTTTATATTATCATCGGTGCGAGTTAGCACGCCGATATTTACGCTAAAGTAGGGATTTGAAAAATCCACTAGTTTCTCGCGCTCTTTCGTAACCGTGATGGCTGCGATATCCAAATCGACCTTGTTATCTTGCACGGCTGTGATACGATCATTGCCTAGAGTTACGACATATTCGATTTTGCCGCCCTTATCGCCGAAAATTTCTTTCACGAGCTCTTCGATAAGCGAAATTTCAAAACCGCTATATCTTCCGTCCTCAGAGACGCTAAGTGGCGGCAGTGAGCCGTCTATTCCGATACGAATGAGCCCTTTTTCTTTGATCTGCGCTAAAGAGTTAGCAAATAACGAACACGAAGCGATTAGCAACGCAAATATAATCTTTTTCATAAAATTCCTTTAAATTTTACTAAAATTTTGCCAGCGAATAGAATTCCATCCATCGCCACTTTAAATTAAAACAAGCTGTAAAGATCGTCCAGCAAGAAATACTTTTTATCGACGGTGCCTTTATAAAAAGGCTCAATACTCTCATCAAAAATTTTTGTAAAAAAACCCTTTTTACTTAGCTCAATTAGTCCCGCATTTACCGCGTTAAGCAGCTCAGTATTGCCCTTTTGCACCGCGATGGCCAGGAAGTCCGTCGAGCCTAAATTCTTGATATTTACCTCAACCTTGTAATCGACTACGGCATAAGCAAATACAAGTAGATTATCATCGCCGTATCCGTCGCCCTTACCCGATTTTAGGTCATTAAAGCATTCATTTGCGCTCGCACACGGTACTACGTTATAGCCCTGTTTCGTAAAGTAATCAAACACAGTAGTGCCGGGCTGCGCCAGTATAGTCTTTCCGTTTAGATCGGAGACCTTTCTGATATTATCGTCGCTACGAGTTAGCACGCCGATATTTACGCTAAAGTATGGATCGGAGAAATCTACCAGCTTCTCGCGCTCTTTCGTAACCGAGATTAGCGCGATATCTAAATCAACTCTGTTATCCTGTACCGCTTTTATACGATCATCGCCTACCGTTACGACATATTGTATCTTACTGCCTTTATCACCAAAAATTTCTTTAACAAGCCCTTCGATTAAGAGTATCTCAAAGCCGCTATATTCGCCGTCTTTAGCGACGCTAAACGGCGGAGACGAGCCATCTATACCGATTCGAATAACCCCTTTTTCTTTGATTTGAGTCAAAGTGTTGCTAAGAAGCGAACACGCAGCCAGCATCAACGCCAAGATTATCTTTTTCATAGCGTCCCCCTTTTTTTAAAATTACAGCAAGCTATAAAGATCGTCTAGCAAGAAATACTTTTTCTCTGCAGTTCCTTTGTAGTAAGGCTCAATGAAATTATCGAACGAATTTTTGAAAAAGCCCTCTTTGCTTAGCTTGATTAGCTCGCCGTTTAGAAAATCCAAAAGCTCCGAATTGCCCTTTTTCACGCCGATGGCTAAGAAATCCGAAGTGCCTAAATTTTTGATATTTACTTCAACCTTTTTATCTAATACCGGATAAGCCAGCACGACTAGGTTGTCATCGGCATACCCGTCGCCCTGTCCGGCTTTTAGCGCCTTATAGCAGGCGTTTGCGTTATCGCATCTGGCGATATTATAGCCTTGCTTTTCAAAGTATGTTTCTGCAGTACCGCCGCTAAGAACCAAAATAGTTTTATCTTGCAATTCGTTTAAAGATTTAATCTTATCTTCGACGCGGGTTAAAATGCCTATATTGACACTAAAATACGGGGTCGTAAAATCGATCTGCTTCTCGCGCTCCGGAGTTACGGTAAGAGTTGCGATAACCGCATCCACCTTATCTTCTTGTAAAAATTTTATACGCTGATTTGCAAGCACGGAGGTAAACTCCACTTTTCCGCCTGATGGAAGCATATCTTTAGCGATGGCGTTTGCCATATCGACCTCAAAGCCCTGATGCACGCCATCTTCTATCTTGCTAAACGGCGGCTGCGCGTCATAAACGCCTATTCTAAGTACTCCGCTACTTTTGATCTCGGAGAGCGATCTTGCGCAAAGCGCGCTACTGGCCAAAGCTGCGATGAGCAGACTTAAGAGAAATTTCTTCATCCTTTTTCCTTTCTCATAAATAATTTCAAAACCATTGCCACGGCTACGGAAAACCTCAAAATCCCGCCCGAATGGCAAGCAGACATTAAATTCGCCCGCGGGCGAAAAGCAATTTTAGCTTTTTATATCTTTAATGATTATTAAATAGTAAGTAAAGTCGTCAAATAAATTCGCTTTTTCATTGTTTGCTTCGATTCCACGCGAGCTTTTTTTAGAGTTTTCATCCGCATCCTAGCGATAGAATTTAAAATTTTTAAAATTTTGCAAAATTTTAAAGCCACAGAATTTTACAAAATTTTCAGCGTAGGATTGGCGAGAAATTTTACGAGCACTTTAAAGCTTGCGATGAAATTTTAAAATTTTATGAGATTAAATTTTGCAGATTGCATTTGACAAAACAGCACAAGAAAGGAGTGGAATTTTAAAATTTCGCGCTTTAGCGCAGACATAGTGGAATTTAAAATTATTAAATTTATGCGCTCCGCCCAGCAAAACGGAATTTTAAAATTTTTAGCAAACGACAAAATTCAAAAGCAAGCAAAATTAAATCTTTGCCGCGCTACAGAATTCCGCGATAAAAGTCGCGCCGTCAGCGCTAAATTTTGCGCCATAAATCATACTACAAACATCAGCTTGGCGCAAAGCACGATGATGAATCCGAATACAAAAGCGATTTTGTGGATATTTGCTCGCAAAAACTCAGGCGCAGGCCTTCCCATCGCGCGGCAGCTCAAATTTATCGCTACGCACGCGGCGATGATGAGCGCGAGCGTGACCTTTAGCATAAAGATTTTTTGAAGCGGCGTGCCGAAATATCCGCCGTTAGCGCTCCCGACCCAGCGGCTCATCATCATTCCGCCAGTGATTATCAGCGTAAAAAGACAAACCGGCATGATTTTAATCGCGCGCGAGCCGATCGCTTTTTTAACGCGCTCAAAGTCCGCGCCCAGCGTGCCTTTAAGCCGCATAAAAATCACGACGTCGAAAAATATGTAGCCCAAAAAGATAATGGGCGCAGATGAGATGGACGATCTGCACGTAAGGATAAATTTGCTCCACCACCGCTCCTTGCTATGAAATTTCGCCAATTTTATGCGAAATTTTAAATTTTAGCAATGATTTTCATCAACGCGCCGCGAGCAGTTAAATTTAAGCCGATCGCGCGAGCGACGCAAATAAATTTGGCAAAATCGCGCGAGCAAATTTAAAAGTAAAGCCGCGCAGCTAAATTTAACAATGGTCGCATTCGTAAATTTACAAAATTTACGAGCAGCGCCATGCGGGCGAAATTCTAAAATTCTAAAATTCTAAAATTCTAAAATTCTAAAATTCCGTCCGCGAAAACCCGCGTAAATTCCGCAATCTATAACATCATCGAAAATATTATGCCGAATATGATTAGCGGGATATTAAAGAAAATAAAGGTCGGCACGCAGGTATCCCACATATGGCTATGCTCGCCGTCGATATTCAGCCCCACGGTAGGCCCGAGCGTGCTATCGCTCGCAGGCGAGCCCGCATCGCCGATACCCGCGGCCACGCCGATGATAAAGATCGTCGCCGCTGTACTAAAGCCCAGCTGCGCGGCTAGCGGGCAGTATATCGTAGCGATGATAGGGATCGTGCCGAAGCTCGAGCCTATGCCCATCGTCACTAGCAGTCCGATACCGATCATCAACAGCGCACCGCCGAGCTTGCCGCCGCTTAAAGTGCTCGCTACGTGCACCAGCTCGTTCACGCCGCCGGTTTCTTTTAAGATAGTGCCGTATCCTGCGGCGATCAGCATCAAAAACGCGATGTAGCCCATCATATGCACGCCTTCGTCGAATACGCTATCGAGCTTCTTCCACTCGATGCCTTTGCTCGCAAGCATTACCAAAATTCCGCTAAGCGCGGCAAACGGAAGGGATTTGATCCAAATTTGCACCGCGAAGCACACCGCGATGCCCGCTAGAGCGCCCCACTCTCGCATACCCATCTTAAGCTCGCTAAAATGCGCATCCAGGCTCTGTTTGGTTTCGGCATACTCCCTCGGCTTGCGGTAGTAGATCACGGCTAGGATGAGACCCACAAGCATCGGCACGGCGCTTAGCCACATTACGCTCGATATATCGCTTAGGCTTACCGCGATGCCGTTTGCGTTCATATTTTTTTCGATTAGCCCCATAAAGATAAGTCCGAATCCCAGCGGTAGCGCCATATACGGTGTCTGCAAGCCGAACGTCAGCGCGCATGCTACGGCGCGGCGGTCGATCTTTAGCGAGTTCATGATCTTGACTAGTGGCGGGATCAAAATCGGGATAAAGGCGATATGCACGGGGATCAAATTTTGCGAGAAGCACGCAAAAAAGGCGATCGAAAAGATAAAGACGTATTTTTTGTCGCTGATTAAATTTGCCACTGCGCGCACTAAGATCGCCGTTAGGTTGGTCTTTGAGATCG
Organism: uncultured Campylobacter sp.; assembly: GCF_938017705.1. Classification (GTDB taxonomy): domain Bacteria; phylum Campylobacterota; class Campylobacteria; order Campylobacterales; family Campylobacteraceae; genus Campylobacter_B. The sequence continues at coordinate 11,299 of NZ_CALIIS010000232.1, forward strand.
CGCTTGCGATGACGCCTAGCAACAGATATGAGAGCGCGGTTTCTAAATTTCCGCCCATGCCGAGACTGCCGGCGTTTTCGGGGTTGCCGTTTATGAATAAATTTATGGCATCTCCTAGTGGGATTTTGCTTGAGAGCACGGCGCATATCGTGCCGATTAGGATCGCAAGCATTACGTTGCACCTCAGCAAGCACAGCGCGCACATCACACAGATACTGATAAATACGGGATTGGTAAGCATCTTTTGCCTTTTTTGGAATTTTTGCAATTATATAGAATTTAGGGCTAAATTTTGCTAAAATCGCGCAAAAAATCGGCTAGGACAGCGATGAAATATTTTTACTCCTCTTTTGTAGTAAGCCTAATTGCGCTTGCTATCGCATTTTATATCGGCGGCGCGGGTGCCGCTTATATCTGTGCGCTTTTATGCGCACTCGAAATTAGCCTCAGCTTCGACAACGCTGTAGTCAATGCCAAGGTGCTAAAAGATATGGCGCCGGTGTGGCAGAGCAGATTTATCCTCTGGGGCATTCCGATCGCGGTTTTTGGCATGAGATTTTTATTCCCCGTGCTAATCGTCGCCGCAAGCGCGCATCTGGGTCTTTGGGAAACCCTCGTGCTGGCGCTTAAGCAGCCGCACCGCTACCATGAAATTTTAAGCGAGAACGAAGCGCAAATTTACGTTTTCGGCGGCGCTTTTTTATTGATGGTCTTTTGCGATTTTTTCTTCGATGAGCAGCGCGAGCTACACTGGCTAGGCATAATCGAAAATAACGGGCTCGTGCGATTTTTAAAGCGCATTCCAAACGCCCCCACGCTGATCGCTCTAGCCGCGGGGCTCGTGCTGCTTGCTAAAATGGGCTCGGCTACGCTCGGCGCGGCGTATTTCGGCGCGATCTTACTCTATCTACTCATCTCCTGCTTCGACCGCCTTTTCGGCACGGACGGCGTAAAAAACGGCCTTGCGGGCTTTTTATACTTAGAAACCCTGGACGCGAGCTTTAGCTTCGACGGCGTGATCGGCGCGTTTGCGCTAAGCGATAATATCTTCATCATCATGCTAGGCCTCGACGCAGGCGCGATGTTCGTGCGCTCCATCACGCTGTATCTTATCGTCCGCGGCACGCTGTCGCACTTCGCGTATCTGGAGCACGGCGCGCACTACGCCATCGCGTGTTTGGCATTTATAATGTTTGCCAAGCTGAAATTTGAAGTAAGCGAGATCATAACCGGCACCGTGGGGATCTTATTCATCGCGCTATCGCTCCTTTCGTCGGTGCTTTATAACCGCCGCAACAAACGCAAATTAATCGAAACGATCGCGGGAAACAACGAGTGAGAATTCCTAGGTAAAATTCTGCGGTGCCGCGCGGAATTAATGGGTGTTAAGTTCTAAAGTGCAAGCGACCATTGTGCCTCTTTATATACGATTTTAAAACAGCAGCGAATTCCTGCGGTCTTTCTTTTGCGGGCCAGTGTTTACAGCCTTGCATTATATAAATTTCGCAATTAGGTATTATTTTGCTCGCCTGGACGGCTCCTTCTAGCGGGATTAATTTATCCAAAGATCCGTGGACCAATAATACTGGGATTTTAATCTCATTAAGTCGAGAGAACAGATCGGTTGCAACTCCTTCCTTTTTTATCTCGCTTCGCTGAAACGAAATAAAAGCTCTGTCGGCGTCCGGTTTTTTCATCGCTTCGATTATTTCGCAAACCAATTCATTGCTAATCTTGGACTTATCACCGAAAAGATTATATCTAAGCGAGAATTTGATTATAGATGGAAATTTACAAACCAAAGCGTTTAAATTATCATTTAGCCTTGAATGCACGAACCAGTACAAAAGCCTATGACGTGGTAGCTTTTTAAATAATCCCCATGCATCGAGCGGCACTAGAATTTTTATTAACTCAGGATAGTTCAAGCTCAAATTTATACTAATACCGCCGCCTAGCGAAATACCAACCAAAACTATAGGTCCATCGCTTAATTTCTCAATAAAGGCTTTTAAGATTTCCGTATAAAATTTTAAAGAGTACTCGCCCTTTATCTTATCACTATCGCCGTATCCCGGTAAATCGGGCACTATGACGCGATATTCGTTGCTAAGTAGTGGTATGATCTCTTTCCACGAAAGCATTGCAGAATCAACCCCGCCTCCGTGTAGCAAGAAAATGCTCTCGCTCGCATTGCCCGCACTATAATAGACTATATTTATGCCATTTATATCAACGTTATTCTTCTGCATCGCGGCGCGCCTCCTTCGATTTAAGATAAAATTTTACGCCAGTTCAGTATATATGGAATTTATCATATTAAATTTAATTCCATTTGAAACCAGGCTAGCGCTACATAAAAATGCGTTTAAATTTTAATCGAATTCAAGCTTCTCATTTTGCAGATACTCGCGGATTTGAGCGTCGAATTTTTTGCGGGCGGTGCGCGGAGAGAGAATCACGAAATGCGGAAAAAATCTTTGCGCGAGCATCAAAATCATATCGTCACTGCTGATCTCGTAGCTTAGGCGGCTCCAGCCGTTTTTAAATTTACCTTCGATCTTTTGCGAGCGAAAAAACTTCTTTGCTTCGAAAAATTTTAAAATTTTGGGCGATACGGCGACTTCGCAGGTATAGGGTTCGACGTCGTATCCGTCGTAAAAGCTCTCCATATTCAGCAGGAATTTCCGCGTATGCTCGCTGAGATTTTTGTCTCGCAATATTTTTAGCTCCCGTTTGTTTGGTGGTGAAATTTTACCTGCGGGCTCGCCGCTCTTGCTTACGCCGTCAAAAAGTTCTTCATTCAAACGCAGTTCGTCAATGATATCAAGAGGCTGCAAAATTTCATCCGTTAAGCGGGTTTTAGATTTTTTATGCTATTTTTGCGACCTATTTCGATCAAAAGGCGAGAGATGATAAATTTACCGAAAAATTGCGTAGTTTTTACCTACCCGAAAATGGGCGATAGCGGCAAATTTTTGCCGAAAGAGTTGCACGGTGTGGCGGGGCTTACGGGCTGCACGCTTCAGTGCAAGGCATACGAGAGCGCGCTTGCGCAGATAAGAGCCCTAGGCTTCGAGCTTATCGCCGTAGGCAGTATGGGCGAGGTGGGCACGAGCGAGTTTAAGCGCGCTACGGGCGCCTCGTTTGAGTTCGTAAACGACGAAAAATTCGAGCTTGAAGCGCCGCTTCGGCTCGAAACCTTCACCACCGGCGACGGGAAGAAATTTTACCACCGCCAAACCCTGATTTTTAAAGACGGCAAGGAGATAAAGCGCTTTAGCCGTATCGCTGAACCCGAGCAGGACGCGCAAAACGTACTTGCGGCGCTAAAGAGCCTGTGATCGATCACCTCGGCGGCGTGCTTTAAATTTTGCGCTCCAAACACGCTGCGGCGCAAAGCTGAAATTTAGGGCAGAGCGCATTTTCATTAAATTCAGCATTTTTAATTAAAATGGCGCTAAATTTAACGGAGGCGGGTATGAAAAAATTTCTATTTTTGGCGCTATTTTGCGCACTTGCGGCAAACTGCGGCGAGAGCGCGCGAGCGGATAAAATTTCCGTAGCGGACAAAACAACGAGTATCGGCGGGACCCAAAGCGCGCACTTTCTAAAGAGCGGCGAAGCAAGCGCCGGCTCGCAAAGCAGCGCCGATGTGGTCATCCAAACGGACGGAATTTCGCGGGCGGATCTGCAAAGCTGCATCGTAAAAAGCGACGAAGGCTCCTGCGATCGCGTAGCGCGCGGTCTGAAAAGCGGCTGCGAGCGAAAAGATCAGCTGTCGTGCTTTTTCTACGCAGATGCGCTTGGGCGCGGCTTGGGCATAGAGAAGGACGTAGTGGCGTCGTTTGAGCTTTTTCGCGAGCAGTGCGATGCCGGCAGTAGCGAAGCTTGCTACGAGCTGTCGGTCAAATATCTCCAAGGAATCGGCACCCCTCAGAGCTTTGAGCTCTCGGGGCAGGCGCTAGACAGGGCGTGCAAAATGCACAACAAGCGCGCCTGCGCGGTGCTCGATCTACTGCCGAAAAATTAGCGCGACAGAGGCGATAAAATTCCAAGCTTCGATCGCAAATAGGGCGCGTAAGCCTTTGAAATTTTAGCAGGCGGCGAGTGCGACACGCGATGAAGCAGTAAATCGGAGCGCGCGAGCGGATAAATAAAATCAAAAGGAGCAGAGATGGAAGCTTTAAAGCTTGCGCTGGCTGCGGCGCTGGTGCTTAGTTTAGCAAACGCGGACGGCAAAGCTAAAGAGTTTAAATTTAGCGGTGCAAAAACTAGCGCGCTTTTAGCAAAATGCAGCAAAAAAGATGCCACCGCATGCTACGAAGCGGCGATGAGATACGAGCTGGGCGGTCGCGGCGTCGTGCGAAACCGCCTCAAAGCGCAGGGCTTTTTCGCAGACGCGTGCGAGCTCGCCACCCTCGCCGAGCGGAAGCAGGGAGATAAAATGAGCGGCGCAGGCGAGCACGCGATGAGCGATCTGCGCGAGCGAGCCTGCCTAGGCAACGCTGCGGCGCTGGAGAGTTTCGCGAGCGGGCAATGCCGCAGCCTCGTGATATACGACGAGCTTTGCGAGGGCGGCTCGCAGGAGGCGTGCGACAATCTGGCGCGAATGAAGCGCGATGGCTGGGCGCCAAAGGAGAGCTGCAGTGAGGAGATAGTCGCAAAATTCGGCGACGGCAAGCCGCAGAGATGAAATTCCGCCCTATTTTGCGGCGGTAGAATTTTAAAATTTTGCAAGTATAAAATTTGCCGAAATTTTATAGAGCTCGACCGAAAATGGTAACAAGGCGGGCTAAATTTGAATTCTAAAACGCGTTTAAATTCATGTATTAAGCGGCGTCAATTTTTGGACTCAGAGAGATTAGAATTTACGCGGCAAGGCTCTTTGAATTAAAAATCTCGTGTAACGGCTGGAGCTACAATTTTAAGAACCAGAATTTAAACAAATCTGCAATTTAGCCGCGGCGATGATATAATTTTTAGAATTTTGCAAGCGTAAAATATCAAAATTTTGCGTATCTACGTCGAGCCGCTCCCAAAAAAAGCGCGAAATTGGAATTTTAAACTACCGTCTTGTGCGAGGAAGCGATAATTTTAAGCAGCTAGAATTTCAATTAATGCGGATTAAAATTCAAGCGTAACAGGCAAATGCGTGCATCGCAAGCGATGCAATTTCAAATATGAGTTCAAGGCTCGCTAGACACGGAATTTAAACGCCACGAGCGATAAATTTCAAAACGCTTATTTTAAAATTGCGAGGCGAGGATTTAAATTTAAGTGCGGTGAGCGATTAAATTGCAAAAGGAAGCTTAAATTTAAATATCGCAGCTCACAAATTATGCGATGAAATTTTGCGCCTAAATTCCGCAAGATTTGGTGTGAGATAAGCGTTTAATGATATCGTAGCTAGATCATTAAACCAAGCTTCAATCACGCTTAAAACCCTATTTACGGAGCGCTCGCGCAAGCGGGTATTGCAAACCGCCGAGGCAAAAAAGCTTAATCGGAAGCGTTTGTGGCGTATCCCAACCGACCGCCCCCCATATTTTGCTCTATAGCCTAGCTCGCGCACGAAATTTAGATTTTGAAATTTAGCGCAAAAATATTATAATTTCGCCCAAATCACGGCTAGGACGGA
>NZ_CALIIS010000233.1 GCF_938017705.1 uncultured Campylobacter sp.
TATTGCTAAAGAAAACTCGAAATAGCCGCGCAAATTTGATCTCTGCGTAGAAGCTTCTTACGTAGAATTTTGATTAAGGATTTGGCGTTTAAAATGGTTTCATCATATCGTGTCGAAGATTTTCGCGTGGAATTTTAATTGCAGCTTGGAATTTTATCGCGTATCTTTTCACTTCATTTAAGCCAGTACGGCATCGATTTGGTTTTGCTTTCCTTAATTTTATCGCGCGCCCCTGCGTCCTTCAAAATTCCATACCCGCAATCGATTTGAGCGCTTGTATATCGCACCACTAGAAGCCAGGTCAATGGCAGGGCAAACTCCTATCAACTAGCGCATATCCTTCTCTGAGATCTGCGTATAGATCGCGCTAATCTGGCAGAATACATAAAATCGTATCTATAAAATGACTGCTTTTGCCGCGGCTGCCATAAAATTACGCCGCCGATATGTATAGAAGCTCGCTCGCCAAGAGCAATAAAAATGGCTAATTCCATAAATATAACGGAGGTATGGCACCTTATTGGCTATTTTATTTCTTTTCTCTATCCGTCTTAGTTATTGTTTAAAAAATCAGATACAAAGCCATTATCTTTTAATACCTGCATGATGCTACGTAGGAGGTAGCTATTAACAAAATATACCGTATAAATCCTTCCGCCGTCTCTTATAGGCATAATCATCTTTTTATCTTTTAGTTTTGCCATAATGTTTGATTTTTCCTTTGATTTATGTATACCGAATTTATCAAGTTCCTCAGCCTTCATTCTCATATTATCTTTTTTAACAATATAAACTAATATATCAAACTCTTGTTTTGTTATATGTTTTCTCTCAAGCGCTATTTTAAGCATAGGTAGGAGTATATTTGTTTGCACATACTCTTTTTTTAAAAGATGATCTATTTTTTCAATCTCATTTTTTAATCCTATTAAAAAATATTCACACCAAGCTAGTAAGTCATCAGCCTTAAGACTATCTGCGCGTGAAAGCATATTATAATATTGATCTCTATCTGTATAAAAAACTGAAGATGGGTTGATAAGTCTTCCTTCTTTTACTTTAAACCCAAGCTTTATTAAAAAAGCATAATTCAAAAGTCTTCCCATTCTACCGTTCCCATTGTCAAACGGATGGATAAATTCAAATCTATGATGTGCAATAGCAACCATTAAAAGCTGATACTGCTCCTTGTGTTTTTTATTGATGAACTCTATAAATTTATTAAAATAATTAGGCAATAAAAAATGTTTTGGTGGCGTATGCCCTGATTTTTTTATGCTTACGTCGTGCCGTCTTAATTCTCCTGGATATTTAGATCCTTCGCCCTTTGGCGGCGGCGTTAAGCCTTTTGTAATAATTTTATGAATTTCTGAAATATAGGCACGGTCAAATACAGTTTTTGCATCCGTATTGTCTTCTATAAAAGCTATGGCATTTTCTAAGCTTTTTATCTCATCGTCACTTTCATCTGTCAAATTTGGATCTATAAGTTTTTCAACATATTCAGATAGTGTTGTATTGTTTCCTTCAATTCTAGCCGATCCTAATGTTTCTAAAATTTGAAAAATATTTTTGAGTTGAAAAAATATATACGGGGGTACATCGCCACCAAGCTGCTTGGTTCTTAACTTTTCTAGGTCTAAAATAATATTTGTTAAATCACTTCCAAAAGAAGGTTCTGGTATAGTGATATTGCCGCTGCTTACTTCTTCTTTCATTTTTCAATACTTCCTTTTTAATATTATCAAAAATCGATTATAGCACATTGTTCTATAAAATATAAAATTACACTACTTCCGATTATGTCTATGTAATACTTCCCAAAAAAAAATACATATTTTAAAACAGATTAAACCCAAAATAGGCTTTAAACGTTTCGCATCTAGTTATAAACTCATCCATCTTCCTATCCTTTTTAAAATTTCCTTTAGTTACTTTAAATTTGGGCTAAAGAACCTTATCTGGATCAGCTCCGCAAGCAAATGTGCCTTTTTCCAACTCGAAGCGAATTTAAATTTAACGCCCGCATTTCTAAATTTAAAATTTTAATCTAGAACCGACTCGCACCTTAAATTTAAAGCGCGAGATTTAAAATTCCTCGCCGCTAGCTAGCCGCGTAAATTCCATGCCGAGCGCTTAAATTTAATGATCGCTCTTCA
>NZ_CALIIS010000234.1 GCF_938017705.1 uncultured Campylobacter sp.
CTTCGAGATCCAAAATAGATTTATTTTTAAAATCCAGCTCATGGTCTAAAGCATAACTTGAAGCGCCGCCGCCTTTTTGCTTTAACTTGAACGGAATTTTTAAATTATCGGTTATCGCTCGGCACGAATATGCGGTACTAGTTCCATTTCTATCCGCTTTAGCTGCAGTCATCGCGGCATTTTTTGCCCTTACGACAGATAGATAGAGCTTTCCATCCAAATTAAATTTTTCTAGTTGTTTCTTGCCACCTATATACTTAAGTTCACCAGTAGCAGGGTCTTTAACGAAAAGGTCGGTTCTAGACGCAGCTTCGGCAGTATATTGCTCGCATTCACCTGCAGAGTTATATTTCTTGCAAAAATGACTTTCGTAATCCGGTCTGAATATCAACTTACCATCAAAAGGCATTTCGGATACTTGAGTATAGAGCCTATCATCGTCGTCGCTATTTTTAAAATTCTTATTTACGACCTGTAAGCCTTCCAAAGGCTGGATATTTACGCTATCGGATAGTAATTTATCATCGCATATCTCTAGCTCAGAAGCGCCTTCCAAACTAATCTCTACCGGAGTTCCAGTACCTACATCCAAGCTAATCTTATAGCTTAGTAGCATCTCGGGAGCTTGCAAAATCTTTGCACCGGTATTAACGGTGGCGTTAAATTCTGCATAAACAGCTTTTTTCGGCTCCATCCTACCGCCTATAAGCGTAGGTTGTTCATCAGGCTTCGAAGGAGGAACCCACCTACCCGCACCCTCGCCTATATAAACTTTCAAAAGACCATTCTCTAAAGTAGTAAATTGTCTATTCTTATATATTGCATCAGTAACATTTGGAGCTTTACCATCCGTAATAACATCTTTCATAGTTTGATATGCGCCCAATTGTCCATCGCGCAAATAAACTAAATTTTGACTAGCTTTCATAGGTATAGCGTTTATTTTGGTAGTAACGCCACTATATTCGCTATCGTCAAGACGGTTGTTGATAGTAGCACTATTTGGAGTATAAGTGGCACCCGCTCTATTGAAATTTACGCTTACTATAGAGCCTACCGCATCTTCGCTATTACCTCCATTATATCTATTTTCAAATCTTATTCTGTAATAGATATTTTCGCCAGCTACAACGCCATTTTTTATCTGCTCAGGAGGTTCATGTAGTTTTTTTACATCCTCTTCGCTTCTTCGGTTACCATCTTTATCAAAGAATTTAACCCAGTTAGAGGCATTATAGACTTCATACTGATAGCACATATTAGGCACATACATATCTACAGATACGGCTAGCATACTAATGAAGTTTTGATCTGCAGATTCTCCACCTCCCGGTCTTTGCGTAGAAGCACCACCTAATTGAACATCTAAACTGGATTGTTTATTTCCCATCTTTGAGCTTATGTCAAATTCATCTAGATCCATACCCCATTTATAATCAGTTCCTTTAGGATAGGTAAGTTTATAGTTGCCGTCGCTATCTAGCTCCAAAATGGAAGTCGAGCCATCATATATATTTGCAAAGCCATTACCCAAATTAGCATTTACTACACTTCCGCTTAGAGTATCCATCGTATTTTTATTCTTATTTTCTACCTTGAAAAACTCTTGCTCCCGCATCTCTCTTTCGCCCGCAAAACCCAGGAATCCTAATTTTGCATTAACCTTACCTTGCCTTGGCGTATAAAAGCCGCTTAGCTTTAAATTTACATTAATAGGCGAATAGCCGGGTTCCGGGGTAGACCATGGCGTAATGGTAATGAAATCACCATAGATAGTTACGTTCTTGGGCTTAAAATATGTATCTCGAATTTTTTTAGCTTCAGCGACACTTGCTACTTTGCCTATTACCTTATCAGAATTTTGAAGATCTTCCATTAACTTCCTACGAGATGCTAATGTTTTATCATACACTATCACGACGCCCCATCCGCCATAAGCACCTACTCTTGCCGTCTCAAAACCGCCATTTAAAAATGTAGCTCCGTAAGCATCCCATCCAGCGCTAGTTTTAATATTACCCACGGTAAAATCTATACTATCGGAATAATCCTTGAAATTTGCTCTTACGATGCCAGTTATATCTTTAGAGCAACCGTATTGAAGGCGCATTTCGTTTAATACGTCAGTCCATTCATATCTCCAGAATAGATGGTTTTCTGTACCCGGAATCGGACCGCGATTTTTCCATCTATAATAAAGATCACTATGTTTTACCCCGTTGCGATCTGTGTAATTAT
>NZ_CALIIS010000235.1 GCF_938017705.1 uncultured Campylobacter sp.
TGGTGTCCTGCGTTGGATTCGAACCAACGACCCCCTCATTAAAAGTGAGATGCTCTACCTACTGAGCTAGCAAGACATCGTAAGAAGTGGCGCGACGAATGGGGCTCGAACCCCCGACCTCCGCCGTGACAGGGCGGCATTCTAACCAGCTGAACTACCGTCGCACCAAAAATCACACTCGCAACGCAAGTGCTAAAGAAGTATGAAATCCAAGGATTTCAAAATGGTGGTCGCTGTAGGGATCGAACCTGCGACATCCACCTTGTAAGGGTGGCGCTCTACCAGCTGAGCTAAGCGACCGTTTGGGTTTAAAAAAGAAATGTGATTATATATCCAATACGATTAATTTTCACTTAAACAATGATGAAAAGGCTGAAATTGTGCTATACTTGCGACATAAAATTTTATCAAAGGCTCGGTAAATTTAGATGAAAAAGTTGCTTTTCGCCCTGTTTTTGGCGCTTCAAGCTCCCGCTTACTCGCCGAACGAGATCGTAAACGCCATCGCCGTAGTAGCGCAAAACGAAGGGGTAAAGCCTGAAATTTTATACACCATCGTCAAAATCGAAAGCGACTTCGAGCCCTACACGATCTCCTTTTTGACGAACAAAGCAAACGCCGATTATTTTGCAGGCCTGCGCAATCAAAATGTCCGCATCAAAACGAGCAACTATAGCCTAAATTCCAGCAAATGGGTCGTTACGATCATACCAGCAAACGAAATTTACGCCGTGCAGATCGCCAAGTACCTGTACGAGGACGGCTTTAGCATCGACGTAGGGCTCGGGCAGCTAAACGCCGTAAATTTCAGCCAAAATGAGATAGATTATATATTCAACCCGATGTACAACCTCACCAAATGCGCCAAAATCCTGCGTAAATGCTGGAACGCCAAAAATAAAAATATCAAAGACACGATCGAGTGCTACAACTACGGTATGCGAAAACGCTACTCAAACCCCTACTACAAGCGCTTTTACGAGCATTACGAGAAATTTTTCGGCAAGCCCTATTAAGAGTTAGCAAAATTTCGCTAAAATCGCGCAAATTTTAAAAAAGGATATTTCATGATACTGATCGCAGGACCCTGCGTGATCGAAAGCCGCGAGCTAATAATGAAAGTCGCGGAAAGTTTACGCAAATTTAACGAAATGAGCGGGGTGGAATTTTACTTTAAAAGCAGCTTCGATAAAGCCAACCGCACAAGCATCTCAAGCTTCCGCGGCCCGGGATTGCAGCGCGGCTGCGAAATTTTAGCCGAAGTAAAGGAAAAGTTCGGCTATAAAATTTTAACCGACATCCACGAAAGCTACCAGGCGGAGCCCGCCGCGCGCGTCGCCGACGTGCTGCAGATACCCGCGTTTTTGTGCCGCCAAACCGACCTACTCGTCTCCGCAGCCAGCACGCAAGCGGTAGTAAATATCAAAAAAGGTCAGTTTTTATCGCCGCAGGCAATGAAACACAGCGTCGAAAAGGTTCTGCAAACCCGCAGCGCACGGGCTTATACCCCGCAAAGCGGCGCGACATCTAGCGATACCGAAATTTGTAACGCGCAAAACAGCGCTCGAAGCGGTGCGAATGACGAATCTTCGGCACTAGGCGTGCAAAATTATTGCGGTGCGCGATTGGACGCGCAAAATTCCGCCCATGCTTGCGATGCTTCGAATGCTGCAAATTCTGCTCCAAACGCCGCGCAGCCGAGCGGCGACGGGATGCACGATCTGGCGCGCCGCTACGGCGTTTGGCTCACTGAGCGCGGTAGCACATTCGGCTACGGAAATTTGATCGTCGATATGCGCTCGCTGCCGATTATGCGCGAGTTTGCGCCGGTCATTTTCGACGCGACGCACAGCGTGCAGATGCCTAGTATCGGCGCTACGAGCGGCGGCGACTCGCGTTTCGTGCCGTATCTCGCGCGAGCGGCGGCGGCCGTGGGCGTGGACGGATTTTTTTACGAAACGCACCCCGATCCCGCCCACGCGCTTTCGGATGGACCGAATATGCTAAATTTAGAGCAGCTCGAGCACGTTGTCGCGCAGACGCTCGCGATTCAAAAAGCGCTAGGATTTTAGAGCGGGCGGCTACAAAATTTCAAATTGAGGCTAGCGAGTTTAAATTTTAATTTCGCACCGTTGCCCACGCTAGCCGCTTTTTTGCACTTTGTGCTAACAAATTTTATATTCACAAGGGCTTGCTTCAACCATAGCGAGTTCGCATATCGTGCGCTAAAAATTCAAATTTATCGCGCGACTATAAAATTTAGCGTATTTGTAAAATTTTAAACTCCACGCGCGCTTCATCAAACTTCGAGGCTTTGATAAAATTTATGCGGCATGCGCCTATCGCCCAGCGCGAGCGGGGCAATTTCGCGCCGCTAAATTTACAATTTTAAAAGCCTAGCGCGCAGAATTTAGCCATAAATTTTGCGCCAAATTTCGCAACCATCTGCGTAAAATTTAATGCAAATTTTACGCGCAAATTCCGGTTGTCCAAGCCGCCGCCGTGCGAACCGCCGCCGCAGAAAATTTAAGTCAAGATTAATGGGGCGGAGATATAATTCAAGCCTAAAATTCTTTTAAAGGATATTTATGGGTTACGTAGAGTCTAACCTTCTGAATGGCGAAAATGTAATTGCTAAAGCCAAAATTCACTGGGCGGTTTTTATCTCCGCTATCGTCATATTGATTCCCGCGATAGTTGGGATCATAAATAAAGACGATAGACTTTCATTCATATGCTTCGGCGGTTTTATAGCGGCGCTAATTCACGGGTTTATTGTTTTAAAGACAAATGAGCTCGCCATCACCAATCAGCGTATAATCGGCAAAAAGGGTCTTATCAGTCGCGAAACGGTGGAGCTAAAATATGAAAAAATCGAAAGCATATCCGTGGCGCAGAGTATTTTGGGGAGAATTTTAAAATTCGGCACCATAGTGGTGCGAGGTACCGGCGGCACGGCGGTTAGCTTCCAATTTGTCGCTAATCCAGTAGCGTTTAAAAACAAGGCGATGGAAAAGATCGGCTAGGCTTCGTCTTGCATATAAAATTTCAGCTAAATCATAAAATTTTACATCCCAAATTTATCTCAAAAATAAGTGCGATTGACTAAAATTAAAATTATATCCATCGCACTTTAAATTTTAATCTAAATAACGTAGCTCAATAAGCACTGTGTCGTTCTTTAAAATTCCAAAAAATTCATAGTCATATTAAGACACCACATTTAGTATTTTATCTAAAATTTTGTTTTTGTCGCTATAATGCAGCTTCTTGACCTTTTCGTCTAGTGGCTCAGGACGTTGCATTCTCAGTGCGAAAACGCGTGGTTCAAATCCCGCAAGGGTCGCCATTATGGACTTCTATACAAGCATCATAATTTTAAATGATAAATTTATCTATGATTTTATCATGGGCTTTCATATAGCCCGTTAGATTTCAAATAATAGATTTTATCCGCGATTTTATCGATGAAGCTTTTATCGTGCGAGACGATGATCTCGCTTACGTCAAGCTCCGCCAAAATCCCCGCCACGCGCTCCTGCATCGCCTCATCAAGCGCCGTCGTAGGCTCGTCCAGTAGCAGTATCCTAGGCTCGCACACCAGCGCGCCCGCAAGCGCCACCAGCTTTTTCTCGCCGCCGCTTAGATGAAAGGGCACTCGCTCGCGCAGATGCTCTATTCCCAAGCGTCGCAGCGTCTCCAGCGCCTTGCGCTCGATCTGCTCTTCGCTTAAAATTTCAAGCTTTTTTAGATGGTCGTTTTCGTTGCCCTGCCTTAAAATTTGCGCATTACGACCAAAAAATTTAGAAAAAATTCCACGCCTTTTCTCCGCATTTTGCGCTCGTTTTAGCCGCTCATTTTGCGCACGCAGGCTAAATGCGACGTCCTCAAACACGCTCGCGCACAAAAATTGATCGTCGCTGTTTTGAAACAAAAACCCGATCTCGTGGCGAAATTTTATAAAATCCTCCGCACACTCAAGCTTCTCGCCGAAAAGCTCGATCTCGCCCTCGCCCCATTGCCTTAGGCCGCCTAAAATTTGAAGCAGGCTCGTCTTGCCCTGCCCGTTCGCGCCCAAGATCGCCACTTTTTCCTTATGCCCTACGCTCAAATTTACACCGCGAAAAATTTCTCGCTCGCCGTTTTTAGCGCTTAAATCCAGCGCCTTAAGCGAGCAGCTCATAAGATAGCCCCGATTTTAACAGATACGCACGCCAGCACGAACGCCAAAAACGAGACCTCCGAGACGCTCAATCCCTCGCGACGTTCGTAAAATAGCCTACCGCAAAACCCTCGCGCGCTCATCACCATGCTTAAATTCCTTGCCTGCTCAAGTGCCGAAATCACTAAAATCCCGATCAAATTCGCATAAATTTTATAAGTGAAAATTCCGCTCGTCCCCACAAATCCGCGCATCCGCAAAAGAGCTTGCAGCCTTGCTAGATCCGAGCGTAAAAAATTTACGAATCGCCCGCAGCAATACACCAAAGAGCTTAGCTTTTCGCCGAGCCCGAGCCCGTAAAATCCGCGCGCGAAAAAATATTCATCCTTGCCGTAAAATAGCAAAATCGCAAACGCCATTATCAAATTCGCGCGCAAAAATATCACGCCCGCAAGCTCGTAGTTGCCGACTATGGCGGGGCTTAACGCGCTTAAAATAGCAAAGATATTTAATACCGCAAGCCTTGCACATACTGCGCGCGCAATCGAAATTTTAAGCGCAAAAAGAAGTAGCGGCGGGGCAAAAAACGCCGCGTAAAGCTGCTCGCTAAGTCCGACGCCGAAGCTGAAGATGAAAAACGCGAGCAGTGATACGGCGGGGCTCATTTGCGCGCTCTTTTCGCTAGCCACATCAAAGCAAAAAAGCCGAAAATCAAGGCCAAACAAAGCGCGATTTTAGGCGCCTCGGCAGGCTGGCTTTGAAACGCCATGCTTTGAATGTCATTTTTGGAGTTTTCTTTCGGCGAGATACTTTGGGAGGTGGAATTTTCCAAAAGCTCGGAAGTGCTTGAAATTTTATCTTCAGATACCCTGTCTTTAGGTGCGATATTTTTGGATGCGCTGCCTTCGGACGCGGAATTTTTAGCGGCGTTCAAATTTTGCGGCATAGGATTTTCAGAAACGTCAGAATTTTGTGGCGTGGAATTTTCAGGATCACCGGAATCCTGCGGCGTAAAGCCTTCGGCGCCAAATTCCATCTGTGCGCCGTGCCCTGCACCTCCGTAAATTTGAATAGTAAAATTTTTAGCGGGTATTCGTATGCTCGCAAGTCCCTCTTTATCGGTCCTAGTGCGCAAAATTTCGCGCCCATCCGCACTGATTAAAACTTCGCACTGCATGCAGGGAGAATTTTTATAAAAATAGCTATAAATCGCCACTCTATCGCCCTCTTGAGTTGCAAAAAGATGAAGCGCATGCGAAAATGCAAAGGAGCTCAAAACCGTTAAGAAAAATAGCGCTCTCATCGCCTCTGTCCGCCGTAAAATTTCGCAATAAAGCTAAGCGCAAAAAGAGTGATGATCCCTTCCAAAACAGCTAAGATTGCGCCTTCAAGCGAGATGAGCGTCGCGATAGCAAAAAACTCCCGCCCGCTGATGAAAAGCACGAGATCAAGAAGTAGCATCGAGCAGACGATCGGCACGAAACCTGCCAAAAATAGATAAATTTTTTGCATGCGCACTTTTAGCTCTTGCGCTTTTGCGGCGGCGGCAAAGAGCCCGCCCAAAACCGCCGGAAAGCCGATGACTGCGGTATTTACGCCGAGCACGCTAAGCCCTCCAAAGCCGAAAAATACCCCTTGCAAAAATAGCGCGACGAAAATCGCCAAGATCGCGCGCGAGCCCAAAAACGCGCCCACGAGCCCGCTTAGCATCAGGTGCATGGAGCTGACCCCCACGGGCAGGTGCACAAAAGATGCGACGAAAAACAGCGCGCTAAAACATGCGATCCTAGGGATTTCAGACTGCCTTACGCGCCATAAAATCGCCGCTACCGCAGGCGTCGTAACCGCCCAGCCGGCAAGCAGCACGGGCGCGCTCAAAACTCCTTCGCTAATGTGCACGGCTCGCCTCCTTTAAATCGCTCCCGTTTTTTAGACGCGCAAAAACGCGCGAAGTTTCTAAATTTAATAGCTTTTCGACCTTTGCGATAATTGCCTTGATTGCTACAGGTTTTTCCTTTGCAGCTTTAGTCGCGGCAAAATTTGCGGCTGTAAAACTCGCGGCTTGCGTCCTATCTGCGGCGGCTGTCAGCGCAAGACTCGGAACGGTCTCGGAGCTGCTTGCGGAACCAGTAAATTTGATAAATTTTACGGCTTGCATGGCGCAAGAATTTTCGCTTGCTACATTTGTAAGAGCGACAAGCGGATTTTGCGACGCAAAATTTAAAGCCCTGATCGATCTCGGCGCAGTGCTCGCGCGGCGAAACAGAGCTTGCGAAATTTTAAAAGGCAGGGCTTGTAAAATTTCAAAAAACGAAATTTTGCGCGCCGATATTTTACGTTCGTAAATCCACGGGTATGGAATTTTACGGCTCGAAGCTACTAAGAGCGAATTTCTACCGAGCAAAATTTTACGCAGCAGAGCTTCGTTACTTAAAATTTTACTCGGCGGAATTTTGCCATTTAAAATTTTAACTGCAGAATTCGATGGAAATTTTACGTCGCCAAGCAAAACGCGCGAAAATAAAATTTCAAAGCCCTGCCCAAGCGTAAATTTAAATTTATCCGTAGCCGCGCAAATTTCGCCCAAAAAAAGAGATCTCACCGAGCCGCTCCCCTATTTTTTCAGCTCGTCTGCTTTGATCCAAAGCACGGCTCCCAGCTCATTTACGGGCTGCTCGCTTCCTTTGGCGGCTTCCTCCTCGCTAAGAGCCGCAAAGCCCCACCAGCCGGCAACCGGCATCACGAAGCTAAACTCGCCCGCGCCGTTGGTTTTAACGACCTGCGTGACATGCGCCTCGCTAGGGGCTTTGTAGCCTTTATCGTTATATAGCTCGATCTCTACGTCCGCGCCTGGGACGGGTCTTCCGTGCAATAAAAAAACTCCGCTAAATATCTCGCCTGTATACAGCGCATAAGGCCGCACGAGCGGTACGATCTCCGCCTCTAGCCCGAGCGGCTTATCCCAGCCTTCGCCCGCGCCGTAAGCATCAACATAGGTTTTGGTGATATGGCGGATCATCTTGCGCTCAGCCGGCTCGGCATATGGTTTCGGATCGAAATAAAACGCCAAAAGCGATGGCTTGTCAGCTTTAAATTCCGCCGCAAAATAGGAATTTTCGCCCTTTTTCTGCTCTTTTAGGCTGCCTAGGAGCGATTTTTTCTCACCATCAATAAAAACGCCGAATTCTGCGGGCTTTTGTAGATTCATAGACTCCTGTAAAAACGGATGGGAGAATTCCAAATTTAGCTTTAAAGTAGCATCTTTTTTGTCCTCTACGACATTTTTATCCGTCGTAAGAATACCAAAATGCGCGAACGCAAGGCTCGCCGCGAAAATTCCTAAAAAAGCAAATTTTGCTTTCATGTAATACCTTTCATAATAAAATATTACGGAATTGTATCACTTTTTTCATCCGTATTGCTTAAATGTGGGTTTATTTTGAGTATTTAAAGCAAACTTTAGTTAAAATATCGCAATTTAAATTACCAAAAAGAGGCAGAAAATGATAAATTTAAAACTTATCGAGACGAATTTCGACGAATTTAATAAAAAACTCATCGCCAAAAAAGTCCCGCCGCAAACCCTGCAAACGCTACTAGATGTCTACAACGAGCTAAAATCCAAAAAGACGGAGTTAGAGAACCTTCAAGCCGTGCAAAATGCAAAGAGTAAGGAGCTCGGCCTCGCCGCGCGCGAGGGCAGAGACGTGGGCGCGCTAAAATCGCAGCTTGAGGAAAACAAGCAAAAGATCCAAAGCCTAAGCGAGCTTGTAAATGAGCGCGAGCAAAGCTTAGAAGCGATCGCCGCGTGCGTGCCGAATATCATCGACGACGACGTGCCGATCGGTGCGGACGAGAACGAAAACGTCTGTATCAAAAAGGTGCTTGATCCGCGCGCATTCGACTTCGCGCCCAAGCAGCACTTCGAGCTCGGCGAGGCGCTGGGATGGCTTGATTTCGAGCGCGGCGTCAAACTCAGCGGCAGCCGCTTTACCGCAATCAGAGGTCTTGGCGCGAAGCTGAATATGGCTCTCATCAATTACATGATCGAATTTAATAACTCACGCGGCTTCGAGCTCGTAAATATGCCGTTTTTGGTGCGCGATCAGATCCTCTACGGCACGGGCCAGCTGCCTAAATTTAAAGACGACCTCTACCGCGTTGACGACGAGGAGCAAAACCTCTACCTCATCCCTACGAGCGAGGTTACGGCGACGAATCTCTTTAACGATGAAATTTTACGCAGCGAGGAGCTGCCGATCAAGCTCACCAGCTACAGCCACTGCTTTCGCAAGGAGGCGGGCTCGGCGGGGCGCGATACGCGCGGCATGATCCGCCAGCACCAGTTCGAAAAGGTCGAACTCGTCGCCATCACGCGCCCCGAAGATAGCGCAAAGATGCTTGAGGAGATGATTTCATGCGCGAGCGATCTGCTAGCTAGCCTTGGCCTTCCGCACAGACACATGCTGCTTTGCAGCGGCGATCTGGGCTTTAGCGCCGCAAAGACCGTGGATTTGGAGGTTTGGCTGCCGGGACAGAACCAATACAGAGAGATCAGCTCGATCAGCAACTGCCGCGATTTTCAGGCGCGCAGAGCCAAGATCCGTTTCAAAGACGGCAAGAAAAACAGCCTCGTTCACACGTTAAACGGCTCCTCGCTCGCGGTCGGCCGTACGCTGATTGCGGTGATGGAAAACTACCAGCGCAAGGACGGCAGCATCGAAATTCCGCGCGTTTTAGAAAAATATATGTAGGCGGCCCGTGCGAAAGCTTTGGAAAAACCCAAATTCTAACACCCGCTTCGCAGCCGCTGGATTTTGCGCGGTAAAATTTATGGATCGCGGCGTTAAATTTTATAAAGCTAGATTGCGCGAGACGGATTTTTTAACTCGCGCTGCAGAATTGTACGGCACGAAATTTCACGAGATAAAGCTCCAGACGCCAAATTCAGAGCTTAAAATGAAATTTGGCGAAGTGAAATTTGGCGGGGTAAAATTCCGCGGCGACGCGCTTTTCAAATTTGCCGCCGCAAAAGGGCTGCGACGCAGTCCTAGCCTTTGCGCCGCGCCGCAAAACGCGAGATTTTTTGAAACAAAATTTGGCGAAGCGGAATTTTACAGCGTAAAATTTCATAAAGCAAGATTGTGCCGCGCAAAATTTTATGCCGCGGAATTTGCGGCGAAGGGCGAGAAATTTTGCGGCGCGAAACGGCGCGGAGCAGGCGCGTGAAAATCGCGCTTTTCGGCGGCAGTTTCGATCCGCCGCACGCAGGACACGACGCCGCGGTAAGGGCGATCTTATCCGCCCTAAAGCCCGATTTGCTGGTCATAATGCCGTCGTTTCTAAACCCGTTTAAAAAGAGCTTTTCGGCGCCTCCGCAGCTGCGGCTAAAATGGTGCCGCGCGCTGTGGAGCGACGCCCCACACGTGGAGGTGAGCGATTATGAAATTTCGCAAAACGTGCCGGTACCCACGATACAAAGCGTGAAATTTCTGCTCGAAAAACATGGCGGAAACAGCAAAATCGCAGCAGAGACGGCGGTTGAAATGGGTAAAATTCTGCAAGGCAGCACGGCGGATCAAATTTCGGTCGGCAGTGAAAGCGAAACGGGCGGGATTTCACAAAGTAAGGTAGGTAAAATTCCTCGCGACGGCACGAGTGAGGCGGGCAGCGCAGGAGATGCTAGCGAAACACGAAGCGTAGATAAAATTTCAAATACGGACGAAGTTTCAAATGTCGCCGCAAATAGAATGTCTAATGTCGTCATGAGCGAGGTTTCAAACTCCGCCGGAGATAAAATCTTAAGCGCGAGCAGAATTCCGAACGCCGCCCGGAACGAAATTTCAGACGTTGTCAAAATTCCGAATGCTGGGCGGAACGAAATTTCAGATGCAGGCAGAATTTCAAGTGCCGCCTCAAGTGAAATTTTAAACGCCGTCACAGGCAAATTTTCAAGCGCAAGCGAAATTCCAAGCGGTAATGCGAATTGCATGGCTGACGCAGGCGGCGCAAATTGCGTGGGTAGCGCAAATAGCGCAGGTGACGCAGGTGACGCAAATGACATGGATGACGCAAGCGATGCGAGCGGAGCAGACATAGCACCAAAGCTCTACATCGTCGTGGGGGCCGACAACCTATCAGAGCTTCATAAATGGCGCGACTTTAGCGAGATGCAGAAATTAGCGGAGTTTGTCGTGCTTACGCGGCCCGGCTACGAGATCCCGCGGCAGTGGGCGAGCCTAAAGCGGATCGAGATTGCCGTAGATGCGAGCTCAAGCGGTTTTAGGCGAGATTTCAAAGGCGAAATCCCGCCCAAGATCGCAGCAGAGGTCATAAAATTTTATAAAAGGAAAGATATGCAAGATCCAAAGCAAAGGGCGGAGCGGATCGCCGAAATTTTAAACGAAAAGAAAGCCGAAGACGTCCAGATCATCGATATGGAGGGGCGCGAATATATCGCAAAATTCGTAGTTATCGCTACTACGCTAACCGCCCGCCACGCCGCCTCGCTCATCGAGGAGCTAAAAAGCGTGCTCAAGCCGCTTGGGGAGGAGTTTTTGGCTATCGAAAGCGGCGATGAGTGGAGCGTCGTCGATCTCGGCGACATCATAGTCCATCTCATCAGCGAGACTTACCGCGCCAAATACAATATCGAGGACTTCCTCGACAAGCTCAAAAAAGAGCAATTTTAAGGAGGAAGCGTGCCGAGACAGACCTGGAGCAGCAAGCTCACATATATCTTAACCGTCGCAGGCGCCACGATCGGCTTTGGCTGCACGTGGCGGTTTCCGTATTTAGTCGGCGAAAATGGTGGCGGCGCCTACGTGCTCGTGTTTTGCATCGCGATGATCGTGCTTGGGATCCCGATGATCTTGGTAGAAAACGTCATCGGACGCCGCGCGCTAAGAAACTGCGTCGATGCCTTCACGGCGCCTAAAAAGGACGGCTCGCGCATAAAGCCAGCATGGAAAATCGTAGGCATCATGGGCGTAATCGGCGCGTTTGGAATTTTGGCCTATTATATGGTTCTTGGCGGCTGGGTGCTAACCTATATCGTAAACATCGTAAGCGGCAACTTCGACCTCTCCGCGCGGATCACCGACCCCGCATTTACGCAAAAATTCTACGCAGATCACATCGAAAATAGCCCACTCGGCGTCGGAGCTTACACGCTCGTTTTCATAGCGATCAACTGGTATATTTTGAAAAACGGCATCATCGAGGGGATCGAAAAATTTGTAAAATTTCTAATGCCCGCGCTATTTTTATGCTTCATCGCCGTAATTCTTACAAATTTAACGCTTGAGGGCGCAAAGGAAGGCGTGAAATTTTATCTCGGCGTCGATTTTGCAAAGATTACGCCCAAGCTCTTAATCGACGTTTTGGGACAGGTCTTTTTTGCGCTCTCACTCGGTTTCGGCGTGATGATCACGCTATCAAGCTTTTTAAACAAAGACGAAAAGCTGATGCAAACGGCCACCATCACCGCGGTCGTAAACACCCTCATCGCCGTGCTTGCCGGCTTTATGATCTTCCCGTCGCTCTTTAGCGCGGGGCTTGAGCCGAGCAGCGGCTCGTCGCTGGTTTTTAAGAGCCTGCCGATCGCGTTTTCGCACATGCCGTTCGGCAACGCCGTCGCGGTGGTCTTTCTCTCGATTTTGCTCATCGCCGCGCTTACGACGTCGATCACGATCTATCAGGTCATCATAAATTTCGTCGAGGAACGCTTCGGCTTTTCAACGTTAAAGGCGGTAAATTTAACGCTCGGCGGCGTCTTCGTGCTCGGCAACCTACCCTGCATACTCTCAAGCAGCGTGCTTGCGGACGTTAAAATTCTGGGGCGCTCGGTTTTTGATGCCTTCGACTTCGTAAGCGCGAACGTATTTTTCGTGCTTACGGCGCTTCTGTGCTGCATCTACGTGGGCTGGGTGCTGAAAAAGGACGCGATCTACGAGCTCACCAACGAAGGCGATTTGAGCGCAAGGCTCGCGGGAGTTTGGTTTTTGTACGTCAAATTTATCCTGCCGCTTATCATCGCGGTGATCTTCGGATACGGGATTTTCGGCTAAATTTAAAACCGCGAGAGTTTTAAATTTTAAATTTACCCGCGGCGGTGCGGCGGAATTTTAAAATTTCATTCGCTGCCTTACCCGCACTGCGGCGTGAGTTTTTACGCGATGCTGCACGCTGCGATATGTTTTGTGCTAAGGCGCGTAGAAATTTTAAAATTTTATCTGCACGCGCCGTATAAGCGTGATGATAATCGCAAAAAGACGCGGCGGAATTTTAAAATTTCATTTGCCGCCGCACCTTAAAATTTCCGCGACAGGCTCGCGATAAATTTAAAATTTAGCCGCAATTTAGGGGTTTGTAATGCTTCTGTTTTTTCTTACGATCTTCCCGATATCGCTGATGCCGGGCATCAACATGACCTATGCGCTAAATCTCGGCATCGCGCGCGGCTATCTTAGGGCGCTGCCTGCGCTGCTGGCGCAGGTGCTAGGCGTTGCAGCCGTGGCGCTTGCGTGCATATTCGGCGTCGCGGGCATTCTGCTTGCACACCCTGCGGCGCTTAGCACGATTAAAATTTTAGGCGGCGCGTATATTTTCTATCTGGGCGTCGCGACCTTTTTAGCGCGCGGAAATTTTAAGCTACAAAAACAGAAGCGCAGCGAAAATATCTTCCTGCAAGGCCTCGTAGTCGCGGTCTCAAACCCCAAGGCGTGGATATTTTTTACCGCGCTCTTTCCGCCATTTTTGGATGCGGACAATCTTTTCGGCGCGCGCACCTTCGCCCTCGTCGCTACGCTGTGCGTAAGCGAAAGCATCTGCCTTAGCATCTACGCGCTGGGCGGAGCGGTGCTAAAAAATCTGCTGAAAACCCACCTGAAATACCTCGAAATTTTCTGCTCGGTGCTGATGTGCGCGATCGGGCTGTGGATGATTTTGGGCTAAAATTTTGATTAAATTTAGCACCGAGCTTTGATAGAATTTTTAAATTTAAAAGATAGATTGAAAAGAAATATTGCTGCGGCTAAATTCCGAGACAAATCCCGAAATTTAGCCGCTAGCTTTGAATTAAAATTTTAAGCGATCGACCGCGTACGCTAAACGACGCGGCAATTATCGTCCGTAGCGAACCCTACAGCGCGTTTAGGCGGTTTTGGCTTTGTGTAGCATCACCGCATCCCGTCCCGCGCCGCATCCACTTAAATTTTAAAATTTAATCTCTGCCGTGAAGCTCGTCGATGTAAAATTTCACCGAGCCGAGACCCTCTTTTTTAGCCCATTCATAGGCGCTTGAGACGAACTCCCAGTTGATACCCGCGTAGAATTTCTCCAGATATTTCGGGCGCGCGTTGTACTCGTCGATGTAATACGCGTGCTCCCAAACGTCCACGACTAGAAGCGGCACGAGCCCTTCGGTCACCGGCGTGGCGGCGTTCTGGGTTGCTTTGATGCAAAGCTTGCCCGATTTGGGATCGTAAGCGAGCCACACCCAGCCTGAGCCGAAATGCGCCGTAGCAGCGGCCAAAAACTCGCTTTTAAAATCCGCGAAATTTTCCGCTAGCGCCGATTTTAGCTCCGCGGAAGGCTCACTAGGCTTTGCGATGCAATCCCAGTAAAAATCGTGGTTGTAAACCTGCGCTGCGTTATTGAAAAGCCCGCCGCTAGCCGCCGTTACGATCTCGTAAAGCCCCTTGCCCGCAAACTCGCTCGATTCGGTAAGTTTATTTAAATTTGCCACATAGGTCGCGTGGTGCTTGCCGTGGTGATAATCACAGGTTTGCTTGCTTACGACCGCGTTGTGCGCCGCATCGAACGGCAACTCTCTAAGTTTAAACATCTTTCTCTCCTTGAAATGATTTGGAGCGATTATAGCCAAAAATTTCTAAACGAATAATAAAATTTATTATTTAGGATTAATTTTAAGACGAATTTCAATCTAAGCCATCGCAATCGCGCTTTAAATTTAAAATTTAAGTGGTTTATTAACGCCGAAGCTTTGCTTTACCCTCATCGGAGCGCTTTTTGTGCGCGACCGGGCGTACGGATTTAAGCGCTCTACCGGTACGCATAAATCGCTACTTACCGTCATCTGCGCGATTGCGAACTTTTTATATTTATGCTTGCTTTTAAATACATAGCGCTGCGCTCGCATACGTCCTATATACGGGGCTCGGCACGCTTTTTATCGCTTCACTCTAAACGATCGTCGCGCTAGAAGAGGACTCGGAGGTGAGCCTGCTTCGCATATTTTAATACTCATGCTAAGTATGTACAGGTATCGGCACGATCGATGCCGTGATCTTAGGCATATTCGTCCGCCGCGAGAAATTTCTGGCGCGCAAAGCGCTTGTTATTTCTCATAATTTCAAGCGCCGCGATGCTGAAATTAATTTAGAATTTTGGCGAATTTAGCTAAGCTTAGCACTAAATTTAACGCAAAGGAAAACCATGAAAATCATCGAAGGCTCGCTTGCTCTTAAGGGCAGTGAAAAGATCCTAATCATCAACGCCCGCTTCAACCACATCATCACCGATCGCCTAGTCGAGGGGGCGCACGATGCGTTTTTGCGCCACGGCGGCAAGGAGGAAAATTTAAGCCTGATGCTGGTGCCTGGCGCTTTTGAGATCCCGCTTGCGCTTGAAAAGGCGCTAAGCTCCAAGCTCTACGACGCCGTCGTCTGCCTAGGCGCGGTGATCCGCGGCTCTACTCCGCATTTTGACTACGTAAGCGCCGAAGTAAGCAAAGGTATCGCAAACACTATGCTAAAATACGGCGCACCCGTGACTTTCGGCGTGCTGACTACCGATAATATCGAGCAAGCGATCGAGCGAGCAGGCTCAAAGGCCGGCAACAAGGGCTTTGAAGCAATGAGCGGTGCGATCGAGCTTCTAAGCCTATTTCGCAACATAAAGGCGTAAAATGGCCACCAGACACCAAGCCAGGCTCGCTGCGATCTCGCTGCTCTACTCCCAGGATATGAACGGCGGCGGCGAGGACTTTGCGGACGAGTATTTGGAGGAGAAGCGCATTCGCAACGAGCAGCGCAACTGGACGCTGGCACTTCTGCGCGGCGCTAGCGAAAATCTCGCCGCGGTCGATGCGCTGATAGACGAAAATTTAAAGGAATTTAAGCTCGCCGAAATTTCGGCTCTGGAGCGCGCGATACTGCGGCTCGGGGCGTATGAGTTACGCTTTACGGACACCGATGCGGGCATTGTCATCAACGAAGCGATCAACTCCGCCAAGGAGCTTGGCATCTCGCCAAAGTTTATAAACGGCGTGCTGGACGCCCTAAAAGACAGCCCCGTAAACATCGCGGCGGATAAAATTTCCAAGCCAAATACAGCGGCGGGCGAAAATTCTGGGCTCGCTGCGGAGGCAGTCAAAAATTTTAAGCCTGCTGCGGCGGAAAGCTCCGCCGTTTCGGACAGGGACGATACGGCGAAAAATTTCATCCCCGCAGGCGCGGACGGCGAGACAAAAAATTTTACTAAGACAAAGAGGAGTGGCACGCCGAAAAATTCTACGGCGAGCAGAAGTAGACCGTCTAAAAAGCCCGCTAATTTGAAAACTCGCAGCGCATCCGCAAAAAAATCCGAAGCCGCCGCGAGCAAAAAATTTAAAACGGAGAGAAATTTCAAGACCAAAGATAAATTTAAGACGGAGAAAACGGGCAAAAATTTCAAAACGGACGAGCGAGGTAAAAATTTTAAGGCAGGCGAACGAGGCAAAGACGCCGCGCCGAAAAAAGAGGGCGTGGATAGAAATTTCAGAGTCGGCAAAAGCACAGCACCGAAAAAGGGCGCTGCGGGTAAAAATACTGCGCCGAAAAGTAGCGCTGGGCGCAAAAGCTCTACTGCGCCGAAAAAATCTGCGGGCGGCGGAGGCACCGTCTCGAAAAGACCTGCGGGCAGCAAAGGCGCAGTACGCGGCAAGGATAAACGGTGAAGCTATGCGTCGCGCTTGATCTGGGCTCAAAGCAGCAGTGCTTACAGTTAGCGGAGGGACTTGCGGATTTTGCGGATAAAATTTGGCTAAAAGTGGGCTTGCGAGCCTATTTGCGTGACGGAGCAGCCTTTGTGGAGGAGCTAAAAAAGCTCGGAAATTTTAAAATTTTCCTCGATTTAAAGCTTTATGATATCCCAAATACGATGGCGGACGCCGCCGAGGAGATCGCTAAAATCGGCGTAGATATGATAAACGTGCATGCAAGCAGCGGCAAGCGCGCGATGGCTACGGTGATGGAGCGACTGGATAGGCTAGCTTCGCGTCCGCTAGTGCTTGCGGTCTCTGCGCTAACTAGTTTTGACGAGATGGAATTTAGCGCGGTTTACGAGCAAAATTTAAGCGACGCCGTGCGCAAATTTAGCGTGATGAGCTACGAAGCGGGGCTTGACGGCATGGTCTGCTCTGCTTACGAGAGCCGCCTGATAAAGGACGCAACGAGCACAAATTTTATCACGCTCTGCCCGGGCGTGAGGCCGTTTGGCGAGAGTGCGGGGGATCAAAAGCGAGTGGCGGATCTGGGCGTCGCGAGCGAGGCGGGGGCTGATTTTATCGTGGTCGGTCGCCCGATCTATCAGGCGCAAAACCCGTGCGAAATTTGCGAGCGGATTTTGGATCAAATTTAACGCTCGAGCTCGTGTAAAATTTGGCGTAAAATCATTTTAAGCATGGTTTTCGCGCGCAAGAAATTTTAATTAAATCATCGTAAAAGCGCGACTTGGACGGTGACTTCGCGCAGCAGCGAGATAAAATTTAGCGAGCTTCGTAGCGCAGGAATGAAATTTTAAATTTCATCCAAAGCGGCAGGCTTGGCGGAGCTTAAAAGAAATTTGAGGAAAATTTGAGCGATTTTAAGAAAATCCCATATGTCGGTGAGGCGACAGAGGCGGATCTGCTGGCGCTGGGCTACGAGGATATCGCTTCGCTAAAGGGCGCAGATCCGGACGAGATGTATGAGCGCACAAGGGCGCTTGGGCGTGGCAGCGACAAGTGCATCCTCTACGTTTACCGCATGGTTTGCTACTATGCCAGCACGCCGCACCCCGACAAAGCCAAGCTGAAATGGTGGCTTTGGAAGGATTAAATTTACGAATTTGACCCGCGCCGTTTATAAATTTAAACGGATTTGCTAGCGACCGACGCGGCTGTATCTGCAGCACGAAACAGCGGTACAAATTTTAAACGCGAGTTTTACGAGCACAATGCGATAAAGCGGCGCAAAAAGCGTAAATTTTACGGGCGCGGCGTAGTGGCTAGCGCAAAGTACAAACATAGCCGCAATATGAAATTTTGATTTATTCACAGGCACGCTTTGCGATGAAGCGGCCTGCACGAAATATAAAATCCCGCCGATTTCTGGCAAGCGCGCGCCAAGCCGTATA
>NZ_CALIIS010000236.1 GCF_938017705.1 uncultured Campylobacter sp.
GTTAAAGCCGATCCAGCACATCTCCCAGTTGCCGAATAAATACTCGCGGATTTTAGCGAGCTTGCTGTCGTCATTGCTTAGCTTCTCGCCCAATCGCACCTTTGTAACGGCCGCGGGATCGACCGGGATCCAGCCGTGGCCTTTTAGATAAAATTCCGCTCTGCAGTGCTGCGCGCCCGAAATTTCAAGCGCACCGCCGCTTAAGGCGCCCATGACACCCATTTCAGGCGAAAATTTCTGCGCTACGCCCGTGCGGATGCCGTAAATAGCGCGAGCAGGAATGCCAGCTGCCCTGCAGAGCGATACGAACACGCTATTAATATCGGCGCATTTGCCGCTTAGCTTGCCGCTGCTTAAAATCGCCGCTGCATCGCCGCTGCCGCATGCGATCACGCTATTATCGCGACTCATATTTTTTGCGACCCACTCGTAGATCGCGCGCGCCTTTTCCAGATCGCCTTTAAGCGAGCCGGTGATCTCGTCTGATTTTTGTTTTGCAGCGCCTTCTACCGGAATTAGCTTTGAAGGCTTTAAAAACTCCTTGATCTCGGGGCTCAAGCGCTCATTTTCATTAAAGCTTACCTTGCTAAAATCGGTGTTTCGCTCCAAAATTTCAATATCGAAGCTAAGCTCAAAATAATCATCCTCTTCGCCTACGACACCTTGCTCGCCGTATTTGCCAACGCCCGCTCTTGCCTCTTTATCGGGTGCGAAGCGCGCGTAGTACGTGCTTATATGATCTCCGCAGATAGCAGACTCTTGCGCATTTGAGCGGGCATGATATTCGCCAAGCAACCTCTGATATGGCTCTTGCAGCACTAACGGCAGCCAAAGCCGCACTTCTGCGCCACTACTTGAAATTTCGTGATTAAATCTTAGACTGAATTTTCTCGTTTTTGTTTCTTGCATTTTTTGCTCCTTTGCTTGAATTGCAAGTCGATTTTATCTCTTTGCGCCTTAAAATGGATAAAATTTTATGTTAAAATGGCGCTAAATTTTGAAATTTTAGGATTAGAATGGATCTGCAAAAAATCAGAGACGAGAACTTTAAAAAGCTGCAAAGCAGACAAAACCGCGAAATTTTAAGCGCGATCGAGGCGCTACAAATAGACGAGTGCGACTGCGACTGCGGCGACGTCGTGCGTGCAATCTTTAACGCAAGCGCGGAGCAAAGAGATGAAATTTTGCGCATAGCGCGGGCGCTAAAGCCGTGGCGCAAGGGGCCTTTCGCGCTGAATGATCTTTTTATCGACGCCGAGTGGCGAAGCTTCGTGAAATTTAACCTGCTGCGGCCGTTTTTAAATCTGAGCGGCAAAACCGTCGCCGACGTGGGCTGCAACAACGGCTACTATATGTTTCGCGCAAGCGAGCTAGCGCCTGCGCAGCTAGTGGGGTTTGATCCGAGCGCGCTATTTTATCTGCAGTTTCGCTTCATCGGAAAATTCCTCCGCAGCGGCGCGAAATTCGAGCTTCTGGGCGTGGAGCATCTGCCCTTTTACGAGCACAAATTCGATACGATCTTCTGCCTCGGCGTCATCTACCATCGCAGCGACCCCGTAAAGATGCTAAAAGATCTGCGCGCCTCGCTAAATGCGGGCGGCGAGGTGTTTTTAGACACGATGTATATCGAAGGAGAAGGCGATTTCGCGCTGTGTCCGAAAAACAGCTACTCAAAAATTTCAAATATCTACTTCGTCCCGACCGTCGGCGCGCTGCAGAATTGGTGCGAGCGGGCGAAATTCAGAGATTTTGAAATTTTGGCTCAAAAGCCCACGGATCCGAACGAACAGCGCAAAACGGAGTGGATCGACGGGCAGAGCTTGGAGAATTTCCTAGATCCGCACGACAGCTCGCGCACGATCGAGGGCTACCCCGCCCCGCGGCGTATCTACGTGCGGCTTCGAGCGTGATCTGCGCCTTTAAAAACGCGTAAAATTTACTGAATTTATCGACTCGCGGGGAAAATTTTGCATTCGGCGGGATGTGAAATTTAGCTAAATTTAGCGAGCTTGAGCCAGATTAGATCGCATTGTAGCGGCTGGGATCAGTACGGCGGCGCAAATTTTAATTTCGACTCGTGGATCACGTTTCGCGTCTTGCACGCACGGCGCGAAATTTTACTAAATTTAATCAAGCGGCGATAGATTAAATTTTATCTGCGCATCGCACGCCAATGTACGTATACAGCAAACGGGGCGCAAAATTTAACGCCCATAGCCTCAAATAAAGCGGCAAATTTTGACGCCTGTAATGCGAGCAAAGCGGCATCAATTCCGGTGCCCACGAACAAAGCGGTATAAATCTCAAACGCCGACCAGTTTCACGCCGCTTCGCCGCCTCTCGTACAGCGAGACGCAATTGAATTTAAACTATCAGCGCTCAAAAAGTTGCAAAAAATATTTTAAATTTTGCTTCTCGGCCTGCAGGCTCGTATTCGGACCGTGTCCGGGATATAGCGTAAAATCGCCCTTTATCTGCAAAATTTTATACAAAGACTCTCTCATCTGCTCGCCGCTTGAAAAGGGAAAATCCCACCTGCCGATAGAGCCTTTAAATATGACGTCGCCGCTAAAGATCGCGCCGCCTGCTTCGATCATACAGCTGCCCGGCGTATGTCCGGCAAAAAGGCTAAATTTAACGTTAAAACCTGCTATTTCAAAGCTTTGTTCTTGCCCTTTTACGAGTACATCAGCTTCTATGGGCTCGGGCATCGTCTCAAAAGGATCCGCCCGCAGCATAAAGGCGTCTTCCTCGTGGATATAAATTTTAGCGCCCGCCCTTTGCAGCTTTGCGTCATCATAAACGTGATCGAAATGCCCGTGCGTATTCAAAACCGCCGCGATCTTTCCCGTATTTTGCATCACCCAATCAAAGCTGCCCTGCCCCGGATCGATCACTAGATCGCCCTGCTCGCCCTTTAGAATGTAGCAGTTCGTCGCGTATTCACCGAAAGCTTTTTTTAAAATTTGCATTTAAATCCTCCTTTTAAGCTTAAATTAAAGCCGTAATTTAGCCAAAAATAGTTAAAATTCGCACAATTTAACGTAAAATTTTAAGGCTAAATACTATGTTTTTGGACGATTTGCTGCCGCAACTGACCGATTTTTTATCGGAGAGACTCGATGAAACGGGCGCGGACGCCTTTGTAGTGGGTATCAGCGGCGGGCTTGACAGCGCCGTGGTTTCTGCGCTTTGTGCACTTACTGAGATCCCTACTTACGGGCTTATCCTACCTAGTGCGGGTTCAAATTTAGAAAATATGGCAGACGGCATCTTTCACTGCGAATCCTTTAATATCCCCTACGAAATCCAAGAGATCGCGCCATTTGTAGAAAATTTTACCGCTTTAAATCCCGGTGTAAGCGCTCTTCGCATCGGAAATTTCGCCGCGCGCGTGAGAATGAGCTTACTTTATGATTACAGCGCGCAAAAACGCGGAGTAGTTGTAGGCACGAGCAATCTTAGCGAGAGAATGCTCGGCTACGGCACGATCTACGGCGATCTGGCCTACGCATTTAATCCGATCGGAGAAATTTTTAAAACCGATCTGTTTAAATTCGCAAAAATTTTATGCATAGACGATGCGATCATCAAAAAAGCCCCAAGCGCCGATCTATGGGAAAACCAAAGCGACGAACGTGAGCTTGGATACAGCTACGAGATCTTAGATAGCGTGCTAAGAGATATTTTTTCGCACGAAACGCTGCGGACGAAATTTCGCTCAGGCGAGCAAATAACCGCAAACGATCTAAAATATCTGCAAAACTCGCGCCACAATCAAGAGCTGGTGAAATTTATCGTCCGTAGAATTCTTAAAAATAATTTTAAGCTTCGCGCGCCCGCGGTCGCCCGCATAGAGCCCGCACACTAAGGAGAGATTTATGAAAGAGATACCGTTTTATAAGGCTCAAATCGATAAAAAAGAGGAAGACTTAATTAAAAGCGCCCTCTACAACAGCGATATAAGATATAGCGAAATTTTTGAAGAGGATATTTGTAAATATTTCGGCGTAAAGCACGCCGTATCTACCACGAGCGGCACGACGGCGCTACATCTGGCGCTTTGCGCGATGGATATTAAGCGTGGAGATAAAATTTTATGCTCCGTAAATTCCTTCCCTAACGTTGCCGAAGTGATCCGCCACTTCGACGCAGAGCCCGTTTTCGTAGATATCGATCCGATAAGCTTTAACATCACGAGCGAAAGCCTTGCCCGTACGATAGATCAGAACCGCCACAAGAAACTAAAATGCGCTTTCATCTCGCACATCGCGGGGCTTGCTGCGGATATAGACGCCATCAGCGAGGTCGCCAAAAGCGAAAATATCATCCTTATAGACGATGCGTGCCGCGCTATGGGCGCTACCTATAAAGGCGCAAAAATCGGAGCGCTTAAAAGCTCGCTCATATCGTGCTTTCAGATCAATCCTCAAGCGCAAGATGCGATCTCTACGGCAGGCTTTTTCGTTACGAACGACGATGAGATCGCAAGCGCCGCGCAAATTTTAAGAAACGGCGGCATCGTGGGAGACGCCTTTTACAAAGACGGCAATATGTCCTTTACCTACGACGTCGATCGCATCGGTCAAAAATACGATCTTAACGCCATAAATTCCGCCTACGCGATCGCCCAGTTTGAAAAAACCGACGCTTTTATAAAGCGCCGTAAGCAGATCGCCGCAGCCTACCGCGAACAGCTCGCAAACTGCCCGCACGTAACGCTTCCAAGCGACAGCGAGGAGCATATCTATACTCAATTCATCGTAAAGATCGACAAAAACCGCGACGATTTTGCCAAAGCGCTGATCTCGCGCGGAGTGAGCGTTTCGCTGCACTACGTGCCGGTGCATCTGCTAAACTACTACAAAAGCAAATATAATTACAAGGTCAATGATTTCCCGAATGCGCTTAAAAACTATCAGCAAATTTTATCCCTGCCGATCTATACGGCGCTTAGCGACGACGATGTGAGCTACATCTGCGAGCAGATCAAAGAGATAGCGCAAAATCGTGTTTAAACTCCTAATCGAGCGAAACCTATACGATCCGAGCCCCGCGTGGTTTGCGCTAGGGGTGATTTTAGCACCGTTATCGCTACTTTATACGCTGATCGTCTGTCTAAAAAGACTCTTTGCTAAGCCGCAAAAACTTAAAATTCCAATAATCAGCGTCGGAAATTTAACCCTCGGCGGAAGCGGCAAAACCCCGCTAGTGCGGGCGCTTTTTAAAGAATTTAACGGGGGGTTCAAAACCTGCATCATCCTTCGCGGATACGGGCGCAAAAGCAGAGGCTTGCTCGAAGTAGCGCTCGGCGGACGGGTACTTTGCGACGTGCGGCAAAGCGGCGATGAGGCGATGGAATACGCGCTGTTTTTACGCGGCGCGAACGTGATCGTCAGCGAAGATCGCGCCGCAGGGATCTTGCGCGCGCAAACTCTCGGCTTTGAGCTCGTTATCTTGGACGACGGATTTTCTAAATTTAATATATCTAAATTTGATATCTTGCTGCGCCCGCAAAGCGCGCCGAAGCTGCCCTTTTGCCTGCCCTTCGCCGCATATCGCTACCCGCCGTTTTTTTATAAATTTGCAGATTTCATACCCGCGCCGAGCGATATTTCGCAGGAGCTTAAAATCATTTCGGCGGCGGATCTGCAAAGCAAGCTAAACGGCACGGATGAAATTTCAAATCCTGCGGATGGAATTTCGGATTTAAATTTAAATCGCGCGGCAGATGAAATTTCAAATTTAAACCCCGCCGCGGATAAAATTTTAAATTCTAAAGAGGCTGGTTTTGAAAAATCCCGCACGATCTTAATCAGCGCTATCGCCAAGCCTTGGCGCTTGCAAGAGTTTTTGCCGCTCGCAAAAGCCCACGCATTTTTCCCCGATCATTATGATTTTAAAAAAGAGCAGATTTTAGAGCTGTTAAGGCGCGAGGATGCGGAGCATATCCTATGCACGGCGAAAGATTACGTGAAATTAAGGGATTTGGGCGCGGAAATTTCGGTGATTTTGCTAAATTTAAAGCTAAGCGAAAACTTTATCCGCAAAATTCAAAACTACATAAACCAAGCTATGATAAAATAAGGTTTTTAAAGGAATTTTATGATAAAAAAGAGCAAAACCGCCGAAGTAATCATCTCCGCGCTGCCCTATATCCGTAAATTTAGAGATAAAATTTTCGTCGTTAAATACGGCGGCGCGGCGCAAACCGACGATACGCTCAAGCTTGATTTTGCCCGCGACATCGTGCTTTTGCATATGGTCGGCATCAAGATCATCGTCGTGCACGGCGGCGGCAAAAAGATCAATCAGACCCTGGATAAGATCGGCGTGCAGAGCGAGTTTAAGGACGGTCTTCGCGTAACGAATAAAGACGCGATCGAAATTACCGAGATGGTGCTAAGCGGCGCGGTGAATAAAGAGATCACGGCGCTTTTGAATCAAAACGGCGCGCCCGCGATCGGCATCAGCGGCAAGGACGGCGGGCTTTTAAGGGCAAAATTCCTCGATGAGAAAAAATACGGCTTCGTAGGCGAGATCACCGAGGTAAACACCAAGCTGATAAACGACCTGCTGCAAAAGGACTATCTGCCGGTAATCGCCCCGCTTGCGGGCGGCGAGACGGACGAAAACGTGAGCTTTAATATCAACGCCGATCTCTGCGCCAGCAGGATCGCAGCCGCGCTAAAAGCGAGCAAGGCGATATTTTTAAGCGACATAGACGGCGTGCTTGATAAAGAGGGAAATTTAATCAGTAAGCTTGATGCCGCGCTCATTTCGAAGCTTAAAAAGGATGGCACGATCGCAGGCGGTATGATCCCCAAAGTCGATGCGTGCCTGCAGTGCGTGCGAAACGGCGCGAGTGCCGCGCATATCATCAACGGCAAAATTCCGCACTCGATCCTGCTTGAGCTTTTCACGGACGGCGGCATAGGAAGTTTGATAAAGGAAGAAATTTAGGCGCGAGCGCAGAGGCGGCAGGCTTAAAGCGGCAATGCCGCAAGTCCGTGCAAAAAGTCTAAACGATCAAATTTAAAGCGCCTAGGCAGGCGTAAATTTTAAAATTTTAAAAAGGAAAAAGATGAAACTGGTTTCAACGAGAGATTTTTCGCAAAAAGCGGATCTTAGCTACGCGCTGCTAAATCCGAGCGCGAGCGGCGGCGGACTTTTCAGCCCCGAGAGGCTGCCACTTTTGAGCGAGGATTTTTTTAAGCAGTGCGAGGATCTGAGCTACAAACAGATCGCGCTTAAAATCATCGAGAGCTTCGATTTTGACGTAAGCAGCGAGGCCTTTGAAGACGCGCTAAAGCGCTACGATAAATTTGAAAATCCCGCCTGCCCCGCCCAGATCAAAAAACTAAGCGAAAACGCCTATATTTTGGAGCTTTACCACGGCCCGACGCTTGCATTTAAGGATATGGCGCTGCAGCCCTTCGGCGCGCTTTTAAAAAGCATCGCAAAATCCAGGAATGAAAAATTTTTAATAATGTGCGCTACGAGCGGCGACACGGGGCCTGCTACGCTGGAGGCTTTTGCGGACGACGAAAACATCAAAGCGGTCTGTCTCTACCCGCAGGGCGGCACGAGCGAGATACAGCGCCAGCAGATGGTCAAACAAAGCGCGACAAATCTTAAAATTTTAGGCGTGCGCGGCAACTTCGACGATACGCAACGCACTCTAAAATCGCTACTGGCTGACGAGGATTTCAGAAACGAGCTCGCGCGGGCGAATTTAAATCTAAGCGCCGCAAACTCGGTAAATTTCGGCAGGATTTTATTTCAGATCATCTACTATATCTACGCTAGCATCTATTTCTCAAAGCACGGCGTATTGAGCTTTGGGCAAAATTTAAAGCAAAGCGATCAGTGCGCGATGTGCGGTAAAAATTTTGGCTCCGCAGCGGGCGCAAACAGCGCGCAGAGCGCAAAACAGAGCGCTAAATTTAACACCTTCGACGTCATAGTGCCTAGCGGAAATTTCGGCAACGCGCTGGGAGCGTATTTCGCCAAAAAAATGGGCGCAAAGATCGGTAAAATCAAGATCGCTTCAAACGCGAACAATATCCTAACCGAGCTTTTTACGCGCGGTATCTACGATCTGCGAAAGCGCGAGCTCATCCGCACGATTAGCCCTGCGATGGATATTTTAGTTAGCTCCAACGTCGAGCGGCTGCTTAGCGATATGTTCGGCGATGCGCGCACGAGCGAGCTGATGCAAAGCCTGGTGCGAGATAAATTTTATAAACTTAGCGCGAGCGAGCTTGCGAAGCTTCGGGAGATTTTTGAGGCGGATTTTTGCGACGATACGCAGTGCGCTAAATTTATCAAGCAAGAAAGCAGCCGCGGCGTGCTGATCGACCCGCACACGGCAACCTGCTTTAAGCTACTTGACGAAAGCCGCCTAAATCTCGTCATCTCGACTGCGAAGTGGATCAAATTTACGCCGTCGATGATCGGCGCGATCAAAGGCAGAGCTTGCGAAGACGAGCGAGCCGATATGATCGCGCTTTCGAAGGAATTTCGCAGCGACATTCCGCCGCAGATCTCGCGCCTTTTTAGCGCGCCGCAGGTGCACTCCAGCGTCGTGGAGCAAAGCGAGATCAAAAACGCCATAATGGAGTGGATCAAAAAATGATAGTAATCCCCGCGCGCCTTGCTTCGACGCGCTTTAAAAATAAAATTTTATGTGAGTTTGACGGCGTGCCGATGTTTATCAAAACGGCTCAAAATGCTGCCAAAGCGGATCGCGTGCTAATCGCCGTGGATGAGCCGCAAATTTTAAAGATCGCGCAAGATTACGGCTTTGACGCCGTTCTCACTGCGCGCGAACATCAAAGTGGCACCGATCGGATCAATGAAGCGGTCGCAAACGCGGCGCTTGTGGAGAACGAGATCATCATCAATATCCAAGCCGACGAGCCCTTTTTCGAGAGCGAAAATTTGATTAAATTTAAAGATTTCGCCAACGCCATGATCGCGCAAAATGGCGCATTTATGGCGAGCTGCTACAAATACATAAGCCAGCAGGCGGCGGAGGATCCGAATTTAGTCAAGCTCGTGCTCGATAACGCGGGCTTTGCGATCTATTTCTCGCGCTCGCTCATCCCCTACCCGCGCGCGGCATGCGAGTGCTACCTCGGACACATCGGCATCTACGCATACAGCGTGCGAAATTTAAAGAGGTTTTGCGCCCTGCCCGCCTCGGTGCTGGAAGATACCGAAAAACTCGAGCAGCTTCGCGCCATAAGCGCGGGCGAAAAGATCGCGATGCTCGAAATAAAAACCGCGAGCATCGGCATCGACACGCCGGCTGATTACGAGCGCGCACTAAAGGAGTTCGGCAATGAAATTTAAAATTTACTCGCTATGCGGCGCAGCGTTTGAGGTGCAGAGGCCCGCCGCGGAGCGTAAAATTCTAATGCGACGTAAAATTTTAGCGGCGCGCGGAATTTTAAAATTTAAAGATGCGAGCGCAAGATGAATTACGATGAATACAGGTCCGCCGTAGATACGCTAAATGCGTGGGCGCGGGCATATTACACCGACGATCGGCCGATCGCAAGCGACGAGGAGTACGACGAGCTTTATTCGCAGGCGGAGAAATTCGAGGAGCAAAACCCCGCGCTCGCGCTGCCCTACTCGCCTACACGGCGCATCGGAGGCGCGATCAGCGAGGGCTTTTCCAAGCTCGCTCACGGCGCGCAGATGTGGTCGATGGAGGATATTTTCGACGACGCGGACCTTTTGGCGTGGCTAGCTCGCGGCGAGAAGAGCGGCGCGCAGTTTTACGTCGAGCCGAAATTTGACGGCGCGAGCTTAAATTTAACCTACGAAGGCGGCGTGCTGATAAGCGCGGCGACGCGCGGCGACGGGCTTATAGGCGAGGACGTAACGCAAAACGCAAGAGCGATCAAATCGGTGCCGCTTCAGATCCCATACGAGGGAAGGATCGAGATCCGCGGCGAGACGCTGATCGCAAAGAGCGATTTTGACGCGCTAAACGACGAGCGCGCCGCAAACGGCGAGAGCTTGTTTTCAAACCCGCGCAACGCCGCCGCGGGAAGCCTGCGCCAGCTGGATAGCGCGATCGTAGCGAAGCGGAAGTTAAAATTTATCCCGTGGGGGGTGGGCGAGCATTCCTTAAGCTTTGCGCTGCACTCGCAGATAATGGAATTTGTGCGCAGTCTCGGCTTTTTGCGCGACGAGTTTTGCCGCATCTGCAAGAGCGCAAGCGAGATCAGGAGCGCGTACGAGGCGCTGCATAGCATGCGCGCGAGCAAAGATCTGATGCTAGACGGCATGGTAATCCGCGTAAACGAGCTTTCAAAGTGCGCGCAGATGGGCTATACGGTAAAATTCCCGCGCTTTATGGTCGCGTATAAATTCCCCGCGATCGAAAAGGTAACGCGGCTGCGCGAGATCAATCTGCAGGTCGGCCGCACCGGCGCGGTCACCCCCGTAGCCGTCGTAGATAGCGTAAATATCGACGGCGCGAACGTTTCAAACGCGACGCTTCATAATTTTGACGAGATCGCGCGGCTGGGGCTAATGAAAAACGATTTCGTGGGCATCATCCGCAGCGGCGACGTGATCCCGAAGATTACGAGCGTTTACAAACAGCGCAGAGACGGCACGCAGAGCGAAATTTCGCGCCCGGGTCGCTGCCCGGTTTGCGGCGAGAAATTGCTTGACGAAGGCGCGCTCATAAAGTGTCAAAACCTCGATTGTAAGGCGCGCGTAATAGGCTCGCTGATCTATTTCTGCTCAAAAAAATGCATGAATATCGAAGGGTTAAGCGATGCGACGATTACGCAGCTTTTTGAAAGCGGCAAAATTTCAAAGATCGGCGACATTTACGCCCTAGGCGCGCAGGATTTGGCGGATCTTGAGGGCTTTGCGGATAAAAAAATTTCAAATCTTTTGGGCGCGATAAACGCGAGCAAAAACGCGCCGCTTGAGCGCTTCATCGCTTCTTTGGGGATCGAACACATCGGCGAGGTGGCCGCGCGCAAGATCGCCGCGGCATTCGGGCAGGATTGGCTAGATGCGAGCGAGGATGAAATTTTGCGGCTGGAAAGCTTTGGAGAAGCGATGGCGAGGAGCCTAGCGGAGTTTTGCAAGATAAATCGCGAAAAAATTCTAAATCTAAGCGAAATCATCACGCCTCGCGCACCCCAGATGCAGACCGTCAAAAGCGCCTTCACGGACCGCAGCGTCGTCATCACCGGCACGCTCAGCCGTCCGCGCGACGAGTTTAAGACCAGGCTTTTGGCGATGGGCGCGAAGGTGCAGGGCTCGGTATCTGCTAAGACCGACTTCGTGCTTGCGGGAGAGGACGCCGGCTCCAAGCTGCAAAAAGCTCACTCACTCGGCGTGCGGGTGATCGACGAGAGCGAGTTTGAAGCGCTTGCGAGCCTAGCGACGACCGACACAAATTCGCCTAGCAAGAGCGAGTCCGAAGCGCTCGCAGGGAGCGGCGAGTGAAGATTTTTTGTTTGGTACCGAACCCGCACGTAAACGGCGCGAGATTAAATTTCAAAAGCAACCTCCGTTCTGCGGCGCTTATATCTTTTACAAGGCGCGAGAATTTTAAAAATTTTGCGGCACCCAAACGCTGTGCCGATATGAAAAATTTTAAAATTTTCGCTAGCGGCAAGATAAAATTTGTAACGCACAGCGAGCTAAAATTTGCAACGCGCAGTATAGCTAAATTTACGGCGTGCAGCTGGCTGAAATTTGAGCCGCGCAGCACTGCTACGCGCAACTTTGCTTTGTGCGATAAAATTTTAAACCCAAGGCCGCTCAAAAGCTGCGCAAGCTTTAAAATTTCATCGCGGCGCGGAGAAAAAGCAAAATGAGATTTGATCTGCTCGTCGCAAATACGCTTAAAATCAGCAGAAATCAGGCCGCTGCGCTGATAAAGCAGGATAAAATTTTACTGCGAGGCGCCGTGCAAAACAGACCTTCCGCGCAGATCGCGCCCGAGCAGAGCGGCGAAATCAGCGCGATTGATCAAATTTACGTAAGCAGGGGCGCGCTCAAGCTTGCAGGCTTTTTGGACGAGCTTGCCGAAAACGGGCTTTTGGCAAGCTGCGGCGCAAATTCGCCTAGCGCGGCGGCAGAAATTTCAAAGCCGTGCAGTGCCGTAAAAAGCGCGGATAGCAAAGCGGTAGCGATGCAAAAAACGGACATAGTAACGATGCAAATTTCAAGTGCAGATTCTGCGGCTACGGATAAAATTTTAGGCGCGGACGAGACGACCGAAATTCCAAGTGCGACGGCGGCAAAGATCGCAAAAACAAATACCGAGGCGATCCGTACCGCAAAAACGAGCGCCGAAGCGGCAGAGCTTTTGCAAACGGACGTAGACGCCGAAACGGCAGAGATTTCAAATACGGTAGTCTCCAAATCAAGCGGCAAGGCGGGCGCGTGCCGCAGAGAAGGCGGCGCGGAGCCGGTACAAACAAAGCCCTCTCAAAAAGAGATTTTAAATTTAGCAGGAGCCGATGTTTTGGACGTGGGCAGCAGCACGGGCGGGTTCGTGCAAATTTTACTTCAGCGTGGCGCAAAGAGCGTGACCGCGCTTGACGTCGGTAGCTCGCAGCTAAGCGAAATTTTGCGGCGCGATCCTCGCGTGATCGTGCGCGAAAATACCGACATCAGGGAATTTGCGAGCAAGAAAAAATTTGATCTCATCACCTGCGACGTGAGCTTCATCTCGCTAAATTTGATCTTAAAAAGCCTCGCTAGCCTCGCAAAAAGCGCTCTCATCGTGCTATTTAAGCCGCAATTTGAGGTGGGTACGGAGGCTAAACGAAATAAAAAAGGCGTGCTCAAGGACGAAAAAGCGGTGTGCGTCGCACGGGCGAAATTTGAGCAGCTATGCGCCGAGCTGGGGCTTGCCACGCTGCATGCCGGCGCCTGCAAAATCACGGGCAAAGAGGGAAATAGGGAATTTTTCTATCTTCTAAAAAGGATGAACGATGAAATTTAAAAACTTAATTATCTTGGCGTTTTGCGCGCTATTTTTGGGCTCATGCGCTAAAAGCTTAAACCCCAAAGCGCCGATCGTAAAAAACTTCGACATAGCTAAATTTAGCGGCGGCTGGTATGAGATCGCCCGTATGAAGGGCGGCGGCGAGCTGCAAAACACCGCGTACGAGTGCTTTATCGATAAAAACTCCACGATCAATCTTTTAAAAACCGCCAAAACAAGCTCAGGTAAAATCGAAAACGAGCAGCACGTGTTGGAGTTTGCAGGCGATAAAAACGTAGGTCTGCTCTATCAAAAAGGTCTGATTTCCGACTCCCTCTACCGCGTGGCGCAGGTGGACGGCGACTATCGCTACGCCCTGATCTTCGGCGCCGATACGAGTGAGCTTTACATTCTCTCGCGCACCAAAACCCTGCCCGAGCCGATCCGCATCCTATATCTAAAAAAGGCGAAGCATAGCGGTTACGACACCAAAAAAATCGTCTGGACAAAGCAGCAATAATGGCTAATCAAAAATCATGTAAAGACCATACAGAGGCTTCGCTACGGAATTTTAAAGAGCAAAATTTCGTAGCGCAGAATTCCAGCTTGAAAAATTTTACGGAACAGAATTTCACAAGCAATGAAGAAAATTCATCTCAAAATATCAAACGCCCAAGGCAAGAGTTGAGTGAAAACAAAGCCGGCGATGCGCACCGCGCAGATGAAGCAGACACCGACACCTCTTGCAGCAATGAAACGACTTTTGGCAGTAAAACGGCTTATAACGACGCTTGCAGCAATGACGTAGACGCACAAGCTCAAAGCGCGCTTCCTGCTTGTGCGGAAGTGCTGCGTGCGCGCCTAAGCGAGCAGTTCACACGTGGCGAGATTTTCGCAACGCTACAAGGCGCAAACCGCGATAATGTGCACGCCGTAGCGATCGGTAACTTCGACGGCATGCACCTTGGACATCAAAAATTATTTGAAAATTTAGGTGAGCACGGCGCAATAATCGTAATCCTAGCAGGTGGTGGCACGAAGCTCACCCCTTTTGCGTCGCGGCAGGCTTTTACGGACAAAAAGATTTTTTATTGCGATCTACGCGCTATCAAAAGCCTTAGCGGAGGCGAATTTATCGCACTTTTAAGGCAAAATTTCATAAATCTACAAAAAATCGTCGTAGGCGAGGACTTTAGATTTGGGCGTGATAGGGCGTGGGGCGCGGAGTTTTTGCGGCGCGAATTTCGCGGGCAAACCTACGTTTTAGGGGAGTTTTGCTTAAGCGGCGGCGGCGTGCATTCAAGTAGGATCAAGGAACTTTTATCGCGTGGTCGGTGCGAAGAGGCGGCGGAGCTTTTAGGACGAGATTACGAGATCTGCGGGCGGATCGTGCGCGGTCAGGGGCGCGGGACGCAGGAGTTCGTAGCGACGCTAAATCTTGATGCCAGCGGCTATTTTATGCCAAAAAGCGGCGTATATGCGAGCCTAACGCACGCCGGAAGCAAGGAATTTGCAAGTGTGAGCTTCTTGGGACATAGGCTCAGCACCGACGGAGCTTTTGCGATTGAAACGCACATTTTAGGGGACTTTGCGGGCTTTGAGGCTGGTTTAAATTCCGCACAAGATCGCGCGCCGTGCTGCGAGGGGCAAGCCGCACATTCTGCGCGAAATTCAGATGAAATTTCGGCGCGTAATTCGACCGAAATTTCTACACAAAATTTTGCGGCGAGCGAGAGCTTAGGCGTCGAAAATAAAAATTTAGAGGCTACGAGTAAAAATAGCACCGCGAAATTCGTCTGCGTAAAATTTATAAAGTTCCTACGTGAAAATCGCAAATTTAGCGATCTAGCGCAGCTTAAAGAGCAGATTTTAAAAGACGTTTCAGAGGCGGAGGCGGTACTACGAAGCCGTAAATTTTAATCTACGGCTTGTAAGCTTAAAGATGAAATTTGCGGGCTGTGCGCTTGATTTGATGCGTCTGCCCGCGTTTTGCATCTACGGCGCATTATATTAGCCGTCTGCGATGCCATATGGGAAGTGTACACAAAAGCGGCGCGCAAGTTGCTAAAAAGTCGTTAAATTTTAACGACGTACCGCCTGCAGGACTTTAACGCACCTTGGGTTTGGGTTTATGCAAGACTAGGCAAGTGCAAGCTGCGCCGAGAATTGAGAACGATAAAAAATCTTAGTTGTGCTGCGAAGCTTTAAAATTTAGCAGGGCTGAGCTTCCGAGCAAGAGCCAAGCGGCTAAATTATACGCCTAGCTAAACGCGGGATTTTGTCAAGCGGGCTCCATTTTACGGCGCGTAAAATCGCAAAATGGGCGCGAAATTCTACCAATATAGCTTTGGCTATGCTTTTAGTTTAAGTTCGTAATTAAAGAATTTAAAGGAGCTGTTTTGGCAGTGCGAGATTTGGCGGCGTAAAATTTAATGTTGAGAAATTCTAAGCCCGCTAAATACGGCGTAGAATTTTAAGGACGTATTTGCACGGCGTGAAATTTTAAGGCGTGTCAAGCAAGACGTGAAATTTAATCATGCATCGAGCGTATCTGGGCTAGAAGTGGGCACAAACTGGGATGTAGCTCGCTTGCATCAAAAGCGCTCATGCTGCGTTTAAAATTTAGGTATG
Source organism: uncultured Campylobacter sp. (assembly GCF_938017705.1). Taxonomy (GTDB): domain Bacteria; phylum Campylobacterota; class Campylobacteria; order Campylobacterales; family Campylobacteraceae; genus Campylobacter_B. The sequence continues at coordinate 15,611 of NZ_CALIIS010000236.1, forward strand.
CTTCGCGCGGGGCAAACTAAGCGCAAAAATTCCATGCGTAGCGGTCGCAAATAGAGTCTCGCGTAAGTGCAGAAAGCACGGCGTGAGAATTCTGCGTTTAGCATGCGTAGGAAGTATAAATCGAGTGCTGCGTAAATAGCGAAACTAAAAGGAAACGGATGAAAGACGAAATTTTTAAAGAGCCTATCAAAAAGCAGTTTGAGTTTGACGCCAGCGTCGCGTCGGTTTTTGATGATATGATCGGCCGCAGCGTGCCGTTTTACGAGGCCAGCACGCGGCTTAGCGGCGAGCTTTTGGCGCGGATACTGCCGCAAAAGGCACGCGTGATCGATCTTGGTTGCTCGACTGCGACCGCGCTACTAGCGCTGTTTGCGCTGCGCTCCGATCTGCGGCTGTGCGGCATCGACAGCTCGGAGGCGATGATACAAAACGCCCGCGCCAAGGCGGCAGCGTTCGGCGCGAAGCTCGAGCTTGGCGTATCGGACGTGCTGGATGCGAGCCTCGCGGACTGCGACGCCGTGATCATAAACTACACGCTACAATTTATCAGACCGCCGCGCCGCGCTGCGCTCGTGAGTAAAATTTATGACGGATTGCGCGAGGGCGGGGTTTTGATCTTTAGCGAAAAGATCGTCTACGAAGAGCCTGCGCTCGCGCGTCAGATGATCGAAATTTACGAGGATTACAAGCGCGCGCAGGGCTATTCGCGCTACGAGATCGCGCAAAAACGTGAGGCGCTTGAAAACGTGCTCGTGCCCTATACGGAGGCGGAAAACCGCGCCTTGGCGCTAAGCGCAGGCTTTAAGCGCGTCGAAAGTATCTTTAAATGGGCGAATTTTATGAGCTTCGCGGCGTTTAAATAACGAGTGATTTAAATTTATAAGAAGTACAAATTTTTGATTCTACGAATTTATGAATTTCAATAATTTCCGAATTTTTTACTTTCCAAAACTCTTGCATTATAAAATTTGAAGCAAAATACGGAGTGAAAATTTTAAATTTTATTCTGTACTCAAAGGCGCAAAATCTAAAATCTCCTCTCGTACACGCAACTTTTGGAATGTGCGCACCTAAAAAGTAATTTCGACGCCTTTTGTTTACGCAAAATTTTAACTGCCTAGCGATAATTTATACAAGTTTTAATAAGCTAAAATTTATTTTATCTCTATTTGTTATGCCTCTTAGGTTATTTCGGCGATTTTCGCTTGTTGCGGGCTTTTCTCTGCAATTAACCCCGTTTCTTCATCGATTTTTTCACTGCCAACACGATTTTCAAGATCTTCCAAGAAACGTTTCGTATCGGCTAAAATTTTTTCATATTTGCGCCATTTCTTTTTATAAACCAATAGCTTATAACCTTGGTGTGCCAAAATGTAACCGCTAATTGCACCTATTATAAACAACCCAATATAAGACCACTCAAAATAAATGCCATTACATATAAGACCTAGTACTCCGCCTGCGAGAGAGCCCTTAAATACCAAGTCATCATTAAAATTGGGTTTATAACTTTCAGCATCAGCCAAGATTTGATTTTCATTGCTTATATTTCTAGTGATGTTTATGATCACACCGCAATCCATATAACCGCCATTTCTTTCGGCATAGCCGGCCCATCTCGTCACCATCCATAATTGCGAAATTCTCGTCTAGAGCTACTCTAAATAAATTTATGCCCTGTTCCTTCAGTTGAAATGTCCATATATGAGTATGCGTAGTACTTGTTCTAGTAGTCGTATGCGAACTCGTATTGCTACTAATACTGCCATACTCAACGATACGGCCACTACTCGAACTATACACATTCGTATTAGTTTCACTACTCATATTCGTGAGCACTTCTTTTTTAGCATTGATTGCGATACCGTGAAAATAATCCATTAACAATCCTTTAGTTAAAAATAAAATTTGTGAATAATACGCCCCCCCTCCCCATTAAAATTTGCTGAAATTTTATACTCGCCGTATTTTTCGGGTGATACGGCAAGGATTTTTATTTATCTCTTGTATAACCAAAGGAAGAAAGTATA
>NZ_CALIIS010000237.1 GCF_938017705.1 uncultured Campylobacter sp.
CTACTTTATCCCAAATTACGTTTTTTAGGGTCATGGAAACTATAAATTTATCGCCTTCGCACGTAGCCGCGCCTAACTTTATATCTTCAGTCTCTGGGTGACTGCGCCCATTTACGGCATCCGCCAAAAATTTGCAGCGCTCGGCATCGGCATCTCCCGCAAGCGCCGCGCTGCAGATAAATACGCCGAACAGGGCGGGTATAAATTTTTTCATTTTCATCTCCTGATTTTATTTGGAATTTATCATATTAAAATTTTAAATTCAATCTATTTTTTGAAATTTAAAGACCCTTTGCGCGCCGCAAATCCGCGAGCCGCCAAAATTACTTACGTTAAAATAGCGGCGTAAATTCCATAAATCACCGCTAGAAATTTTCCAAATCGCGGCAAAAATTCTTTAAATTCCGCGTGAAATTCTATGAGCGGAAATTTCGCGGCGGATCGCATATACTCGCTCAAAGCGGCGTGCGGCGAGATCGTCCGTATCTTTTTCAAACTCGCCGTTTAAGTTATAGATTTAACGCAGCTTAAAAAAAAGCTCCAGCCAATCCGCGCCCGCCGTTTAAATTTATAAATTTAATGCAGTTCCGCGTTGAGTTTGATCGCGCGCTTGCTAACGCTTGCCGTAATCTGCCCGCTTTGGCTGTTTTGTCGGAAGTGCAGTCCGCTAAGGCCGGCAAGCTCAAGCCCTTTATAAATTTCACGATCGAACGCAAAGCCTGGATTTAGCGCTGCTAGCGCCTCGCGATCCTTTTGCGCGATAAAAACCTTCGTGCCCTCAAGTACTGCGATGCCGGCATCCACGATGCAGCGGTCGCCTAGCGGAATGCCCGTTACGGAGTTTGCGCCCAGCAAGCAGTGCTTGCCGATGCTCACAGCATTGCCGTTGGTGCCGCTTAGCACGCCCAAAATCGACGCGCCGCCGCCTATGTCGCTGCCCTCGCCCACGACGACCGAGCTGCTGACGCGCCCCTCGATCATAACGCTGCCGGTCGTGCCTGCGTTGAAATTCACGTACGCAGCACCCGGCATCACGGTCGTACCCGCAGCGATATGCGCACCCAAACGCACCTTCGCGTCATCTAAAATCCGCACATTTTGCGGCGGCACGACGTGGCTTAGGTAGCGCGGAAATTTATCGACGCTGATGATACGCGGATAGCGGCCTTGCATTTTTAAATGGATTTCGTTTTCACGCAGCCACCAAAGCTCGATCGGGCGAGCGTTTTCGTCCCATGCGACATTCGGAAGCACACTAAATGCGCCGTCTAGATTGAGCGTGCGCGGCTCGCAGAGATTTAGCGAAAGCGCATAAAGCTTAAGATAGACGCTCTCGACGCTTTTTGGCGCGGCATCCTCAAAGATAAAACTAGCGCAAAAGCTCGCGTGCTCGTCCGATTTCATCACCTCTTTAACCGCAAGCAGCACCTGCAGATTTTTATGCGCGCCCTCTTTGGCGTCTGGCTGTAGAAATTTTAAAGCCTCGATAGCCTTTTTTAGGGCTTTGTGCGTTAGCGGAAGGACGCACTCACTACCGCTAAAATCCATGACCCCTCCGCATTCGGTTAGAGCATGGATTAGCACTGCTGCGCTTACTAGCCCATCTTTAAAATTTACGTGCGCGTAATTCATGCTTAGGCTTTTATGCTCCTCCGCACGCCCCTTAAATACGCGCCCGATCGCCCACATCATCGGATCGCGATAGCCCTTTTCGGCGCGAACTTTATCCGTAAAAGCCTGAAGCTCGCTTAGGCTTTTAATCTCTTTCATATTTAATCCTTAATCGCAAAATTGCGCGGGAGTATAGCTAAATTTAATTTAAAAGGGGATTTGAAAGTTGCATATATTTTCTCGTTGATTTATATTTTTAAGCTTAATTATGCAAATTATTTACTATACTTTAATGATATTTAATGATATTAGGATAAAAAAAATATTTTGATTTTGGAGATCACGATGCCTATAAGATTTGAAAATTTAAAATCGTTACTCAGAGATATGGAAAATAGGAATTTAGTAATAGCTTCTTTTCGATTCCAATACAATATAAATACAGCAGTAATACTTAAACGATACCGAGACGGACAAACAAAACCTAATGAATATGCTAAGGTGTGGTTGAAATTTATAGATTGGGAAGACACAAATAATACTATAGAAGCATACGCTGATTTTTTTGAAGTTTATTTTAGAACTACTGAAGAATTTATAGAATTTTTTAATATACAAAATAGAGGTGCTATGAGAAATATATTCTTAGATTTTTCCAATCATTTTGCCAAATTTATTCCAACAAAATGGAGTCGACCAAATAATGATATCGAAAGGCATTTATTGGGCGGATACGCAGAGGGAAATAATCCAAACGCTATTTATTGTTTTGATGTAAGAAGAAATGGCATTGATAGAAACGGGAACCCTAACACAAGAAGTATTGAAAATAGCAATAAAGCTTACATTTTAAGACCAAATTTATATGTCCTATATAAAGATGATACAAATTTAAGTTTCTTTTTTTCAGACAATATTGAAGATGAAAGACAGGACAGGGAAATAATTAGAATGGTTGCCAATAGAAACTAACTATCATATCGGCTAGGTTTTAGAGGCAAAAACAAATTGCTTATCTGCAAAATATATGCAATTCTGAAAGTAAATTTTATCCTACCTAAACACATCATCCATCGGCGTGCTTTCGCATTTCTTGCGGTCCGCTTCTACAGAGAGCAGGCGAGCTTTGCTTTCGTCCAAAATTTTAGAGCTGATAGCAAGCCCCGGCAAATCTAAGGAATTTACGGCGTGTTTGCCCGCAAATCCGCTAAGTCCTTTGCCGAATATCCCGTTTACGCGCCCGTTCATATCATAGATCTCGCTGCCGTCGCAGTGAAAGACATTGCCCGAGATACACTCGCATTTAAGCCCGTCCGCAGCCTCCGTATATCGGTAGTCCTCGACGTATAGCGCGCCGCTTACGCCATAGACGCTACTTATCGGATTGTAGATCAGCACGGCTAAAATTTCGTTTTTTTCAGGGTTTGAGATCTCCCATTCTACGGCGCGATATGAGCTTAGCATCAGCACGATGGGTTTGGCGGATTTGGCTAAATTTACTTTGACGCGGTTGTTCATCTGTGCACTTTCGTAAATCGCGCCCAGCCACAGATCGTAATCCTTGCCCGCGGGGATCTTGGCTACGGCGTCCTTTTGGCGATAAAAGGGCTCGACGTCCTTAAAATCTACGAAAAGCTCGCTAGAATGCGCGTCGTTTAGAAACCACGCCTCTATTTTGTGTTTGCCTTTGCTAAATTTATAGGTAAGCGGGCGCTTTTGATTGCTTGACGTCCCGCCTAGAACGTCCGTGCCGTCTACGGCGATGACGAGCGTCGACCAGCCGTAATCTCCTAGCACCATCTTTTCGATATCGGCGTCGAAATTAAACTCACCGACCCAATACGCCATAAGATTTGCAGAGGGGATCTCGTGAAAGGTGTTGTTCTCGTAATTAACGCTGATGCGATCGACGTTTTCGGAAAAGATCACCTTCTTAGGCTCCTCCTTATTCAGATAAAATGCCAAAAACTTATCCTGCGGTATCTGTGCGCCTGCCGTGATCTCCTTCGCCCATTTTTGCATATTGCTCTCCTGCGCGAACGCTGCAAAAGCAAGCACCATAATAATCAAAAATCTCATTACCGACCTTTCCAATTCCGTATCAAGGTAAAATCCCTAAACCCTTGAATTCGGGTTTAGGGATTTTACCGCCTTGGCTCCACAGCTTATACGAATTAAATTTCAGCTGCGCGAGAAATTTCCTTGCCGCGACCGCTACGGATAAAATTCCATCCCAAATAAACTCTACAGAGGCTTTCGCAGATAAATTCCACTGCCATGAAACCCGGCAAAATAAAAATTTTAAACTAGCGCAATGCTGTGGCTACCGCTAAAAAGCTAGACGCGATAAATTTCAAGCCTAAAATTCATATTAAAGCCCCATCTTAAAATTTTAAAACAGAGCTTTAGCGATAAAATTTCACATTTTAAAATTCTGTGGCAAAGCTTTATGCTTAAAATTTTACATTTAAAACTCCAAGGCAGAATTCTACGGCAAATTTTACCTCGCTGAATTGTGCGTTTGGAATTTAATTTTCGCCGTTAAATTCTGCGCTTAGAATTTTATCTGAACCCTCACGTAACGGAGATTGGTAAAATTTTAGCTCGAAATTTCAAACTACGAAATTTCGTCTGCCCAAATTTTGCGAGCGCTATAAATTTGCTCAAAATCAAAGCGGAATTTCAAGCTCTAAAATTTAGTATAAAAACTCGCGCTACGAAACTCCGCACGAAATTCTATATACAAAAATTTTACTAACGCCGTAAAATCACTTCAAAATTTCGAGGCGAAATTTTAACGCAGAATTTTGAGCTATAAAATTCGGCGCAAAATCCCAAGCCGCGAAACCCGCGTGAAATTTTACCCGCTAAATTTACGGGCAAAATTCTATGACGGATTGCATACCGGAATTTTGCGAGCATTATAAAATTTGCAGCGAAATTAGGCGCGAAATTTCGAACTATGAAATTCCGCGTTGAATTTCAATCTGCAAAATTCAAGAGAAATTCCGCGCGAAATTTGACGCCGTGCCCGCCGAAGCCCTAATTCGAGAAGGCGCTCTTGCCGTCCATCACCGGCTGGATCGCGGAGTTGTCCGCCAGCTCCTCGCGATCGATCTTCTCGATCTTCTCCCACAGCTTGCGCGCGGCCTGCTCGTAGCGCTTCGCACTCAAAGAATCGGACGCATAGAAGCTCACCGGCTTGCCGCTGTCGCCGCCCTCGCGGATAGCGATCTCGATCGGGATCTCGCCGATTACTTCGGTATCGTATCGCTGTGCCAGCTTTTGCGCGCCGCCGCGGCCGAAGATGTCGTACTCCTTGCCGTTATCGGGGCAGATGAAGCCGCTCATATTCTCGATAAGACCTGCGATCGGGATGTGGAGCTTTTCAAACATATCAAGCCCGCGCGCGCTGTCGTCTAGCGCGACCGTCTGCGGCGTCGTAACGCACACGCCCGCCGTCACCGGCACGCTCTGAGCGAGCGTAAGCTGCGCGTCGCCCGTACCCGGAGGCATATCCAAAAACAGCACGTCCAGATCGCTCCACGCCACGTCTTTTAGCAGCTGCTCGATCGCTTTCATTATCATCGAGCCGCGCCAGATGAGGCTCGCGCCCTCCTCCATCAGCACGCCCATACTCATCATCTCCACGCCGTGGCTTAAGATCGGCTTTAGCTTCTGCCCTACGACGCTTGCTTGCGTCTTATCCTCGCCCAGCATTCGCGGCAAATTTGGTCCGTAAATATCGGCATCCAAAATCCCCACTCTCTTGCCGAGCTTTGCCGTGCTGATGGCTAAATTTAGCGTCGTCGTGCTCTTGCCTACGCCGCCCTTGCCGCTGCTGATCATCACGAAATGCTTGATCTGCGGCGCGATATTTTTGCCGCTGCGAGAATTGCTCTTTTCCTCGGCGATCTTGGGTTGTTTGATTAAAATTTCCACGTCCGCGCCGAGCGCCTTTTGCACCGCCGATCTGAGCTCTGCTGCGATCTCCGGCTTGGCGCTGGGGATTTCGATCCCTACGAAAATTCTATCGCCGATCTCGACCTCTTTTACAAATCCAAAATCCACGATGCTTTTAGAAAAGCCCGGATAGATCACGCTTTTAAGCAAATTTAAGACTTCGTCTTTACTCATTCTTTCTCCTTATTTTCGGTTAAATTTCTACTGATTTTATATGCGCAAAATTTCGGCCCGCACATCGAGCAAAACTCCGCGCCCTTGTAAATTTCATCGCCCAGGCTCTCATCATGCAGCTCGCGCGCATGATCTGGATCGAAGCTAAGCTCAAACTGCCTGTTCCAATCAAAACCATACCGCGCATCGCTCATCGCATGATCGCGCTCTATCGCGCCTTCTTTGCCTAACGCGACGTCTGCGGCGTGAGCGGCGATTTTATGCGCGATGATACCCTCTCTGACGTCTTTTGCATTGGGAAGCCCCAGATGCTCCTTGGGCGTCACGTAGCAGAGCATGCTGGCGCCGCAATACGCAGCCATACTCCCGCCGATAGCCGAGCTGATATGATCGTAGCCCGCGCCGATGTCAGTCGGAAGCGGCCCCAGCACGTAAAACGGCGCGTCGCGGCAGATCTTGCGCTCTAGCTGCATATTAAGCTCGATCTCGTTAAACGGGATATGCCCCGGCCCCTCGATCATCACCTGCACGTTTTTTTCATTCGCGCGCAGGGCTAGCTCGCCTAAAATTTCAAGCTCGCTAAGCTGCGCCCTATCGGTCGCATCGTATAAGCAGCCCGGGCGCAAGCCGTCTCCCAGAGATAGCGATACGTCATAAGCGGCGCAGATATCGCAAATTTCATCAAATGCTTCGTAGAAGGGGTTTTGCTTGTGAAATTTCATCATCCACGACGCTATCAGCGAGCCGCCCCTGCTTACGATACCCATTTTGCGACGGGACAGCAGCGGCATAAACTCGAGCTTAAAGCCCGCGTGGATCGTGAAATAATCCACTCCCTGCCGTGCCTGCTTCTCGATCGTGCTAAGAATAGCGCTCGTTTTTAAATTTTTAATATCGCCCAGCTCATGGATCATCTGATAGATCGGCACCGTGCCTATGGGTACGGGCGAGCGCTCGATTATCGCGGCGCGGATCTCGTCCAAATCTCCGCCCGTGCTTAGATCCATCACCGTATCGGCGCCGTATTTTAAGCAGACCTCAAGCTTTTCCAGCTCGCCCTCAATATCGCTCGTCGTGCCCGAGGAGCCGATGTTTGCGTTGATCTTGCACCGCAGCGCGCGCCCGATACCGATGGGTTTTAGACTTTTGTGATTAACGTTTGCGGGAATGATCACTTTTCCTTGCGCGATCAGATCGCACAAGGCTCGCACGTCCATGTGCTCGCTTTGCGCGACCTCTCTCATCTGCGGCGTCACTTCGCCTTTTTTTGCAAAATAGATCTGCGTTACGCAGCTTTCGGTCATTTTCGCCTCGCTTACTTAAAAATGCGCGTATAATATAACAAATTTCATTAATCCTTACTTTTCTTTTGCCGTTTATTTTCGTAACGCAGGATGAAATTTTACCGCCGCGCCGTGTAAATTTACGCCTAAACTCAAGATATTTCAGCGCGCAAGCCGCGATTAATTTTGCTTTCATTTTTAATACGTATAATTTCGTAACAAAATTTCAAGGATACAATTTGAAAGATATATCGCTGATTTTGCTCGCCGCGGGCGATTCGAGCAGGTTTGAGCTCCCAGTCAAAAAGCAGTGGCTGCGCGTGGGAGAGCTACCACTTTGGCAATACGTCGCGCAGAATATCGCGCGGGCGCACCCATTTAAAAAAATCATAATCGCCGTAAACGAGGAGGACGTGAGCTATTGCGAGCGCCTCTATGCGTGCAGCTCGGCTTCGGCGCGCGGCAAAAGCGCGGAGTACGACACGAGCGAGTATAAATTTCAAAGAAAGCAGGGCGGGATCGAATGCGGCGCAGACGATCTAAACGACGCAAGCAAGCCGCAGAGCGCGGAAAATTTTAAAGCTCAAGTCGGATGCGGCGCGGATGAACGCGGCTCTGCAAATTTAAAATTTCACTTCGCCCCTGGCGGCGCAAATCGCCAAAGCTCGCTAAAAAACGCGCTAAAGCTCGTAGAGAGCGAGCTCGTGCTCGTAAGCGACGTGGCACGCGCGCAAATTTCGCCCGAGCTGATCTCCTCGCTGATACGAAATTTAGGCAGCGCGGACTGCATCAGCCCCTATCTTGGCGTAAACGACACGACCTATCTCGGCGAGCGCATTGTGGAGCGAGAGAAGCTGCGCCTCATCCAAACGCCGCAGCTTTCGCGCACGGCGCTGCTTAAAAAGGCGCTTGAGGGAAGCGAAATTTTTACCGACGACAGCGCGGCGATCGGCAGCGCGGGCGGGCAGTTGGAATTTATAAAAGGCGAAGCGGGCGCGCTTAAGATCACGCGCGTAAGCGATCTGGCGGCGCTAAATTTAAAACCCTGCTCGCGCGATATCTTCTGCGGTACGGGTTACGACGTGCATGCGCTTGAAAAAGGTGCGGGCATCGTGTTCGGCGGCGTACAGATCCCGTGCGAGTTCGCGCTGATCGCACACAGCGACGGCGATGTAGCGATTCATGCCCTAATCGAC
>NZ_CALIIS010000238.1 GCF_938017705.1 uncultured Campylobacter sp.
ACGGTTCGCTCGAAATTTTAGCCCGCAAAAAAGAGGGCTTAAAATTTTAAAATTCAATTCTACCTGCAAAAACTCTTAAATTTCACGGCTTAGAATTTTGATGGAGAATTTTGCCGCAACGCTATTTTTTGGGATGCGATAAATTACACGGCTGCAAAGCCGCGTAGAATATTGAGCTAGGCTCGCTGCTGCAAGCCTAGCGAATGTCGTAAGCTAAAAAGGCGCTACTGCAAAGCGTAAAATTTTATTTCAAAGCCTTAAAAAGCTCCACGCCGTCAAGCTGCTCCCACGGGTATTCGTCGTTTCCGACCTGTCCGCGTGCGGCGACGTCGGCGTAGAGAAAGCTTCCTTTGCCCGGGCGATCAAGGCCGAATTTATCGATGATCCAGCGCGGCGTGAGCGGAAATTTTTCAAGCACGAAAGCAGATAGCTCATCGTCGCTAGCTGCGCCTAAATTCGTCCCCATGCAATCGACGCTGACGCTGACGGGCTTTGCGACGCCGATTGCGTAGCTGAGCTGGACGATGCATTTTTTCGCAAGCCCCGCTGCAACGATGTTTTTGGCGATATAGCGCGCCGCATAAAGCCCGCTACGATCGACCTTGGTGTAGTCTTTGCTGCTTTGAGCGCCGCCGCCGATCGGGCTGTAGCCGCCGAAGCTATCGACGATTAGTTTGCGCCCCGTTAGGCCGCTGTCGTGAAGCGAGCTGTGATTTACGTAGCGGCCGGTCGGGTTGATGTAGATGATCGTCTTGCTTTTGTTGTAGAGCTCCTTCGGAAGCCCTGCAGAATCGATCAAATTTCCGATCAGATCTCGGACGCGCTCGATGCTCATGCTCTCGACGCATGGCGCGGAAACCACGATCGTATGGATGCTTTGCGGCTTGCACTCCTCAAAATTGCTCTTCGTGCCGTAATCGACGCTAACCTGCGTCTTAATATCGACGCCAAGCTCGTTAGGATGGGACTTTGCATAGGCATAAACGTGATCGCAAAGAAGCCTCGCGTAGGTGATCGCCGCCGGCATAAAATTTTTCGTCTCGCAGCTTGCGAAACCGAACATTATGCCCTGATCCCCCGCTCCGATCTCGCCGCCCTCTTGATCGACGCCTTGGTTGATGTCGGGGCTTTGCTGGTTTAAAAATACGTCCACTTGCAGATCCTGCGGATGCAGGCACTGCGCGCGCGTGAAATGAGGGTTGTCGTTATAGCCGATCTCGCTAAGCGCGCCCTTTACGATGTGGCGGTAATCGTCGTGGGTAAAATCGATCTTAGCGTTTACTTCGCCGCCGATTACTACGTGTTTGCCCGCGATGAAAACCTCCGCTGCTACGCGTCCGTTTGGATCTTGTTTTAAAATTTCATCCACGATGCTATCTGCGATGATATCGGCGCACTTATCCGGATGTCCGGGGCTTACGACCTCGCTGGTAAATAGATACATATCTGCTCCTAATTAAAATTTCGCGTCATTTTATCTAACGAGGTTTTAAGATTAACTAAAAATTGCGAAATTTCGCCCAAATTTAAATGCGCTTAAATAAAATTTCGATATATTTCAAACGACGTTTTGATTGAAAGGTAAAAAATGAGTTCGATTCAAAAATTAGTAGCTAGCTACAAAGATAAAAATCTAGTTCTGCGCATAGTTACAGGCTTGATAATAGGAGCTATTTTGGGCTTTGCCGCACGTTCAGCGGCAGGCGATATTGCGGCAGAGCATACTTCGTTTTTAATAAACGTAGTAGCTTTTGCGGAAATTTTAGGAAATTTATTCGTAGGCGCCCTTAAAGCGGTAGCTCCGATTTTAGTTTTTATCTTGATTTTAAGCTCGATCGTAAATAAACAATACGGCAGCGCAAGCGGCTTAAAACGCGTGGTTGTTCTATATATTGTAGGCACCTTTTTAGCTTCGTGCGTGGGGGTAGCAGCCAGCTTTTTATTTCCGACGCAGCTTGCACTTAGTAATGTCGGCGCGGCGGAAAATGCGGTCCCTGCAAGCGTTTGGATCGTGCTAAAAGATCTGCTTTTTAAGGTTGTAGATAATCCGCTAAACGCTATCGCACACGGAAACTACGTAGGAATTTTAACCTGGGCGATAGGTCTTGGCGTCGCGCTTAAATTTTGTACCAACGAAACGAAAAAAATTTTTACCGATCTGAGTGAAGCGGTAACCAAAATCGTGCAGTTTGTAATCCAACTCGCGCCGTTTGGAATTTTCGGCTTAGTAGCTTCTACCGTGTATCAAACCGGCGTTGATGCGCTGCTTGGATACGTACGGATCGTAGTCGTGCTAGTAGGCGCGATGGCGTTCGTAGCCCTCGTGGTAAATCCGCTCATCGTCTTTGCGGTGATTAAGAAAAATCCATATCCGCTCGTATTTACCTGCCTACGCGAAAGCGGCCTCACGGCGTTTTTCACTCGCAGCTCGGCGGCGAATATCCCCGTAAATTTAAATTTATGCAAAAAGCTCGGTATCAGCGACGAGCTAAGCTCGATCTCGATCCCTTTGGGAGCTACGATAAATATGGCGGGCGCTGCGGTGGTAATCGCGATCTTGGCGCTTGCTGCGGCTCATACGCTTGGCGTGCGCCCCGATTTTTGGACGGCGCTACTGCTTTGCGTGGTCTCGGCAGTCGGTGCGTGCGGTGCTAGCGGCGTGCCTGGCGGTTCGTTGATGCTGATACCGCTTGCGTGTTCGCTCTTTAATATCTCAAATGATATCGCAATGCAGGTGGTCGCGATCGGCTTTATCATCGGCGTGATCCAAGACTCTGTAGAAACTGCGATCAATAGCTCTACCGACGTGATTTTTACGGCGATCGCGTCGCAAAGTATGCAAAAATAACTCACCTTAAAATTTATCGCGATTTCCGCTAAGGCGGCGGATCTCGCGGTTTTTAAAATTTTACTTATTCTTTTTTGATAAAATTATCCAAAAATTTTAAAAGGAAATCGATGAATTGGAATTTAGGCGAGCTGTTTGCAAACGAAGCGGAATTTAGCGGCGCGATAGATAGCGCGGCTGCGCAGGCTAGGGATTTTGAAGCTAAATTTAAAGATAAGCTGCACACTCTTAGCGCGGAGGAGTTTTTAGGCGCGCTTGAGCTTTATGAGGGCATCAGCGAGCAGATCGGCAAGATAATGAGCTTTGCGCATCTTAGATTCGCGCGAGATACGAGCCTTGGGGCGCAGCAGGCTAAGACGGAGCAGGCTTGCAACGACATTTCGCAGAACCTGCTTTTTTTCGAGCTCGAGTTTAACGAGCTTGACGCCGCAAAACAGGACGAGTTTGTCGTGGGAAGCGGGAGATTTAGATACTATTTGAGCCTACTTAAGCGGCGCAAAGTCCACCAGCTAAGCTTGCCGCAAGAAAGCGTGCTTTTAAAAACTTCACCCGTGAGCGGAGAGGCGTTTTCACGGCTTTTTGACGAGAGTATGGCGCGGATGAGTTTTGATTTTCGCGGGCGCAAGCTCGGCGAGGAGGAAATTTTAAGCCTGCTCCATAGCTCTGATCGCGAGGTGCGAAAGGATGCCGCAGCCTCGCTAAGCGCGGTGCTTCAGCAAAACTCCCATCTGCTTTGTTACATCTACAATATGATCAAAACCGATCTTAAAATTCGCTGCGAGCTACGCGGTTACGATAAAGCCGAGGCGGTGATGCATGAGGAAAATCAGATAAATATCGCAAGCGTCGATGCTCTGATCGCAGAGGCGGAGCGAAGCTTTGGTCTAGTCGGCAAATTTTACGCCAAAAAGCGCGAAATTTTAGGCTACGACGCGCTGTATGATTACGACAGATATGCGCCGCTTGGCGGCGATGAGAACGAGTTTAGCTTCGAGCAGGCCAAGCAGATCGTGCTAGCGGCGTTTGAAAAATTTAGCCCGAAATTTAAGCAGATCGCGCTGATCGCGTTTGAGCAAAACTGGATCGACGCGATGCCCGCGCAAAATAAGCAAAGCGGCGCATTTTCGCATTCAGGCTCGCGCGATACGCACCCTTTCGTACTTTTAAATTTCACGCGCAAGCGCCGCGACGTATTTACCCTCGCGCACGAGCTGGGGCACGCGATACATCAGTATCTAAGCTACGGCGTGGGCTATTTTAACTCTTTTACGCCGCTAACGACGGCGGAGACCGCGTCGGTGTTTTGCGAGATGCTGGTGTTTGATTATATGCGCGAAAATTTTTCAAATTTAAACGGCTCGCCAAATTTAAAAAGCGCCGCCGCCTCGGACAGTTCGCAAAATTTAAAGCGCGATGCTTCGCAAGAGGCTCAGGGCGGTGAAATTCCAAGCGAGCACGCCGTAAAACACGCCGCTTCGCAAAGCTCTGCGGGTTCGTGCGAATACGCAGCGCGCGATACGGATACGCCCTCGCAGACCGCAAGCGACAAGGCCGCGCTAAGAGCGATGCTTGCGGCAAAGATCGAGGATATCTTCGCGACGCTTTACCGCCAGATTGGATTTACGACCTTTGAGCGGCGCGTGCACGCCAGCGCGGATGAGCTAAGCGTCGAGCAAATAGATGAGCTTTGGATGGAGGAGTCGCGCAAGATGTTTGCGGGCGAGCTAATCTTGCAGGATCATTATAAAAGTTGGTGGAGCTACATTCCGCACTTCGTTCACACGCCGTTTTACTGCTACTCTTACGCCTATGCGCAGCTTTTGGTGCTCGCGCTTTACGGGCTGTATAAAAGCGGCAGGCTCGAAAATTTCGTTCAAATTTACACCGAGTTTTTAAGCTCGGGCGGCAGCGACGAGCCGCAAAAGCTAGTGGCGAAATTCGGCTTTGACATCAATAAAAGCGAGTTTTGGCGCATCGGCATAGAGCAGGTCGCGGCGCTTGTAGATGAGTTTGTGAGGGATTAGGATGATAGATAAAATTTTAAAAGACGATAAATTTATCGCTGCGAGTAGTGCAAATATAGGCGCGGTTTTGGATTACGTTTTAGCTCTTGGATGCGGATTTGGCATCGTTGCGAGGACGGATCAGATAAAATTTGATCCGCCGCTGCCGGAGGAAATTTTAAAAAGCTTCAAAATGCCCGCGATCTTTTTGCAGTTGGAGGAATACACGCTTTCTAGCGCGCATCTTAGCAAGGATGAGCTGGTTTTCGAGGCGGGATTTGGGCCGCAGGATTTTGCAAGCACGCTTAGCGTGCCGTTTTACGCGGTTTTGCAGATCGTCGTGGACGGCAAGCCCATCGCGGTAAATTTCTCCCAGCCCGAGTCCGAGTGGCTTAAGCGCGAAAAATCGCGTAAAATTTTCTCAAAATGAGCGATATTTTAGAAGGTCTTAATCCCACTCAGCGCGAGGCTGCGAGCCACGTGGACGGAGCGATGTTAATCTTAGCGGGTGCGGGCAGCGGCAAAACCAAAACGATCACCGCGCGCCTTGCCTATCTGCTCGCAAACGGCGTGCCTGCGGAAAATACTCTCACGCTTACGTTTACGAACAAAGCTGCCGCCGAGATGCGCTCGCGAGCGCTTAATCTGATAAGCGGGCTAAATTTAAGTAGCGTGCCGCTTCTGTGTACCTTTCATAAATTCGGGCTTCTGTTTTTAAAATTTCATATTAGCGAGCTTGGGCGCAGCGCAAACTTCCAAGTAATCGATACCGACGATAAGAAAAAGATCATCAAGGGCTTTGAGATAAATTTGCCCACGTCGCTATTGGCGGCCAAAATTTCAACCTACAAAAATTCTCTGATCGATCCCAAAGATATCGACGAGCTTCTAAAGGGCGAGGACGATGAACTAAGCAGAATGTATAGCGGATTTTACGCGCACTGCGCTAGAGCATACAAGAGCTACGAGGCGTATTTGGCAGCGAATAATCTTGTGGATTTCGATGATCTGCTAATTTTGCCGTATAAAATTTTAAGCGCGAATGAGCGGCTATGCGATGAAATTTCGCGCCGTTACGCCTACATCACGGTCGATGAGTATCAGGACACCAACGACATTCAATTCAAACTGCTGCAAAAGCTCTGCACCGCGCACGAAAACCTCGTAGTAGTGGGCGATGACGATCAGAGTATCTACGGCTGGCGTGGCGCGCGGATAGAAAATATTCTAAATTTTAAAGATCAGTTCTCAAACGTAAAATTTATCAAACTCGAGCAGAACTACCGCTCCACGGATGAAATTTTAAATGCCGCCAACGAGCTCATCTCGCACAATAAAAACCGCCTCGGCAAGAGCCTTACTAGCATGAACGGCGGGGGCGAAAAGATCGAAATTTTGCATTCAGACGAGGAAAGTATCGAGGCGGCAAAGATTTCAGAAGCTATCAAAAAGCTGCTTTCAAGCGGCGTAGCGCCCTCTGAAATCGCCGTGCTTTACCGCGTAAACGCTCTTTCGCGCGCGCTGGAGGAGGGGCTAAATCGAGCCAAAATCCCGTACAAAATGGTAGGCGGCGTGAAATTTTACGAGCGAGCCGAGATAAAGGATACGATCGCCTATCTGCGCTTGGTAAACGACGAGCACGACGATTTTTCGATGAGGCGGATCATAAACGTGCCCAAGCGCGGCATCGGCAAGGTCTCGCTGGCAAAGCTCGAGGAGCTTTCGCGCCTGCGACTTATCAGTCTATTTGACGCTTTTAGCGAGCCGGACGCGGGGCTTAGCGCCAAGGCGGCGCAGGCTTTAGCGGAGCTTAAAAGCGGCATCGCTTCTATCTCCGCGCTAGCCGATACGATCAAAAAAATAGACGCGCTGGAGCCTGCTTTCGGGCTAAAGGCCTACTATGCCTCGCTTCCGGACGGCGCCGATCGCGTAGCAAATATCGACGAATTTTTGGCGATGCTGAAGGGCGAGGCGAGCAATAAGCCCGATTTTGATCTGGCGGAATTTTTAAACGAGCTGAGCCTTCTTAGCGATCAAGACGCTATCATGGGCGATGCGATAAACATAATGAGTGTGCACGCCAGCAAAGGGCTTGAGTTTTCGCACCTTTTCGTAATCGGGCTGGAGGAGGGGTTTTTCCCGCTTTTGGGCGACAGCAATGACATCGAGGAGGAGCGTAGGCTTGCATACGTAGCGATTACGCGCGCCAAACGCACTCTCACGCTTAGCTTTGCGGCTAGCCGATTTTATCGCGGCAAGCGCGAGAGGCTGGATGCGAGCAGGTTTATAGCCGAGGCGGGTTTGGTAGCTAAAGAGCCTCCGCGCGAGCAAAGCAGCGGTTTTAGCAAGGGCGAGCTGATCAAACACAAACTCTTCGGTATCGGACAGATCACGGCGGTAAACGGCGACCGACTCACTATAAATTTCGGCGGAATTTCGCGCGTAATAATGTCAAATTTCGTAGAAAAGATCGGAGCTTATGAATAGATTGTTTTTGGCGGACAAACCCGCGGGCATCGGCAGCAATAAATTTTTAAGCGCTCTGAAGCGCAAATACGGCGTGAAAAAGGCGGGCTTTAGCGGCACGCTCGATCCTTTCGCGAGTGGCGCGCTGATCGTGGCGTTTGGGCAATACGCGCGCTTTTTTAGGTTTTTGAAAAAGGAACCAAAAGTTTACGCCGCGACGCTGTGGCTGGGCGCGCAAAGCCCAAGCGGCGATAACGAAAATATTGAGCGCGTGGAGCAAATTCCGCCGCTTTTGCGCGAAATTTTAGACGCCGCGGTGGCGCAGATGCGCGGCGAGATAAAATTTATCCCGCCCGCCTTCAGCGCCAAGAAAATTGACGGCGTGCGCGCATACAAGCTCGCTCGTGCGGGCGAAGAGGTGAGCTTAAAAGAGAGCTCGATGCGGGTTTTTGATGCTGAAATTTTAAGCTACGCTCATCCTTTCGTGAGCTTTCGCGTCGCGCTTAGCGAGGGCGGCTACGTGCGCTCTTTCGCGCAAATTTTAGCAGAAAAGCTAGGCGTTTGCGGTACACTTAGCGCGCTTAGACGGGAAAGCGAGGGGGCTTTTGATTTGAAAGATCCGCGCTTTGCGGACGAGGTGGCACTAAATCCGCTCGAGTTTTTAGATCTTAAGCCAAACTTTTACGACGGCGACGCGCGCGACGTGATCTTGGGCAAGAAGCTCGCCGCAAAGGATCTGGCAAGCCGCGCGGACGGGTGCTACCTGCTTATCTGCGGCGATTTTTACTCGATCATCGAGATTGGCGCGGGCGAGGTGAGGTATCTTTGGAACGATGTTCCGATTGCAGGCGGGCCTTGGCGTCGAGGTAGCCCTGCATGGTCTTGTGGAAGTCGAGGTGG
>NZ_CALIIS010000239.1 GCF_938017705.1 uncultured Campylobacter sp.
TAAAATCCGCGAGTATTTATTCGGCAACTGGGAGATGTGCTGGATCGGCTTTAACGACGCGCGCGACTTTGTCCTATCGCCAAAACCTGCGGAATTTCCGCTAAATAACTTCGGTTATCCTTACGGCGAAGTGGACGACAACGTGCTAAATTACTATTCGCCAATAGATTTTAGCTACGACTACAAGTCGCAAGAGCTCAAATGAAGGGCTTTTGGCTAGCTCTGGCGTCGGTTGCGAGCGCGCTGGCGGCGACTCTTTGCTGCCTGCCCGCGCTTTTGTTTTTACTTTTCGGCGCTTCATTTAGCCTGCTTAGCTCGGAAGCCATAGAGAGCTTAACCGAGCTGAGACCCTATTTTACAGCACTTGCCGCGATCTGCTTTGCGGCGAGCGCGTTTTATTTTTTCAAAAAGCCAAAATCCTGCGACCTCGCAAATCGCCGCAAAAAGTGGATCTTCATCTACGTTTTTTTAGCTGTTTTTGTGATTATTCTGCTATCATACCCCGAAGTTTTAGGAAAAATTTATGAATAAAATTCTATCTATTTTACTGCTTGCAAGCGTGGCGTTTGCAAATCAAAATTTTGTTATCAAAGTCGAGGGGATGCACTGTCCGCTGTGTACGGCGATGGTGCGAAAAGCCCTGCTAAAGGTAGACGGCGTCATCAGCGCCAAGGCTAGCCTGCACGACAAAACCGCCCGCGTCGAGACGAAAGACGGCGTGAGCGAGAAGCAACTGCTAGATGCGGTGGCGACGACGGGCTACACGGGCGAGATAGTTAAGTAAATTTAAGGAGCAAACATGCAAAAAAACGAGGTTATGAACGATTTTAAGAGGCTCTGCGAGATACCTCACTGTAGCTGCGAAACGGAGCAGATGAGGGGGTTTTTGGCGGATTTTGCGCGCTCTCAGGGCTTTAGCGTGAACATCGATGAGGCGGGCAATATCCACGCCGTAAAGGGCGAGCCTAAAATTTGCCTGCAAAGCCACTACGACATGGTTTGCGTGGGCGTGGCGCCGAATTTGCAGCTCATCGAAGAGGACGGTATCTTAAGAGCGAAAAACTCGACTCTGGGCGCTGATGATGGCATCGGCGTGGCGATGATGATGGGCGCGATGCGGGAGTTTGCAAATTTAGAGTGCCTATTTACCAACGACGAAGAGGTCGGGCTCGTGGGCGCAAACGCCTTTAAGGGTAAAATTTTATCGCCAAATTTGCTAAATTTAGACAGCGAAGAGGACGACCGCGTGACGCTGGGCTGTGCGGGTGGCATAAACGTGAGCGCAAAAATCGGTGCGCAGACCGTCAAAAAGAGCGGTAAAATTTACGAGATCGGCGTCACCGGACTTAGCGGCGGACACTCTGGCAACGAGATACACAAAAATATCCCAAATGCGACGAAGCTGCTAGCGAAATTCCTCGCTGAGGAGGGCTGTGAGCTTATTAGTCTGGACTTTGGCGAGAGGAGCAACTCGATCCCCGCAAACGCCGTGTGCAAGGCGCTGTGCGCGCATGAACCGAAGCAGCGCGGCCTGGCGTGGGTAAAGAGCCTGGGCGAGGGCGAAGCGGACGTGCTAGTAAATAGCGGCAAAATTTTAGCACTCATCAACTCATTTGCCCAGGGCGTGCGCAGCTACGACACGCAGCTTGGCATGGTAAATGAAAGCATAAACCTCTCGACCGTTAAGCAGAAGGGCGAAGTGATCGAGTTTGACTTTTTCGGGCGCGCGATGAAGCGCGAAGGGCTCGAAAATTTGGGCTTTGAGACCGCCACGCTAGCTAGCGCGCTGGGCTTTGATGTGAGAGTAGCCGACCGCTCGGCGAACTGGGCGCCGTGCATCAGCGACTTTGCTCATCTGGTGCTTGAGGAGTTGCAAAAACAAAAGCCGCAGGCGAAATTTGCCGCCGTGCACGCCGGTCTTGAGTGCGGCGTTCTGGTTGCAAAACAGCCCGAGCTGCAAGCCTGCTCCATAGGCCCGAATATCCACTCGCCCCACTCCGTGAACGAGCACTGCGAGATAGCGTCGGTGGAGATGATAGCGGAAGTTGTAAGAAATATAATCGCTAGACTTCAGTAGCTTGAAAAGGCTTGTCTTTTTGTCCTATACTTCGTTGGATTCAAATTTTACTCGGTCACTACCGACTAGGTAGCTCCCGTCGTAAAATTTAAATCCGCCTCGTCTAGAGCAAAAATACTTCGCCTTTAAATTTTCGGCGGCTCGTCTCGCGAGTGCTTTTTAAAGAGATTTTTGCTTCGCTTTGCTCACAACTGCAAGCAGAAGAAAATTTTAATCTGCGACAGGCTTCATGCCTAGTCTTGATTAAAATTTTCTGCACAACTTTCAAAATCATCTCGCGATACTGCGCCTTAAAATTTTTACAACTTGTTTTTGTCCTATGATTTAAATTTTACTCGTCTAGAACAAAATACTTCGCCCTTAAATTTTGCGGTTGCTTGCCTCACGAATGCTTTTTAAAGAGATTTTTGCTTCGTTTTGCTCGCAACTGCTTCTTGAAAAGTTGCGAATGCAAAGAATTAAGCAGGACGGACGCTAAAATTTGCTCGGCGGGACCACTTGCCGAAATAGAAATTTAAAAGGATATAAAAATGGAAAGCCAGATCAAAAATTTTCTGCAAAATTGCGAACAAATTGTTAAATTGCAAGCAAAGCGATACGAAAACCGTAGCCCTTTCGCAACCAAAATTCCACCTGTTTTTATACTGCCTTATGATGAATTTGAGAAAAAATACGGCTCAAATTTATATTTGGATAGTAGTTCCTGCGTGCTGGTGTTTGACGGCGATCTTAGCCTGTCGAGAGGCACGCTAAATTCCGCTTGGCTTGAGGATAAATTTAGCGACGCGGGCGGTAAAAATAGCACACGAGCGATGTTTGTTAACGGAAATTTATCCACCGGCGGCGATATCGTCGATGATGATTATCTGTTTTTACAGGTCGCCAAAGATACGGCGTGTAATTATCTGCATTCGCAGGACGGCGTTATCGCAATCGGCGGCAATCTAACGGCGCTTTGGGGCATAAGCGGCGAATACAACGACGGAATGTTGCAGGTTTTTGGAAAAACGCAAGCGCCGTATATCGTCTCAAACGACCACGCGATGCCTGATCATGGCGCTAGCGAATGCGTCTATATCCTAGACGGACGGGTTGGTCGAAGCTACCTGGGCGCGCTTGATGGTTGGGAATTTTTTGAAGATTGCGAGCTGATGTTTAAGGACGGAATTTGCGAAGACGAGCATCAGATCAATATTTCTGCCTTTTTTGAATTCGTAAAAAACGGCGTTAATCCACTGGTAGATTTTAAAACTTTTGAAGCTAGAAAAGTCGCCTGGGACGAAGAAAATGAAGAGCAGGAGCCAGAATGCGCAGGCGATCTGCCTAAAAATTCCGAGACTATCGCCGAGATGATATATTTAGAAAATTTCAGCGGTAGCGATGAGGAGCTATACGAGTATATGGTGAGCGAATTCGAGGCCATAGAAAAAATCGGCGATGAAAGCGAAAAATATGCTTATGGCGGCAGAGCCTTCAAGCTGTCTATCATTGCGGCAAGGATGGCGGAAAATTGGCGGCCGATTACCCAGCGTTACTCTGCGCGGCAGATAGATGAGCTACGCAAAATCATCATCAAAAGCGCGACGAATTTGGCCGATTATTTTTTAAAAATCGGCGATAAAAAACAGCTTGCGTTCATCTATGAATTTTTAAACGACAATGCGGTAAGCATCGAAAAAGACGAGCCGTTTTTATACGAAACGCTGGTGCGCGCGGGCTTGGAGTTGCAAGATTACGATAACACTTACGCGCTAGTGTCCGTCATTGATAAAAAGTCCGAATTTCTGCCGCAGGAGATAGTAAAAAGCATCGCGGACGTGATTAAAAGCGAAGGATACCGGGCTTGGCTGGCAAAGCAGTAGACCTCAAAAGCAAAATCGCAGATTTACTAAAAGATAAAAATCAAAAGAAGCGTTTATAAAATTTCAATCTAAATTTTTCGCGCCATAATAAGCCGAATGTCTGCCGTAAAGCGGGTCTAAGTAAGGCGTCAAAATTTTAAAATTCCGTCAAATTTAAACCCGCATTTGCAGGCTAAAATTTTACGGAAAATTCTTATCTTTGCTGCCGCACAGCTCGTTTAAAAAGCACTCCTTGCAGTTCGGCTTTATCGCCTTACAGGTGTAGCGGCCGAAAAGCACCATGCCTTGGTGTAGCTTGCCGAGGTCTGTTTTAAAAGCCTCGCTCAGATCGCGCTCCGTAAGCTCGGGCGTCTTTGCACGGCTCAGCCCTAGGCGATGCGCGACGCGAAAGACGTGCGTATCCACCGCCATCACGTTTGCGCCCGCGCCCTCTAAAAGCACGACGTGAGCGGTCTTTTGCCCCACGCCTGCAAGAGATTTGAGTCCCGCTTCATCAAGCGGCACGACGCCGCCGAAGTCGCGAACCACCGCCTGCGCCATTTTGATTAAATTTACCGCTTTGTTGTTGTAGAAATTGCACGAGCTGATTAGCAGCTTAACGCTTGCCAGATTGGCCTTTGCAAGCTCTGCAACGCTTGGGAATTCCGCAAAAAAGCGCGGCGTGATCAAATTTACACGCTTGTCGGTGCACTGCGCGCTAAGCATCACGCAGACCAAAAGCTGATAGTTGTCTTTAAATTTCAACTCGCTGCGCTCTTCCGCGAAGTTTTGTAAAATTCTCTTTTTTATCTCTAAAATATCTTTTTTACTTCTCATTTGCATTTCCTCAAGGCGGAATTCTACCCTAAAATTCTAAAGTACAGTTTGATTGTTAACAACTTTGAGTTATAATCGCCATTAAAATTTTTTTAAGGAATTATGATGAAAAAAGTTTTATTTACAGCACTTAGTTTGGCTGCCGCTATCAGCCTTAACGCTACCGTTTACGCTACCGTAAATGGCAAAGACGTAACCGAAAAAGAGCTTGCTCCGCTACTTCAAGGCATAGGCAATGTAGATATCGCTGCTCTTAATGCCGATCAAAAAAAGGAGCTTATCGATAAAGGCATTGATCTGATGCTGCTAACGGATGAAGCTAAAAAATCGGGCGTTATGGACGAAGACGTTTATAAAAAAGAGCTTGAAATTGTAAAAGATAACTTAGCACTTCGTGTATGGCAGGCTAAAGAAGCCAGCAAAATAAATATCGACGATAAAGAAATAGCCGATTTTTATAACAAAAACAAAGCGCGCTTTACCGAGCCTGCGAGAATCAAAGCGGCTCAGATCGTCGTTAAAACCGAAGCTGAGGCAAACGATATTATTAAGCAGTTAAAAGGGCTTAGCGACAGTGCGCTATTTACTAAATTTGCGGAACTTGCCAAAGCTAAATCTATCGATCCGCAGGCTAAACAAACCGGCGGCGAGCTAGGCTGGATGCCTAGCGATCAGGTCAAGCCTTTTGCCGATGCGATCTCTAAGATAAAAGATGGTCAAATCACTACTAAAGCTATTAGAAGCAGGGTTGGATATCACGTCGTGTTAAAAGAGGAGTCTCAAGCTAAAAAGCAGTTAAGTCAAAGCGAGGCAAAGCCTTTTATAGAGCGCGTACTTAGACAGCAAAAAGCGGCGAAAGTAGTCGAGCAAAAAGCGGCAGATCTTCACAAAAACGCTAAAATCGAGTATAAATAATATAGGAGCTAAAAATGGGCGTTTTAGATATAGTAAAACCGGGCGTTTTAAGTGGCGATGACGTAAGTAAAGTCTATGCGTATGCGAAGCAGCAGGGCTTTGCGATCCCTGCGGTAAACGTAGTGGGATCGAATTCCATAAACGCCGTCTTGGAAAGCGCTAAAATCGCAAATTCGCCCGTAATAATTCAGTTTAGCAACGGCGGCGCAGCGTTTTACGCAGGTGCCGCTTGCCCAAATGCCGCGGTATTAGGCGCTATCGCGGGTGCGCGCCAGGTGCATGCTCTGGCGGCCCATTACGGCGTTGCGGTAATTTTACATACCGATCATGCCGCAAGGAAGCTGCTTCCGTGGATCGATGAGCTCATTAAAGCCAACGCCGAGAATAAAAAAGCTCACGGCGTGCCGCTTTTTAGCTCGCACATGCTCGATCTTAGCGAGGATGATTTGGAGCTAAATTTAGCCACCTGCGAGAAGTATTTGGAAATTTTAAGCGATCTTGGAATTTCGCTTGAGATCGAGCTTGGCGTCACGGGCGGCGAAGAGGACGGCGTCGATAATACCGGCGTCGATAATGCGCGGCTTTATACCCAGCCCGTAGATGTCGCGCTAGCTTACGAGCGACTTGGCAAAATCAGCGATAGATTCAGCATTGCAGCAAGCTTCGGTAACGTCCACGGCGTGTATAAGCCGGGCAATGTTGTGCTGAGACCTGAAATTTTGAAAAATTCGCAAAAATTCGTCCGAGAAAAATTTAATCTGCAATCCGAAAAGCCCGTAAATTTTGTCTTTCACGGCGGCAGCGGCAGCGAGACCTCCGACATCAAGGCAGCCGTTAGCTACGGCGTCGTTAAGATGAATATCGATACCGACACGCAGTGGGCGTTTTGGGACGGCGTGCGCGCTTATGAGGGCAAAAATCGCGGCTATTTGCAAGCTCAAATCGGCAATCCGGAAAGCGAGGATAAACCGAATAAAAAATTCTACGATCCTCGCAAGTGGCTAAGAGCTGGCGAGCAGAGTATGGTGGCGCGCTTGCAAGTCGCATTTGACAATCTAAATTGCCTAAATAGGAACTAATATGGATCGCCCGAATAACGAGGTGCTCGATATCACGCTACCTGAGGCGAAGGAGCGCTCGTTAGCGGGCGTTTTTTTTAAGATCGCAGCTCTGCCGATCGCGGTTTTTGTGGTGTTTTTGCTGGGCTATTTGGGGCTTATCGGGCTGAAGGTAGAAACACACTCGATCCTGATGCTTGCAGTTTTGCTCATTATCGCGCTAGTTTTAGCTCGTCATAATGCAGAATACGGCTGCTTAAATTTTCAAAATAATATCGATGACTTCAAGCGCGAGCTGAAAAATTACATTGTCGCCAATCTCTTAAGTATCGGCGGCAAGAAAAAATCAGATGCCAGCTTTGATCTTTTTGTGGACGAATACGGCTACTCGCTGCGTAATCAAAACTACGCTTCCGTCGCGTCGGCGGTCTTTCCGATGCTTGGAATTTTAGGAACTTTCATCTCGATTGCGATTTCGATGCCGCACTTTTCCTCAAGCAATATCGATGGGTTAGAAACCGAGATCGCGCAGCTTTTAGGCGGCGTAGGTACGGCATTTTACGTCTCGATCTATGGAATCTTTTTGGCGCTTTGGTGGATATATTTTGAGAAAAAGGGCATCAGCAAATATGAGCGCCTGCTCATCAAATACAAAAATTCTACTAAAAATTTCTTCTGGAACAAAGACGAAATAACACAGGGCTATCTGAATGAAATTTTAAACGCTAATTCTGAAATTTCGCGCTCATTTGCGATGATGAGCTCTACGAATTTTACCGAAAGGCTAAACCGCCTAATCGATGAAAAAATCGGCGCATTTGAAAGTGTGATGGAAGCCGAGAAGCGAAGTATGGCGATTACACAAGAAGAGCTTGAAAAAGCAGGAGAGATGATCCAAAGGACAAATCTTGCTCACGGTGAGCTAGATAAGAGCTTCGCTCAAATTTTATCTGCGCTTAAGTCCGTGTCTGCAAGCCTAATCGAAATTCAAAACGGAATTTCCGCGCAGTATCTAAGCCAGTCTAAGACTTTAACGGACGGGCAAGGCGAGCTGACTAACGTTACGAGTGCATTAAGCGCTCAAATCAAGAGCCTAAATGCTTCCTTGGGCGGGTTTGCGGGTGAAATTTCAAGTTCGCAGAATGCTTACGCCGCTAAAATTGACGCTAGCTTTAAGGGGCTAAGCGCGGATTTGAAGGCACTTTTAGCTGGAGAGGGTGCTGCGCGGACGAGCAACGAAAGCATCATCGAAGAGCTTCGCAAAACGCTTGCAAGCATCGATGAAAAAGCACTTTTAGATGAAAACGAATAACGAAGAAAAAGAGACCTTCTGGATCGCGTACGCCGATTTGATGGCGGGGCTGCTTTTTGTTTTCGTGCTTTTAGTAGGCGGCATCATCGTCAAATACTTCCTCACGCAAAGCAACCTGCAGGAGAAAGAAAGCCAAATTTCAAGTGCGCTAGCAAGCCTGCAAAGCCAGGAGAAAAAAAGCGCCGAGCTTGAGGCGCTGAATAAAATTTTTAGCGATCAGCTCGAGAAGCTAAATATCGAAAACACCGATCTTCGCAAGCAAAATTCCATCTACTTCATACAGATCGAAGACCTAACCGAGATGGCAGAAAAGCTGAAAAAAGAGAATTTAGACATCAACTCGCTTCTGCAAAAAGCGCGCGACGACGCCAACGCTACGATCAGTCAAAACGAGCTTAAAATCGCCTTTTTGCTCGATCAGCTCACGAAGAAGGAGAGCGATTTTAATAAAATTTTACAAGACCTCAACGTCACGAAAAACCGCATCCGCAACCTCACCGGAATGAAGGTTAAGATCATCGCCGATCTGAAGGAGAAGCTGGGCGGCAAGATCCGCATCGACAACGAAAGCGGCGCGATGACGCTAAGCTCGTCGATCCTTTTCGATAAGGGCTCAAGCGAGCTGAAAGAGAGCGCCAAAGAGACGCTCCGCTCGACGCTGCAGAGCTATTTCGCCGCGCTTTTGAATAACGATGAAATTCGCGAAAATTTAGATCAGATCATCATCGAAGGACACACGGACAGCGACGGCGGGTATTTGTATAACCTCGAGCTCTCGCAAAATAGGGCGTTTGCTGTGATGGATTTCATCAACTCGTGGAATAAAGATGAGCGACTGCAAAAATACCTCATCGCCAGCGGTCGCAGCTACACGCAGCCCGTGATGCGCAGAGGCGTCGAGGACAAGGACGCTAGCCGCCGCATCGAGATCAAATTTACACTCTCAAACAAAGAGGCGATGGATGAGATCAGGAAATTTTTGCAGTTCGACGCGAACGCTACGAATTAGTGGCTCACCCTTAACGGTTCGCTCGAAATTTTAGCCCGCAAAAAAGAGGGCTTAAAATTTTAAAATTCCTAAAGAATTAACGTCTCATCTGAAATTTTAACGGTGGCGGAACGTATCCTTTTATTTTGGCGCGAATGTCGTCGTAATTTGGCGGCTCACTAAATTTTATACACCGCTTACGCAGCATCTGCCGCGGCGGAATTGGTTTAAATTTTAAGTACGCGCATTTTGACGCGCTTTTAGTGCTGTCACGCAGATAATATAGTTTAAATTAGATCTTTAAATTTAAGTCGCAAATTTAAACGGGCTCACAGGCGGCTTAAAATTTAAATGAATTAAAAGCCTAGCTCATTTAGCTTTCTATATCCGTCACAACCGACTTGAGATCCTAAATCGCAAGCCTTATTTAAATATTTTTTTGCAGTGTTTGTATCCTGTTTTACGCCTTCACCATAGAAATATGAAACCCCAAGATTATAGCAACCATCGGCAAATTCCAAGCGACAAGCCTTCGAAAATAGCTCGTTTGCTTTTTTAGAATCTCGCTCTACGCCCTCGCCCGAATAGTATAGAACTCCCATATTGTAGCACCCATTGACTAATCCTAGATCGCAAGCCTTAGAATATAACTCATATGCTTTTTTGTAGTCTTGCTTTGTGCCACTACCATTTTCATATGAATTCCCGAGATTATAGCAGCTTTGGGCAAGCTCCAACTCACAAGCTCTAGAGTATAGTTCATTCGCTTTTTGGTAGCTTTGTTTTACGCCCTCCCCTTTTTCATATAAAATTCCAAGATTATGGCAGCTTTTACCATGTTTTAAATCGCAAGCTTTCAAATATAGTTCGCTTGCTTTTTTATAATCCTGTTTTATATTTTCTCCGAAGTAATATGCGCTACCGAGATTTGCACACGCCGATGCATCGTTATTGTCGCATTTACTTTGCAGTTCGTTTTCATTAAAATCGCTCTGTTTTGCCACTACTAAAGCCGCCGTGGCGATCAGCGCTAAAAATATCTTTTTCATACATCGCTCCG
>NZ_CALIIS010000240.1 GCF_938017705.1 uncultured Campylobacter sp.
GCGGAAAGCGGAAATTCGGAGATTAAAAGCGCAAAGCAAGGCAGCGTGGATCAGAAGCAGGATAAAATTTCAAAAAGGGCTTCCAAAGTCGATGCAGATCAGAAGCAGGGTCAAATTTTAAAAAGCGGCGTAAGCTCCAAACGCGGTAAAATTTTAAAGAATACTTCGCAGAATGACGCCGTACAGGATAACGCCTCGCAGCAGAAAGATGCCGCAGCTAAAAATCTCTCGCAAAGCGGTGCAAAGAGCGAGAATTTAGAGGCTAAAAGGACAAAGCAAGGCGACACGGCAAGCAAAACCGCCAAAATAAAAACCGCAACTAAAAATAAAACCGCAACTAAAACCGCGTCGAAAAATATAACCGCAACTAAAGCCGCGTCAAAAAACGACATAGAAAGTAAAAATTCTAACACTAAAGCCGCGCCGAAAAACGGCGCAGAAAGCAAAAACTCCAAGAGCAAAAACGTAAAACAAAGTCGCGCTAAAACTAAAAAATCCGAGATCGAAGAGACCAAAGAGCTTAAAGAGGCCAAAGAAGCGAGCGGCGTCCAAGACGCGGAGCAAAACTCAAGCAAAAAACGAAAGGTGAAAAAAGATTAATGTTTCCTAAATTTAAGAAAATAACGCTGCAAAACGGGCTTCAAATTTATCACATCCCGATGAATAAAGGCAGCGGCGTCATCAGCGTGGACGTGTTTTACAACGTCGGCTCGCGCGACGAGACGATGGGCAAAAGCGGCATCGCGCACATGCTGGAGCATCTAAATTTTAAATCCACGAAAAATCGCAAGGCGGGCGAGTTCGACGCGATCGTAAAGGGCTTTGGCGGCGTGAATAACGCAAGCACAGGCTTTGATTACACGCACTACTTCATAAAGTGCGCGAGCTCAAATTTAGAGGTCTGCTTGGATCTTTACGCCGACATAATGCAAAACTTGAGCCTCAAAGACAAAGAATTTCAGCCCGAGCGCAAGGTCGTGCTCGAGGAGCGGCTATGGCGCACCGATAACGATCCGTTCGGATACCTATTTTTCAGGCTCTACAACGCCGCGTTTTTGTACCACCCGTATCACTGGACGCCGATCGGCTTTCGCAAGGATATCGAAAACTGGAGCATCAAAGATATCAAGGAATTTCACGCTAAATTTTATCAGCCGCAAAACGCCGTGCTGCTGATCACCGGCGACATCGGCGAAAAGGCGGCGTTTGATGCGGCTAAAAAATATTTCGCGCCCGTAAAAAATAAAAGCGAAATTCCGCGCCCTCACTGCACAGAGCCTGCGCAAGACGGCGAGAAGCTTAGCGTTATTTATAAAAACAGCGAGGCGCAGATCGTTGCAGTCGCCTTTAAAATTCCGCCGTTTAACCACCCAGACGCCGCGGCGATCAAAGCGATGGATATATATCTTAGCGGCGGCAAGAGCTCGCTTTTACAGCGCGTGCTGATCGATGAGAAAAAGCTCGCCAATCAGATCAATATCTACGATATGAGCGCTAAGGATGAGAATTTATTTATAGTCTTTGCCGTTTGCAACCAGGGCGTAAGCGGCGAGGCGTTGAGGAGTGAAATTTTAACGCTGATCGAAAAAGCCAAAAAAGCTAAAATAAGCGACGACGATATGCTAAAGATCAAAAACACCCTAAGCAGCGATCTTATCTACTCCCTCGACAGCGCTAGCAAGGTAGCGCAGATGTACGGCAACTACATCGTCCGCGGCGATCTGGACGCGCTATTTAGGCTGGAGCGCGAGATCAAAAGCCTGGATAAAAGCGCGGTTAAAAAAGCGATGAAAACCTATCTAAGCCTTAAAAATTCCACGAGCATTATCTTACGAAAGGAAAACGATGAATAAAAATGTCATAATCGGCTCTATGACGGCGCTGATCACGCCTTTTAAAGAGGGCAAACTAGACGAGCAGACTTACGCCAAGCTCATCAAAAGACAGATCGCAAACGGCATAAGCGCGGTAGTACCCGTAGGCACCACGGGCGAGAGCGCGACGCTGACGCACGACGAGCACC
The DNA here is from genome assembly GCF_938017705.1 of uncultured Campylobacter sp. Lineage (GTDB taxonomy): Bacteria > Campylobacterota > Campylobacteria > Campylobacterales > Campylobacteraceae > Campylobacter_B. The sequence continues at coordinate 2,024 of NZ_CALIIS010000240.1, forward strand.
GCGTCTGTATCGAGATCGCCGTAGACGCGTGCAAGGGCACGGACGTCAAAGTGCTAGCGGGCGCGGGCAGTAACGCAACTCACGAAGCGATCGGACTCGCGCAGTTTGCGCAGGCTCACGGCGCGGATGGAATTTTATCCGTAGCGCCCTACTACAACAAACCCACCCAAAAGGGGCTCTATCTGCACTACAAGGCGATCGCGAGCTCGGTAGATCTGCCCGTGCTGCTATATAACGTCCCGGGACGCACCGGCTGCGACATCGCCGCAGATACGATCATCAAGCTTTTTAACGACTGCGAAAATATCTACGGCGTCAAAGAAGCCAGCGGCAGCATCGATAAATGCGTCGATCTGCTCGCGCACGAGCCGCGCCTTAGCGTGCTTAGCGGCGAGGATGCGATCAACTATCCGATCCTAAGCAACGGCGGCAAGGGCGTGATCTCCGTTACGGCAAATTTACTGCCCGATTACACGGCGAGGCTAACGAAATTTGCGCTGCAAAATGAGTTTTTAAAGGCCAAACAGATCAATGACGATCTCTACGCGATCAATAAAATTTTATTCTGCGAAAGCAATCCGATCCCGATCAAAGCGGCGATGTATATCGCGGGCCTGACGCCGAGCTTGGAATACCGCTTGCCGCTTTGCGAGCCGAGCGCGGAAAATCTCAAAAAAATAGAAAACGTAATGAAACAATACACTATCAAAGGATTTTAATTGACGAACGAATTTAAAGGAAAAACGCTAGTTATCAGCGGCGGCACGAGAGGCATAGGCAGGGCGATAGTTTTGGAATTCGCAGCTGCAGGGGCAAATATCGCTTTTACGTATAATTCCAATGAGGAGCTAGCGACTTCGCAAGCAGCCGATCTTGAGAAGGCTTACGGCATCAAGGCGCGCGCTTATGCGCTCAATATCTTGGAGCCCGAGACCTACAAAGAGCTCTTTGCCAAGATCGACGAGGATTTTGCGCGAGTGGATTTTTTTATCTCAAACGCCATAATCTCGGGTCGTGCAGTCGCGGGCGGATACACTAAATTTATGAGGCTAAAGCCGCGCGGTATCAACAATATCTTTACCGCGACCGTAAACGCCTTCGTCGTGGGCGCGCAAGAAGCCGCAAAACGCATGGAGGCAATAGGCGGCGGCTCGATCATCTCGCTTAGCTCCACGGGAAATTTAGTCTATATCGAAAATTATGCGGGTCACGGCACGGCAAAAGCCGCGGTTGAAGCGATGGCACGCTACGCCGCGACCGAGCTTGGAGAGAAAAACATCCGCGTAAACGTAGTAAGCGGCGGACCGATCGAGACGGACGCGCTGCGGGCCTTTACGAACTACGAAGAGGTGCGCGACAAAACCGCCGAGCTTAGCCCGCTAGGACGCATGGGGCAGCCACAGGATTTGGCGGGAGCATGTTTATTTCTATGCTCGAGCAAGGCTAGCTGGGTGACGGGGCACACCTTCATCGTCGACGGCGGAACGACCTTTAAATAATGCTAAATTTACCCAATATTTTAGCGAGCTTTCGCGTTGCGCTCGCGCCGCTATTTTTTTGGCTGATCCTACTAGCAGGCCGTGCAAACGGCGGCATGGTGGGTTCGATGCACGTCAGCTGGATCGATTATTTCGCCGCGCTCGTCTTCGTCATCGCATCCGTCACGGATTTTTTCGACGGATACATCGCGCGCTCTTGGAACCAAAAAACGAGACTTGGCGCCATCATCGATCCACTCGCCGATAAGATGCTAACTCTTGCGGGCTTTTTGGGGCTTATGTTTATCGGGCGCGCCAGTCCGTGGGCGATCTATCTGATCCTAATCCGCGAGTTTTTCATCACGGGTCTTCGCGTGGCGATGGCGGGCGACGGCGTAGAGGTCGCCGCGTCGATGGCGGGCAAGGTGAAAACGGTCTTTCAGATGATCGCTATCGGCTGGCTAACGATGCAGTGGCCCTATGCAAACGCCCTACTCTGGATCGCGGTCGCACTGACGCTATATTCGGGCTTTGAATACGTCGCGGCGTATGCTAAGGCTACGAAAAAGAGTTAAATTTTAGGCTGGATATGGCTTTCGTGTTTGAAAAGAAAATCGGCATCGTAGAGCGCAAAGCTCGCGCTTAAAGCGGGTTTTGGCGATAAAATTTCAGCGTGAAATTTCACACATACCGGCAAGCGTAAAATTTTAAAATTTCGCGCTATAAATTGTGAGATAAAATTTTATAGATGCTTAATCTGTACGCGCACAGCAGTGCGCTAAGCCTATAAAATTTAAAAGATAAAATTCCGCTGCGTAAAATTTCACGGCGCAGAATTCCGTCTAACCGCCGTGCAAAATTTCAGGGCGGCGCGGCAGTATTTCAAAACATGGCGGAATTTCAAAGTAAAACGGAATTTCAAAATATAACAGCTTTACAAAGCATAGCGATATTTCAAAACGTGAGGCATCCTAAAGCATTACGACATTTCATAGCACAAGCCGCACGCGGCGAAATTTTACAATCCGCTCCGCAAAATCTCGCGGTAAAATTTCACTTTTAAAATTTTAAATTCCGCGCGCTGTCCATCCGCCGCGCGCCTTTAATTTAGCTAAATTTATATCCCGAAACGACGACGGGCTAAGTTTAAAAGCTAACCAAGTTTAAAAAAACGAGCTAAGGCTTTAAACGACGATCTAAGCTTAAAATTTACAAAATCATAGTAAGCTTAGCCCATTTTTTACAAAGGTCTGAAATTTGAAAAGCATAATTTTAACGCTAGCGATCCTGGCGGTCGGATTTTATTTTTACTCGATAAATTTTATGGTCACGGTGCTGGCGATCAGCTTCCTCATCTTTTTCCACGAGCTGGGGCATTTTTTGGCGGCGCGGGCGCTGGGCGTGGGGGTGAACGTCTTTAGCGTGGGCTTCGGCGAGAAGGTCTTTACCAAGCAAATCGGCGCTACTCAGTACGCTATCAGCGCGATCCCTCTGGGGGGCTACGTGAGTCTTAAGGGACAGGAGGATTTGGATCCCGCCGCAGTAAGCGCAGACCCCGACAGCTACAACTCCAAAGGCCCGATCGCGCGCATAATCATACTTTTTGCGGGGCCGTTTTTCAACCTGCTGCTTGCGTTTTTGATCTACATCGCGCTGGGCTACATCGGCGTCGAAAAGCTAGCGCCGAAGGTCGGCAAAATTTCGCCAGGCTCCGCCGCAGCAAGCGCAGGGCTAATGCTAAACGATGAAATTTTATTGATCGACGGCAAGCAGATCCGCGAGTGGGACGACATCTCAAAGCAGGTAACCGCCGCGCCTCTAAGCTTAGAAATCATGCGCGGCAGCGAGCGGCTGAGCCTGCAGCTCACGCCGAAGCTCGGCGAGAAAAAAACCATCTGGCGCGAGAGCATTAGAGTGCCGCTCATCGGCATTTCGCCCGATTACAACGCGACCGTGACGCTATATCACAAGGGCGCGAGCTCGCTTAGCTTCGCGTGGGATCAGACGGTGGAGGCATCAAAGCTCATCTTGGTGGGTCTTGAGAAGCTCGCCAGCGGCGTCGTTTCGCCTAAGGAGATGGGCGGCATCGTCGCCATTACCGATATCACCTCAAAGGCGGTCGATTACGGTGCTGCGGTCCTGCTCGCGCTCGTGGCGCTAATATCGGTAAATTTAGGGCTCATCAACCTCTTTCCGATCCCCGCGCTAGACGGCGGACACATCGCGTTTAATCTATTTGAGCTCATCTTCCGCCGCCCCGTGCCAAAGCGGGTATTCGTGGGCGCCAGCTACGTAGGGATGGGCATTTTAGCGCTTTTGATGATATTTACGGTGCTGAATGATTTCGCTAGAATTTTGGGATTTTATAAATGAGGCTGGATGAAATTTTAAAGCGCATTGAGGCTGCGAAAGCAGGCGCGGGCGAAGTGCAGCTCGTCGCGGTAAGCAAAAACGTAGGCACGGATGAGGTGCGCGAGCTGTATTCGCAAGGACAGATCGCATTCGGCGAAAACAGAGTGCAGGAGCTAAAGCGCAAAAGCGAGGCATTGCGCGAACTGCCGCTAAAGTGGCACTTCATCGGCACGCTGCAAAGCAACAAAATCAATCATCTCATCGCTCTGCGCCCAACGCTGTGGCAGAGCTGCAACAGTTGCGAGCTCGCGCTTGCCGTAAATAAGCGGCTAACGTATCCGTTAGATACACTGCTGGAGATCAACGCCGCAGGCGAGAGCTCCAAAACGGGGCTCGATAAAAACCGCGCGGTGGAGGAGTTTTTGCGCATCAAGCAGGAGTGCAAAAATCTAAATTTAATCGGCGTGATGAGTATCGGCGCACATGTGAGCGAGCCCGCGCAGATCGCGCGAAGCTTCGAGGTGAGCCGCGAGATCTTCGATGCGCTCGTGCCGCACGGCGCGCGGATCTGCTCGATGGGGATGAGCGATGATTTTGAGCTCGCGATCAAATGCGGCTCGAACATGATCCGCCTGGGTAGAATTTTATACGCCTAAATCCCGAGGGACGGGCCTTAGCGCGCAAGCAAATTTTATGCCGTTTTTATTAGGCGGCGCGCTTGATTTGCCGTACGAGCTAAATTCGGCGCGTAACTTGAAATTTAGCGCAATGCTTGATTTTACGCGCCGTTTAAAATTTAGCGCGTTATTGAAATTTTACGCAGCGCAACAACACGGCATCAAATTTTAAACCTCAATAAAAATTTATTCGCAACGACGCAAATTTTAAAGACGTGAGAATATAAAATTCTAAGCGCAATCCATATAAAGACAGAATCTTAAAAGGCGAAATTTCAAGTGGCGGCAGCTGGCGTACATCGCGCACATGCTGGTTCAGGGCGCGAAAGTGATCTTTATGGATGAGTCACCAACGGGCTGGATTTTGGCAATCAGATCAAGCTGCTCGAGATGATCAAGGCGCTAGGCGACGAAGGCTACACCTTCGTGCAGACGACGCACTACCCGCGCCACGCGAAGTTTGTTTCAAATTTGACGCTGTTTATAAAAGACGGCGAAATTTTAGCTTTCGGGCGCAGCGAGCAGCTCATAAATGCCGAAAATATCGATAAAATTTACGGCATAAACTACGAAAGATACGAGGATAGATTATAAATTTTACGGGCGCATAGCGCCGTTAAATTTAGCCGAATTGGGGTAAAATTGCGCGCATAAATAACTTTTCGGCGGCAAGACGGCGCGCCCTATAAAATGCCGTGTGGGTCGCGGCTGCAGCAATGCAAGTAGCAAACTGAATTGCTAGCGAGCAAAAACGTCTAAATTTAAAGGAAAATCATGACTCCGCGCGAGATATTTTTAAACGGCTGCGCCGAGATCGCGGCAAATTTTACGGACTTCAAGCCCACGCAAAAGGGGCAAAAACTAACGAAGCTCGCAAGCAACAAGGAGATTTTATTTGAAATTTATTTTAGCTCCAGCATGCGTAACTACTCCGGTAGCGTAAGCATCCTGCCGCAGATAGCAATCTACTGCAAGCGTCTAAAAAAGCTGATGCAAGAGGAGCTGTCCTACTCGACCGACCTTGTTTTCGTATCGTATCTAAGCTATCTCACGCCGCGCAGGCAGTTTCGCGACTGGCAGCTCGCCGGAGCTAGCTTTGAGCCTAGCGTGCGAGAGATTAGCGCGGCTATCAAGGACTGCGCGCTGCCTATTTTTGAACTTTTTGAGGATAAACAAAAGGTGGTGGAGTTTATGACGCAACGCGGGGCTAAATTTAACAAAAATCTAAGCGCCTTCGATCTGCGTCCGATCTACTTTATCTTTTATTTCGGAGGCAGGGACGCGGCGGAGGCGTTTTTTAACGTCTGCCTAAGCGATTGCACCTACAAAGGGCGATTTTACAAGCTTTACGAAGAGCTTGCAAACGGCGCGGAGGCGGATTTCGGCAGGAGTTCGTCTATGGGCGATACGGAGGCGAAATTTGCATTTGTAAAAGGACTTAGAATTTTAAATGGCTGAAGCTTTAATTCAAATTTTAATCGTTATTTTTAGCGTTTTGCTTCTGGGTGGGATTATTTGGACGCTTCTTCGGCGCAATCCTCGCAGGCTTAGCTCGCGCGAGCTTGCCGCGATAGATGGGATAAGCGAAGCAGACGCGGTAAAAAGGCTTTCCATGAGGCCGTTTTTGTTCTGGCTAGAGCGGTTTTTTATCTCGTGCGAGAGCCTTTGGTTTGATCAGGATTTTATCTACGTTTTTAACGGACAGAAGCTCGCGGCGAGGTATAAATTTGAGCAAATTTTAGCGCTTGAAGTCACAAAAATTCGGATAAATCATGCTAGGATTTGGCGGATCCGCTTTGCGAGCGGCGCGAGCGAGCTTGAACACGGCAGCGCAAACAAGCCCGAGCAAGACGGCGCGAGCGAGTATAAATTTGCGCCCGCCGCTTCGATTTTTGAGCCGAGCTTTAAAGAATTTTTGCAAATTTTACGCGAGAAAAACCGAGAAGCGATCAAGACAGAGTCTGGATTTTGGGAGGCCGTTTAGCGCGGCAGAATTTTACAAAGCGGATTTTCAAAAAATAGAAAAGGCGCGGAGCTTTCAGGCGCGATCGTCACAAAGGGCGGCAAAAGCTACGCGCGAAACCGCAAGAGGCGATAAATAGATAATGGGGGGGCAAAATGAAACGCTGGAGCAAGCTTGCAAAACGGCTTTACGAGCTCGTGGATGAAAGCATTGATTTTAAGCTCCACTGCACGGTTTATAGGATGCAAAGCAGGCGCGGCAGCACGGATTTGCCGCGATATTTTATCACGCTTGCGGGCGAGATTATTTTTGATTACCCGAAGGATTTCGTGCTAAAAAGCGGCGGCGTAAAAAGCCTGGTGCAGGGTGCTCTAGCGAAAATTTATCCGTATGGTAACGACATAAGCGACATCGGCGAGCTTATCCGCGAATATATCGACACGCCCAAAGAGGAGCTGTTTGCAAAGCACTTTGGTGCCGATGAATGGGGGCTTGCAAATATCCTAAAGGCCGCCGACAAACGCATCGGCAAAAGGAGGCTGCAAATTTTAGCCAAAAACAAGAAAAATCAAGCGATGCAAAAGGTGATAGCGGCTAGGATGGAGGCCTCGCAATAAGTTTGAGCGGTAATTTAAAGGCGGAGCGAACAAGTGCGGGCGACAAACTAAAAATTTTGATTTATGAGCGGACTTTTAAAAATTTAGCTACGGTCGTTCAGCGAAAATTTAAAGTATCGCAAGCGGATAAAATATATAAAAGCGAGCATGTATTGCTGCTTTTTTTGACGGTTTAAAATTCTAAGTAGCTTGAATGCGGCGCATAAATTTGCGCCAAAATTTAACGAAAAATCGGTGCGGTCTGCTCACTAAATTTTAGAAAGGATAGTTATGATTTTAGCTTCAAACTACGATGATATCGACTTTGACGCGCTTTATAAGGCGCAAAAGGCAAAAAGCTCATTCGGCAAAAAGCTGGCCGAGCATTGGGACAAAAAGGCGCCGAGCTTTAACGAGGGCGTGATGAAAAGCGTCTACGCGCAAGAATTTATAGATAAGGTCGATTTTACAGGCGTTTCTACGCTGCTTGATTTTGCATGCGGCGCAGGCGCGCTAAGCGTGCTAGCAGCGGAAAAGGTGGATCAAATTTACGGTTATGACTTTTCGCCCAAAATGCTGGAATTCGCCCGCGAGAATGCTCAAATTTACGGCGCAAAAAACGTTAAATTTGCGCAAAAGGCCTTCGAGGACGACTGGTCGGACGTACCTGCGTGCGATCTCGTCTTTGCTTCGCGCTGCCTCGAGGTGGACGATCTAAAAACTGCGCTTGGCAAGCTTCTTTCAAAGACCAAAAAATCGCTTTATATCACGTTTAAAGTGGGCGGCAGCTTCATGGACGGGGATATTTTGGACGCGATAGGGCGTGAAGTGGAGCAAAAGCCAGACTTCGTCTATCTTTTAAACATCCTATTTCAAATGGGCTATCTACCGAGCCTCAGCTATATCAAAGCCTGGTGTCACGGCGGCGGAGCGAAAAGTGCGGAGGAGTTTGTGCAAAAGACGCGCTGGGTTGGATCGTTGCGGCTCGTTTCAGCGGCCCGGCCATGGGAGGTCGGGGG
>NZ_CALIIS010000241.1 GCF_938017705.1 uncultured Campylobacter sp.
ACTCCAATCTATACCGGTGGTGTATTCGTTATTTAGCTCGACAGATATGATATTTACATCTAGCAAGACTTGGCGACTAAGGCGTTTTTGCATACCGCTTAGATATCTATCTACGCGAGCTATCTGAGATTTCATAGCAGTAACGGTTACTAAACCGGCATTTTGATTTATAATAGGGGCGACTGCGACGTATTTTTCGGTACCGTTATTTAAAACAGAAGTGATTTCCTCGCTAATCTTCTCCCAAAAATCAAATTTCTCTTTGGTAGTGATCTTATTATCTTCTTTATTTTCTTTATCGTCGCTATCATCCACTTTCGTAGGTGCGGAATCGACAGAAGATTTAGTAACAGCAGTACCTTCTCTAATAGAGGTGATGTAATCCACTTTAAAAGTCCTAGTCTCTAGCGCTGAAATTTTTAATATACCATGAGAATACTCATAGCTTAGATTATTCTCTTTTATGAGTAGATCTAAAACTTCGCGTAAAGAAAGGTCTTTGATACTTACGCCTTGCAGCGGCTTGCTCATCTCCTCTTGAGCGATAGCGTCTTTTGCTACCACCGAGAAACGGCACATATCGGATAGCTGAGTTAGCATCTCGTTTAGCGTAACGGTATCGTTAATCTTAATATTTAGCGCCTTCCTATCGCAGTTACCTGCAGTTGCGGGAGCGGCATATAGACTAGTAGCCGTAACAGACAAAGCAAGCATAGCGGCTATGCTAAGCTTTTTACTTATATGTAATAATGACATTTTGACTTCCTTGTTTTAGTGTTAGTTCGACTTTATTTTCATCGTCGTTGGTAATAATAACGCTATTGCCCGTTATTTGCACGATCTTATATGAGCCTATATATTCGCCCAAACCATACCACTTATCGTTTAGCTTAACCTTATCGCCCATAATACCTACTAGCTGATAACCTAGATCCACCTGCTGATTAGCTTCTCTAGGCGCATTGGCTTCTTTAGGATAAAACGGATCTTGCAAAGAAGCTATCTGCTCATCGCTAAGACCTACTCTAGGCTTACTAAGATCATCGAATATCGCATCGTACTTAGCTTTATAGGCTCCATTACTAGGCGCCACCGTTTGATTATTATCTACAGCAAATAGAGCAGTAGAAAGCAGCAAAGAGCATAAAATTAACTTTTTCATTAGTAATTTACTCCCCAGATAGATATACCGATGCTTCCACCGATTTTGCCGTTTTTAGTGGCATTGATATCCATCTTATTTACATCTACGATCATCTCCGATTGTTCTATAAGGTTGATATACCTAAGGACGTTCGAAAATGCTCCTTCAAATTTCACATCTATATCCAGCAAAGCCTCAGGCTGAAAAATCTGTTTGATGCTAGGCTCTCTTCTATCGCTGTGAATAGCGTAAATTTTAATATTGTTATTCTCTGCAATCGTTGAAAGGCTATCCATAAATTTAGCCCAGTTCTTTTCATTATAGGTAAGCTTTGAAATTTCTTTTAGCTTACCATCTAGATACCCACGCTCATCATTGATATTTTTAAGGTTGGTTTTAGCACCATTGAGGATATTGCGCTTATTATTAACAAAAGCATCAGGATCACCGCCAAAAAACTCGTTATACTCTCTTTGTGCGCCTTCAAGCTTGGTTGTGGCGGTACTTAGATTTGTTTCGCTCTCCTCTAAATACGGATCCGCATAGTTACTCAAAATAAAGTAAGCTACCACACCTACAAACAACAAAGCTATATAAAAATAGTTATTTGCACTATTTCCCTTGGAGGCAAACCATTGATCAAGTTGATCTAATGAACTTTTCTTTTTCATTATTTAACCTCCACACTGATGTTGCTATCGTAAAAGACGGTTTTATTACCCTCTTGTAGCGCAATTGTTTTAGTATCCACGCCATACACTTCTTTTTTACTGATATCCTCTAAAAGCTCGGTCATCTGCTTATCGTTTTTGGTGCGCACCTGAACAGTTAGAGTCCTATTCTCATCACCGATCCTAACCATATTGCCCTTATTTTTAACGACCATATTGGTTAGCTCAAAAATAGAAACACCCTTCATAGCGTAATTGTTTTTCTTATCTAAGATGGCATTAATTAGTTTGCGCCTGTCGTTAAGCTCCTTACCACTCTTAGCAGCCTGGGCATTTACCTCTTTAGTCTCTTTATCTAAACGCGCACTTTCATCTCTAGCGGGACCCATCTTTTCCTCTAAACCTTTATATTCGCTAGTTTTATCATCAGCTACCATATTATTATAATATCCATAGCCGAAGTTATACGCAGGATACGCAGCGCCAAGTAAGCAGCCTAGCAACATATAGCCTATCAGCTTGCCGGTTGATCTTTGGGTCAAAGGTGGAGGTCTCATAAACGGCGAGTAGTTGTGATCATCGTCTTTAGTAACCAAATAATCTTGACCCACCAAGAACATCAAAATATCTAGCTGAGTGAGCGGATAATCTTTTGCGTTGATTGCAACGTTAAAATTAAAATCCTTGTATCTTAGCTTTAGATTATTTTCTACAAAAACCTCGATCGCAGGAATTTTACCAATATCCGTTCCGATATAGACGTTTTGGATATTGACGTTGTAAATTTTACTAATACCGTTTAACACGTCGTTGATGTAGTAAAACATATCGTCAAAAATTTGGATCATATAATCGCGTTCGGTCGGATTTTCTAAATTTACTCCCTGTTTGGAGAGCAGTCTATAAAAGCTCTCTTCATCGACTCTGCTACCGACTAGCTCGACATATTTTTCATGCAAAAATTTTAGGTTGTATCTTACTTGACGAGATTGAAAATATTCGCCGTTTTGATACACTACCAAAAACGCATCGTCGCGCTGCAAGTAGATGAAGCAGTCGATTCCGTCGCGAGTTAGGACGCCTCTATTATACAAGCCCTCGTATAAAAACGGAGCCATAGCCACATAGTCGATGTAGTTCGTCCTAGCGGCGATCGCATCGAATTCTGAAGTGAGTTTGGCATTATCTACGACAAAGACGTTGAAAATTCTATCGTCGCCGCCAGCGCCTATTACCTCACTATAGGTGATTTTGTAATCCAAAGCGGTGTCAAGCCCTAGCTCCTCATACACCTTAACGACGATCGCATCTAAAAGATCCGCGTCCTCTACCGATCTGCTTATCTCGACCGTCGCAGTCATTATATCCTTATACGGAATATATGAGACGTAAGTTTCCTTCGCACGATTCGCTTTTGAGAAGTCGTGCTCGAAAACTTCATTCTCACTTAGACCGAATATGGTTTGCGTGACTTTGTTAATCGCAACAATCGAACTAGCATTTTTACTATTCTTTGCCATAACACTCCACTTCCAAATGAAATTTTCTACGCTGCTAATACTAATAGAAATAAAATAAAATGTCAATAGATAAAATCGGTTTTCACCACAAATTCGTCATTTTTCCAGCTTTTTTTTACAAAAACTGTTAATTTTAAGTAAATTTTGACCTTAGAAAAATTTGAAATTAACTTTTTTGCTCGAATTCCGATCCGCTTGATCGCCTCGCCGTTTTTGCCGATCAACATCTCTTTGTGAGAATTGGTGTCCGTTATGATCCGCGCATATACCGAGATTAGACCGGGTTTTTCCACTACTTTTTCCATCACGACGTCGCTGCAATACGGGATCTCGTCACTCATACTCTCAAAAATCGCCTCAAGTATGAAGTCGCGATAAATTTCACGCTCGTTGGTCGCGCTTAAAATTTCGGGATCGTAAAAGTACTCATGCTCGGGCAAAATTTTACAAATTTCATCCAAAACCTGCTTTTTATAGACCTTTTTTTTGATGCTAACGGGGATTATCGCCTCAAATTTATCGGTAAATTTTTGATATTGCAGCAGCCGCTGCACGATCTTTTCGTCGTTTGCTTCGTCAATTTTAGTTAAAATCACGATGTGTTTGGTGCTAGGATTTAAATTTAAAAATTTTTCGTATTCAAAGGTATCGTCGTGCACGGGCACCAAAAACAGCACCAAATCGCAGCCCTCAATCGCCCCGAGCGCCACTTCGACCATCAGCTTATTCATCAGCTTGGCGCTTTCGTGCAGCCCCGGCGTGTCCGTGAAAATCACCTGATCTGCGCCGTTCATCGCGATGCCGTTAATCTTACGGCGCGTAGCGTTGATTTTGTGCGAGACG
>NZ_CALIIS010000242.1 GCF_938017705.1 uncultured Campylobacter sp.
GGAGCTAGCTTTTATATTTAAGAATATAGATAAATTTAGCCGCGAAAAGCGAGCCGAAGTTAGGATTTCGCCTAAAGACGAGCCCTTTGTGCGTGAGCTGTCGCAAAAAAGCGGGATAAGCTTTACGCGGTGCGCGTAAAAATCAAGCTTTAGCAAATTCCTTAAGCCTTTCGATACCGCTTCTTTCATCCCTTCCCTCGCTCATAAATTTTTTAAACGCCCGGTCGTCCGCGAAGCGCGCAATTCTAACCGCCGCAGAAATTTCTTTTAGCCCTTGAGCCTCTATCTGCGAAAAGCCCTCTATCGCTTCTTTTGCGAAGCTAAAAGGAAACTCCCACGCCCTAGCCAAGCCGTGCTTTAGCAGGTAGCAGATCCAATAGGCTATTTTTTTTTACCGCCCTCGCCGCTTGCGGTAAGATCGCCGTAGGTTAGGCGCAAAATCTCCTCGTAAAGCTCATTTGCGGCGCTATAGCCTAGGTTTTCAATCTTATCTGCGCTAAGATCGCAGCACTGCTTTAAAATTTCGGCTATATCGTCGTTTTTGATGATGCCCGATTGAATTTTATAAATTAATCCGATGGATAATTCTCTAATCGTAATGCCGTTTTTCAACGTCTTTTTTTTAAACAGATCCATTCTCACTCCTATTTAACTCGTTTTATAGGGAAATTTAGATCAAAAATGTAGGCGTATAGGCTTTCGCTTATAAAACGTGTCTCGGCACTTTTTAAGATGATGACGCGCCTTTCTGCCTCATCTTTTAAAAGCTTGTCGCTAAGCGCCATGATCTCATCTAAAATTCCGTAAATTTCGCAATCTAAAGTGTTGCGCGCTAAAATGATTTGAAATTTTAGGCTAGTTTCGTTCGCGCTGATCCTTTCAAAGCCGCTAAAAATCAGATAATCGCCGTTTTGATCTATAATCGCCGTATTCGCTACCGCCGTAAGATTTAGCTTAGATTTTAAATACTCCAGCGTCTCTTTCATTTTGGCTCCTCATCGTCT
>NZ_CALIIS010000243.1 GCF_938017705.1 uncultured Campylobacter sp.
TTCCTCTAAAATTTCAAAAGATATCCTAACTATGCAAAAGAGATTAAATGCCGGCAACGAAAGCTCAAAAATCGATGTTTTAAACTCCCTAATAGCTTCTTTAAAAAAGGAGCTAGCTCTTAAAGAACATACGCAAAAAGCTAGCTTTAATATCAAAAAAGCGGAACTAATGTCTAGATACGGAAGGTGCGAGTAGGCCGTTTGGTAGCCAAGTAGATGGTTTGGTAGTTAGCCCAATAGATAGTTTAAGCAGCTATGGCGTTTTAACATAGCGTCTTGTATTCGGCTTTAGGCTTTGTATCTTGTAGTGCTGGGAAGTAAATTTAAAAATTTAGAGTAGTAAAGAACCTTGAAATTCGATATGGTAAAGCAGTTTTAAATTTTAAATACACTATATATTAGCGCATAGGCGGATATAAACATATCGTAAAATCAAGATTATTAAATTTCTTAAGGAGTAGAGAATGGCATTTGTAGCAGAATATATTTCTAAAGAGGATATTGAGAAATATGATATTATAAATCGTGTAGATCAATGCTTGGCAAAATATCATTATAATCCACAAAAACCCTATCAAATAAAGTGGTTGAATTGGGTCATAGACAGGCAAAGAGATATTTGGCTTATTTTTGTTTGTAGCCCGCATCTGCCTGATCCAAGAGACGGATATACCGGAGAGGAGATTTGGCTGCTTTATTATAAGGGTAGAGAAATCGAGCTTGATATTAGACGGGTCTATGACGAAACCACAAGTAAAATGCTAGTCGATAATCCGTTTTTTATAAAATATAAGCTAGAAAATATAAATTCTAGTATCGACGGAATTTCGTTAGATGAACTTTATGGCGTCTTGAATGAGGCTTTAAAAGAATATGGTAGTCGTGGAATTGGCGGTAGAAAATTTCTACCAAAAGAACACCAGATTGTAACATTTTTACACGATTGAGAAAGGATAAAAAATGACTGGTAAACAAGCCGATCAAATTTTAGCAGATATTGCAGACGGTAAAGATGTGCGCACCAGTAGCGGCGCTAAGGTAACCGGTGAAAATTTTGAGAAATTTTTTCTAAACGATATGGTTAGAAAGCTAGGCACTAAAAGCGAAGGCGATATCTACGAGCATATAAGCGAATATAAA
>NZ_CALIIS010000244.1 GCF_938017705.1 uncultured Campylobacter sp.
TTCCTGAAATTTTAGAAATTTCTGCGCCTCGCCGGTTTTGGTTGTTTTATTTACTACTTTTAAAGCGTAAAGCGCTTTAAAATGGCTTTTGCGCATCGCAGAGCGGTTTTTACATTACCATTTTTAAAGCTCAAAGTGCCTTAAAAGCGAGCTAGTTTTTATTTATCGCGATCTCCACACTTTCGCGAGCCATTTTAAGCGTTAAATGCTTTGAGGTGCCATAAAGCGCTACAAAGTGCCGTTATACATAGCATGTATCGTGAATTCGCATCGCCGCGCCGTATCGCGCTTTCGCACTGTCGCGCCTTCAAAAAAATCGCGCTAAATTTGCGCACAGGCACCGCATTGCTGTTTCTGCACTGCACCCATTCGCATCTTCGCGCTACCGATAAAAATCGCGATTCGCTTTGCACTTTCGCCGCCGCACTGCCATATCGCCGAACAAAAATCACACTAAATTTACACACAGGCACTGTGATGCTACCTTGCCGCGGCGTTATTCCGCTACACTGCAACTCGGCATAAGCAACGCCGCAGATAAAAATCGCGCTTTCATCGTCGCGTCGGCCGCGACGATGAAAGAAAATGCGATCCGCCTCGCACCTCTGTCGCTGCGTCGTGCCGTACAACGCATTGCTCCTGCGCCGCACCACTAAATAAAATCACGCCGCCGTATTGAAATGCAGCAGATAAAAATCGCACTAAAATTTACGCGCGAATTAGCGTTTGGATTTACACCCTGCATGGCAAAAATGTAAAATTTAACGTAAAATTTTGCGCTAAATTTTACGTTTTACTCCGCTGCGACCTCCCAAACGGTGCCGCTAGGCGTATCCATCACTTCGATCTTCATATTCGTAAGGCGCGTCCTGATGGCATCTGCGCTCGCAAAGTCCTTTTCTGCCTTCGCCTGCGCACGCTGTTTTATCAGCTCCTCGATCTGCGCCCTTTGCTGCTCGCTCACGCCGAAGCGAAAGTATTCGGTCTCATCCTCATATAAAATTCCAAGGGTCTGCTTCGCAAACTCTAAATTTGCGGCGATCTGAGCCTTTAGCGCCTTGTCTTTGGGCGCTCGATCGAGCGCTTCGTTCGCGCCTGCTACGAAGCTATCGAGCACCGCAAGCGCGCCCGAGGTGTTGAGATCATCGCTTAAAAACTCCATCATCTCCGATCTAAATTTAGCCTCCGCAGCAGGCAGCTCGGACGCTGAATTTTTAAGCTTGGATTTCGACGCCGCGCCCAGGCTTAAATTTTGAGATCCGCTCGAAGCTAAATTTTGCCCTGCAGCGGGAGCTAAAACGTCACGGACACGCTTTTTAAGGCGGTAAATTTTATCGAGCCTCTTTTTACTTGCAAGCAGATCGGTCACCGAATAATTAAAATTTGCCCTGTAATGCGAGCTTAAGAGATAAAATCTCAGCGCCTCGCCTGGAGCGATTTTTAGGGCGTCTCCTACAAAAAAGGAGTTGCCGAGGCTCTTGCTCATCTTTTCGTTATTTACCTGCACGAAGCCATTGTGAAGCCAGTATTTGCTTAGCGCTCTATGACTGGCGCAGCGGCACTGCGCGGCTTCATTTTCGTGATGAGGGAAGAGTAGATCGGCACCGCCTGCGTGAATGTCTATGCAAAATTGCGGATCGCCGCTATCAAGGTGCGCTAAAATCATTGCAACGCACTCGCTGTGCCAGCCCGGGCGCCCTTTGCCAAACGGGCTATCAAACCAATTCTCGTCAAATTTCCACAGCACGAAGTCCTTCTCGTCGTGCTTGGCATCGTTCGAAGCGACGCGGGCGATGTTTTTGCCGGCGCCCTCTTTTTTGCCGCTAAGGCTTAGATAATCCCCGTCCTTGTGCGTGTCGAAGTAGATGCCGTCACCCGCGATCTCGTAAGCAAAGCCTTTTTGAAGAAGCGAGGATATGAGCTCGCAGATCGCGACGATATTTTCGGTCGCTTTAGGCGAAATACTCGCGTCCGCGACGTTTAGCGCGCTCATATCCTGCAAATATCTGCGGGTGTAAAACTCCGTGATCTCCCCCAGACTCTTGCCGGTTTCCGCCATCTTTTTTAAAATTTTATCGTCGATGTCGGTGAAATTTCGCGCAAATTTAACCTCATATCCCTCCGCTTGCAGCACGCGCCGCAGCAGATCGAAGCTCACGGCGCTTTTTGCGTGGCCTAGATGCGCGTCGTCATAGACGGTCGGACCGCAGGCGTAAATGCGCGCCAACCCCTCGCTAATGGGCTTAAACGGGAGCTTCTTTTTGCTCAAACTATCATAAATTACCATAATACAAGCCTTTTAAAATGTATAAAATCGCCGCTTCGCCCGCACAAAGCGCCGCGATCGCAATAATTTTTTTTGCGCGGATTATAGCCAAAAAGTTATTAAATCCAAAAAAATAGAGATTAAAGCCGAGCAGAAACGCCCCCGTTATCGTGCTTGCAAACGCAAGCCCCACCGCTCCGAACGGTTTAAAAAACAGCGCGCACAAAGCGACGTTTATAAAGACGCACCAGATCGAAATTTTCGCGCTTAGCTTCTGCTTCATATTCGCATACAGCCAGTGCGAAAAAATCCTAGATAGCCCGAACGGCACGAGCCCTACCATATACGCGCCGAGAACCGCGGCGCATTCAATGGAATTTTGGCGTGTAAATTCTCCGCGCTCAAACAGCAGCTGCGTGATCTCGTTTCGCAGCATCACGCCGCCTATCGCAGAGAGCCCGAGCAGCGCCAAAAGGAAGTAAAATCCGCGCTGCACGAGCGCCAGAGCCTGCGCGTCGTCGTGAGCTTTTACGAATTTGCTCATGCGCGGAAAGATCGCCGTGCTAAGCGCGATCGCAAAAAGCGCGAGCGGCAGCTGAAATATGCGGTTGGCATAGTATAGATAGCTGATACTACCGCTAGCAAGGAAGCTCGCAAAAAAGGTATCAATAAACGAGCTTAGCTGAAGCGCCGACGCACCGAGCACGCCCGCGAAAAAATTTTTATAAAAGCCCTGCGTCTGCGGTTTATCGCCTCGTGCAAGCCGCGCAAAGCCGCCGGTTAAGACGCGTAGCATACCGGTAAATTTTAGCGCATAAACATGCACCGCAAGCTGCAAAAGTCCGCCTGCTACGACGCCGAAGCTAAGATAGAGCACCGCCGTGGCGCCGTCCTTGCCGCGAGCCAGCAGAAGCGCCGCGATCATCGCTAAATTTAAAAGCGCGGTCGAAAACGCCGTCGTAGCGAAGTGATCGCGATACTGAAGCAGCGAGGCAAAGAGCGTAACGACGAAAATGAATGTAAGGTAGAAAAAATTTATCCGCACGTATGGCACGGCAAGACCGATCTGCTCGGCGCTAAATCCGTATGCCAAAACTTTGGTAAAAACGGGCGCGGCAAGCAGCACGAGTGCCGTCAAAAGCGCGATGAAAATGCTAAATTTAATAAGCACCGCTGCGGCGAAAATTCCTTTTTTGCGCGCGGCTGTAAAACTAGGCAAAAACGCCTGCGTAAAGGCTCCCTCGCCGAAGAGTCTGCGAAAAAGATTGGGTAGTTTAAACGCTACGAAAAACAGATCGCTGTAAATCCCCGCGCCCAAAACCGATGCGGTAAGCAGGTCGCGCACGAAACCCAAAACCCGCGAAACCAGCGTGCCTACGCTATTTGTAAAAAAGCCTCTGAGCATAAATCTCCATTAAATTTTATAAAATGCCAAGGTTGATTATATTATAATTTCCCCTATTTTTTGATTTTGGAGAGAAATTTTTGCGGAATTTAGCCTTTTCACTCGAAAGCTCGGGCGGGAAAAATACCTTATCGCTACGCGGGCAGTGGAACTACAAAAGCTCGCGCTCCCAGCTACTTGCACTAAAAAAAGCGGTAAAAAATTTAAACGAGCTGGAGCTAAGCTTAAGCGAAATTTCAAATTTAGACTATTTCATGGCGCTGATGATCAAAAACGCCCTTGCCGGCAAGCGGGTTAGCCTTGTGGAGGATGGCAGCAAAGCTGCCAAAATTTTAAGCTTTATGGATGATAAAACGATCGATTTTAGCTACGTACCCGAGTCTCGTAGGCTAAATTTTTTAGCGCAGATCGGACTTTATTGCCATCTTGGAATTCTAGGCTTGCTAAGCCTTGCAAGCTTTTTGGGCGAGTTTTTCTCCAAACTCGCAGCTTTTATAATTCATCCGATGAAATTCCGCTTCAAAGAAACCGTAAATTTCATCAAAGATAGCGGCATAGACGCGCTTTTCATAGTCTCATTGACGGCATTTTTGATAGGTATCGTGCTTGCTTACATAGGCTCTGATATGCTTTCTAAATTTGGTGCTAGCATCTATATCATCGATATAATGGGTGCTTTGACGCTCCGTGAAGTAGCGCCTCTAATCGCCGCCATTGTCATAGCGGGTCGCTCGGCTTCGAGCTTTACGGCGCAGATCGGCGTGATGAAGATCACAGAAGAGATCGATGCGATGAGGACGATGGGCTTTGATCCGTTTTATTTTCTTGCGATGCCGCGCATTATCGCGATGGTACTAATCATGCCGCTAGTCATTTTTATCGCAGATTCGGTAAGTATTTTTGCTCAGATGATCGTGTGTGACGCGTATTTAGACATAGCCTTTAGCGATTATTTGGATAGATTTAAGGCTTCTGTAGAGCTTAGGCATTTTTTAGTAGGTATGATTAAAGCGCCGTTTTTCGGGGCATTCATTGCTATCATCGGCTGCATGCGGGGTTTTGAGGTTAAAGGAAATACCCAAAGCATCGGCGAATACACCACCATTAGCGTCGTAAACGCGATATTTTGGGTTATCGCGATCGACGCGGTATTCGCGGTTCTGTTTTCGGAAATCGGGCTATGAGCGAGCAAGTGCAATCCGGCGAAAGCGCTAAAATTATAGTCGCGCGCGATGTTACTACCGCGTACGGATCGCGCGTTATGCACGATAGCGTGAGCTTTAGCGTCAAAAAGGGCGAAATTTACGGCTTTTTAGGCGGTAGCGGTAGCGGCAAAACGACGTTAATGAAAACGCTCATATTTTTAAAACGCCCGCAAAGCGGCGAGATTAAAATTTTCGGGCGCGATATTTGGCGCGCGAACGAGGCGGAACAAAACGAGATCCGCCTAAAATGCGGCGTGATGTTTCAGTTCGGCGCGCTTTACAGCTCGATGAGCGTGCTCGAAAACGTAGGCGTGCTGCTGCGCGAATACTCTAAATTTAGCGAGCGCGAGATAGATGAGCTATCGATGTTTTGGATCCAAAAGGTAGGGCTTAAGAAGGAGGCTGCTGCGCTTAGCCCAAACGAGCTTAGCGGCGGTATGAAAAAGCGCGTGGCGCTGGCTCGCGCGCTAGCACTTAGTCCTGAAATTTTATTTTTGGACGAGCCGAACTCGGGGCTTGATCCGCTCAGCGCCAGAGCCCTTGATAGGCTTGTTTGCGAGCTTAGAGACAGCCTCGGCGTCACGGTCGTGATGGTGACGCACGATGTGGATAGTATCTTTGACATTTTGGATCGGTTTTTGATCGTGGATAATCAAAAAATCGCTTTTGAAGGAAATATCGAGGAGATTTCAAGCCTAGAGAATAACCCGCTCGAAGAGCTATTTAAGATGCGACAAAGAGATTAAACTTCGGAATTTACCGAGCCGAAATATGCATCGCGGCGGGTAAAATTTAGATAGGTAGGAGCTGAAATTTTAAAATAGCGGCGGGAAAATTTTAAATTTTAAACCTAGCGAGGAATTCCGGGATCCGCAGGGCTTAAATTTTTAAAATTTAGACCTTAGCGGCTCAATCGAAATTTTAAAATTTAAGCAGGTCGCATTTAAGGGCGCATTTATTGGATAGCGCATTAAATTTTAAAAATTTAGACCTTAGCGGCTCAATCGAAATTTTAAAATTTAGGCGGGTCGTATTTAAGGGCGCATTTATTGGATAGCGCATTAAATTTTAAAATTTAAACGAGCAAGCGGCGTTAAATTTAAACCGGGGCGGTAAAATTTTACGCTAAAATACGGCGCGACGATATTTTGAAATTTCAAAATGCACGCTAAGCTTTAAAATTTAAACTCAGATGATTCTGCGAATTTTGCGGCTATTTGAGAAAAGGCTAAGTTTTAAAATTTAAGCCCAAATGGCTATTTTAAGGCATATCGCAGGGCTTAAATTTTACGCTCTGAAATTTAGGAGAAAAGATTGGAAAATAGAACTTCATACACGATAGTAGGCGCATTTGTTATGATCTGCGTCGCGGCTCTTACGGCATTTATGTGGTGGATGCTTACTAAGACCGACCGCGGCGAGAGCTACCGCTCCTACTATATCCACACAAAAGAGCTTCCCGTAGGCATTAAGGAGAATTCCGAGGTTAAATTTATCGGCGTAAATGCGGGCATCATCAAAAGTATCGACTTTGCCGATATTGAAAATGCGATTATTGAGATTGAAATTTCGGTAAAAAGCAAACTGCCGATCTCGCAAGATAGCGTCGCCAAGGTAGAATCTCAAGGCATCAGCGGAATCGCGTTTATAAATATCACGAAAGGAAGTGGCAAGCTTTTCCCGCCGAATGATAAAAAGCCGATAATTGCGCTGGATAAAACGCTTCTTGATAAAATCGGCTCCAAAGCCGAAGTCATCACCGATAGCGTGAGTGAGATGATCTTTAAAATTAATGGGCTGTTGTCTAAGCAAAATACCGATAAAGTGGATAGAATTCTATCTTCGATGGATAAATTTAGCGCTGAGCTAAGTGATGAGAAAAAATTCCAAAGCTTAGACGCGCTGCTTGCTAACGTAAATACTCTCATAGCAAATTTAAACGAGCGCGAGAAGGAGCTGGACGCGCTGCTAGATAATCTAAACGCCTTTGCCGTGAGTGCTGCCAATCTATCGAATTCACTGGATAAAACCGCAGGCATCATCACTAAGCGTATCGATCGCGGCGAGTACAATCTAAAAGCAATCTTGGATCCTACACTTGAGGAGGCAAAAAACACTCTTGGCGAGCTAAAAAAATCGCTTAGAGAATTCCAAGGCGCGATGTTTAGGCTAGAGGACAATCCTTACGATTTCTTTTTCAAAGACACTTCTAAAAGCGCGGATCGCGACGATAAAAAGGAATAAAGATGAAAAATTTTATAAAGTTTACGCTTGCTGCGACGCTGGCGGCGATATTTTTAGGCGGCTGCTTAGCCAAGCAGGCTAAGCCATACACCTACTACGAGCTACGTTATGATCAAAAGCGCTGCGTAAATCCTAGCGGTGCACGTAAAAATATCTTTATTGACACCATCACGGCGACAGATCTCGTCGATAGGCGGGATATTTTAATAGTGGATTTTAGAAACCGAACGCGGTTCGCAAGCGACGCCAAATTTATCACTATGCCTAGCGAGATGGTATATAAGGCACTGCTGGATGCGGCATTTTCCACCTGCTCGCTAAATCCGATCTTCGTGCCAAAAGAGCGGGATTTGCGCCTAAAAACCAGTATCGTAGCGCTTCAGGTCAATAACGATCAAGCAACCGTCACGATGGGGTATGAAATTTTGAATTCTTTAGAAAGCATAAAATCAGGCATCGTCACTAAGCGCGTTTTCGTGCCTGATCCTAGCTCGCAAAGCATTTATAATGCCCTAAATTTAGCGCTTAATGAGAGCATAAACGAAATTTTAAAGGCTCTTAGATGATAGCAGCGATCGAAGGAATTATCACGCGCAAAGAGCCCACTGCTTGCGTCATTAAATGCGCTAGCGGCGTGAGCTACGCTCTTTCATTGTCATTAAATACCTCCGCGAAGCTCACGCAGGGCAAGCTGACCGAGCTTGCGTGCGTGCAAATTCTGCGCGAGGATGCCGATTTGCTGTATGGGTTTTTAGACGAGAGTGAAAAAAGGATGTTTGAAACCCTAATCAAGCTTAGCGGCATCGGCGCAAGCACGGCGATGGCAGTTTGTTCGACGCTCGCTCCGCAGGATTTCGCGCGTTGCGTAGCTACGGGGGATGCTGCGACGCTAACTTCAGTTCCAGGTATCGGCCCAAAGACCGCTAGACGGATCATTGCCGAACTAGGCGATGCAAAGCTAATGGAATTCGGTCCTAGCGAGACTTATAAAAACGAAGCGGCGTCCGCGCTACAAAGCCTTGGATTTAAGCGCGATAAGATCAATCAAATTTTAGCGGGCTGCAGCAGCACGAATACGTCAGATCTTGTCAAAGAGGCGTTAAAAAAATTAGCGTAGAAAATAAAATTTGAAGGAAAACAATGAAATTTGGCTTAGTTTTTGGAGCTCAGAGCTACGAGCACGAAGTAAGTATCATCTCGGCAATTGCCGTCAAAAATGCCCTAAAAGGCTGGGACTTGGAGTTTGTATTTTGCGATAAAAATCGTAAATTTTACCGCATCGATGATAAAAATATGCGCGCGGCATATTTTAAGCAGGGCGGCTATGCTAAAGCAAAAGAGCTTAGTATCGGTGCGGGCGGATTTTTTGAGAGCGGAATGTTTAGCAAAAGCATGCTAGAAGTCGGCACATATATCAATCTAATCCACGGCTGCGACGGCGAGGATGGCAAAATGGCAGCGCTATTTGAGTTTTTTGGCATCCCTTACATCGGACCTCGTATCGAAGCTAGCGTGCTAAGCTATAATAAAATTTTAACCAAGCACTTAGCCGCAATCGCAAATGTAAAAACCCTGCCGTATGAGATCGTAAATCGTACTAGTCTGCCTAATTTTAATTTTCCGATCATCGTTAAGCCCGCTCATTTGGGCTCTAGCATCGGAATTTCGATAGCCAAGAACGAAAGCGAGTTTAGCTACGCGCTGGATCAGGCTTTTGAGCTGGACGACAGCGCGATCGTAGAGCCATACTGGGAAAACGTAAAGGAATTCAATCTCGCAGGCGCTAAAATAGACGGCAAAATCGTATTTTCAAACATCGAAGAGCCGAAA
The DNA here is from genome assembly GCF_938017705.1 of uncultured Campylobacter sp. Taxonomy (GTDB): domain Bacteria; phylum Campylobacterota; class Campylobacteria; order Campylobacterales; family Campylobacteraceae; genus Campylobacter_B. The sequence continues at coordinate 8,951 of NZ_CALIIS010000244.1, forward strand.
AAAGAGGGCTATTTAAATTTCGATCGTAAATATTTGGATTTTTCGCGTAGTGGCGCGATCGAGCCCGCTCGTCCTGGCGCTTTGCTAGAGGGCAAGATGAAAGATGCCTTTACGCGGCTTTATAACGCAGGATCATTCGATGGCGCGCTAATTCGCTGCGATTTTTTTGAAAAAGAGGGTGAAATTTATCTAAACGAGATAAATCCAAACCCAGGCAGCCTCGCAAACTACCTATTTGATGATTTCTCCGAGGTTTTAGCAGCTCTTGCTTCGTCGCTGCCGCCGATGAGACAGATCCCCGTAAGCTACGAGCTGATCGCCAAAATCACCGCTAATAAATAGCCAATCGTTTAAAATTTTACGCTAAATTTTGCGTAAAATTTTACCCCAAAGGTCAAGTCATGATAAATCAAGACGAAATTTACACCGCTACCGAGATCGTGCGCAACTTCAGCACTGTTTTAAACAAGATCAAAAATCAAGAGATCAAAAAAGCCCTGATCGTCAAAAATAACAAATTCGAAGCCGTGATGATCAGTATGAGCGAGTTTGAGCGGCTCGAAAAAGCAGTCGAGCTACTCAAGGCCGTTTACGCCAAAAGGAGCGGCGGTGGCGAGTAAGGAGCTCGTCTGCGGCGGCGAGAGCTACAAAATCAGCTACGAAATTTCAAATTTGCAGCGTGCCGAATATATTTTGGTGCTGCACGGCTGGGGCGCAAACAAAGCGCTTATGTCTAGGGTTTTTTCGGATAAATTCCGCCGTTACGCGATAGTGTGCGTCGATCTGCCGGGATTTGGCGCTAGCTCGCAGCCCGCGCGCGCCCTTGGCAGCAAGGATTACGCAGAGATTATACGCGCCTTTATCGCAGCCTTCGGCAAGCAGCCCGCGGCGATCATGGGGCACAGCTTCGGCGGCAAGATCGCCGCGTTGCTGGCTCCGCGCAATCTCATACTGCTAAGCAGTGCCGGTATCATCGAACCCAAGCCCTTTGCCGTGCGCGCTAAAATCGCGATTTTTAAAATTTTAAAAAGACTCGGACTGGCGGGGCTTTGGCGCGCGTTTGCGAGCAAGGATGCCGCAGGTATGAGCAAGACGATGTATGAGACGCTAAAAAACGTCGTAAATGAGGACTTTCGCGATATTTTTTCCGCGCTAAGCCCGCAAAATGCGCTCATCTTTTGGGGCAAGGACGATCGCGCCACCAGCCTAAAAAGCGGCGAGTTGATCCACTCGCTCGTCAAAAATAGTAAATTTTATCCGCTGGCGGGGGATCACTTTTTCTTTTTGCAGAGCGCGGGTTTTATCGGCGAGCAGATCGAAAAGGAGCTTGGCAGCAGCTAAATTTAACGATTTGGCGCTGCTAAGTTTAAAACAAAACGCGATTCGGTGTAAATTTTAAAATTTAGCGGCGCGATTTTAGCGGCGCACCGCTAAAATCGCGCTTTAGATATAAAAACAGATCGTGCGAAAAGCGAGGTGGCAGCGAGTGCATTTTAAAATGCGGCGCTTTAATACGGCTCACCCCGCGTTATAAAATTTTGCAATCTGTTTGCGTCAAAGATCGCAAGCCAAAGCGTAAATTTAAATTATAAAGCCGCGTGCGTATGCGACATATATTTAAAATTTAGCGGCGTAAAATACGCTCTTTGGGCGCGTAGTATAAAACGCAAAGCTCAAATTGCGGCGCGCCTCGTTAAATTTTAAAATTTTACGCCGTGGCGGGTCGTTTCCGCTCTGCGCCCGCAATTACGGCAGCCGTATATGATGCGGCGAAACCGCGCGTGTGTATCGCAAAGCGGACGATTAAATTTAGTCCATAACCGCGTCATGTATTCGCCGCGACAGAAGGCCTATGTACCGCAAATAATGCAAATCATCGCGCGAGATAGGGCGCGATGTCGCAAGATACGCATCGTGCGAAAATTTCAGGTCGCGGAGAGATGAACGCGGAGCGGTATCGAAAACGCAGACGGCGCGCGGCAGCAGTAAATTTATCTAGCACGGCTCGTGCGGCCAACATGAGAGCGTGAATTTGCGAGCACGCGAATTTTGTAAAACTAGAATTTGCTAAGCGAGAATTCGTAAAATTTACAAATGAAGCCGAATGCCGGTTAGCCCGAGCTCGCCGCGTTTTTGCCCGCACAGGCTCGCAAGGCGGGCGCGTAAATTTATAAAAAGGAATTTTAAAAGATGAATATAATATTTTTGATCGCGCACGCGGCATTCATCCTGATGCTCGGCTTTTATCTGATCACCTGCCTGCAGTGGTTTTCGTATAAGCCTGCGCGCATCATCTTTCACTTCACCAAACCCGCGTGGCACCTCTATTTTTTGATTTTGCCACTAGCGGCGTATTTTGGCTGCGAGATCGCGGCGAGCCTCTGCGCGGCTAAATTCGGCGCCGCGTCCCTGCGCGCCCTGCACGCCGCCAAAATTCTAATCGTCGCGGTCTATGCGCTAGCGCTTTATTTTTGGCAAAGAGGGCTTGATAAAAAGCTCGTCTTTACGCCGCGCGTGAAGCGATTTTTCGCGATTTTGGCGGTTTGTGTGTTTAGCTTTAATGCCGCGTTTTATGCCGCGGGGGGTCCGATTTTGCCGATCTTTTTACCGCTTGGCGCGGGCCTTGCGGCGAGTTTTGCTTACGAGCGAGCGCAGGCTACGAAATTTAAGGCCGCCGCACGCAAAAAACTAGCCCAGATGCCCTCGCTTACGATCATTCAGATCACCGCGAGCTACGGCAAGACGAGCATTAAAAACTTCTTGTATCAAATTTTAAAAAATGACTTTCGCTGCTACAAGACGCCGCGCTCGGTAAACACGCTAGCGGGGCTCGTGCGCGACATAAACGAGGCGCTACCCGCAGATACGCAGATCTACATCGCCGAGGCGGGCGCCAGGCTAAGCGGCGACATCGCCGAGATCACCGAGTTTTTGGCGCCGCAGATCGTCGTCGTGGGCGAGATCGGCGCGCAACACATCGAGTATTTCAAAAGCATCGAAAACATCCGTAAAACCAAGCTCGAAGCGCTAACAAGCGCGCGGCTAAAGCATGCGTTTTTACACAGCTGCACGCAAAAAAGCCCGAGCGAGCGCATCACGATCTACGACGAGGGGCTGGAAATTTGCGGCGCGGATCTGGACGGAATAAAATTTAGCCTTAGCTTGAGCGATGATGAAAGCGGTGCTAGCGGCGAGAATTCTACGCTGCGTGCAGACACATCCGCCGCAGGTGGCGAAGGGCAGGGCGATTTAAGCTTAGATGCAGGCAGTGCGGCATGTGCGGAAAAAGACAAAAATTCTAAAAATTACGGCGCCGATTTTGACGATGCAAATTCCATGTCCCGCACCGAACGGAGCGAGCAAGAATTTTACGAACAAGCCGCCCGCGCCGCTAGCGACGATAAAATTTGCAGCGACAAAGAGCGGGACACGCAAGAAGCTTTGAGTGAGCGTAAAATTTTAAACGGGCGTAGCGAACAAGGAAAGAGATATGAGTTTTTCGCGCCGATTTTGGGTAAATTTAACGCCGCAAATCTCGCCGCGTGCATAAAGATCGCGCGATTTTTAGGGCTTAGCGCAGATAAAATCAAAAGCCGCGTCGCGCACGTCGGCGCCGTCGAACACCGCCTCGCGCGGCTCGATGCGGGCGGCAAAATCATCATCGACGATAGTTTTAACGGCAATCTAAGCGGCATGCTGCAAAGCTACGAGCTGATGCGAAGCTACGGCGGGCGCAAGGTCATCATCACGCCGGGCATCGTCGAGAGCACGCGCGGGGACAACGAGACGCTGGCTGCTAAGATCGATGAAATTTTTGATCTCGCGATCATCACGGGCGAGCTAAATTCCGAGGTGCTGCAAAGCAGGATCGATCCAGCAAAGACTATCGTTTTGAAAGACAAGCGCGATTTGCAGCGGGTTTTGAGCGAAAATACGCACAGCGGCGATCTGATTTTATTTTCAAACGACGCGCCGAGCTTTATTTAAGCGGCTTTGACGGCACGGCTTGCTCTGCTTGGCGGCATACGGCGCGATTTAGCAGGCGTGTTTTTAAGCAAAAGGTTTTGAGCGGGTGCGGCGAGCGATTTAAACGCGATCTATCTGGCGATTAGTTTGAGCTGCATCGCGATCTGTTTAAATAAAAGTCCTGTGCGGCTAAATTTCGGCGCGCCGTTATCAAATCGTAATCTCGCGCGCAATTAAATTTACGATCAAATTTAAAGGAAAGCTATGGATCTACGAGAAAATATGCTAGGGCAGCTGCGGGCGTTAAGCGAAGAATAGTTGGCGCATTTTTCGCAG
>NZ_CALIIS010000245.1 GCF_938017705.1 uncultured Campylobacter sp.
TCCGTCGCAGCCTGCGAGCAGTAGCGCGAACACGGCGGCAGCAACTTTTAAATTTAAAAATTTTATCATCTAAAACCCGCCTTCGGGCGCGCTAAATCGGCCTTTAAATTTGCGTTTGAAATTTTAAAATTTACGGCGCGATCTGGACGGAAATTTATATCGCGATCCGCGCCTAGGCGTATGTTGCGATCCGCGTCGGAATCTGTGCCCATAGCGTTTCGGTTTTTAAAATTTAGACTTTTCAAATTTAGACTTTTTAAATTTTTCTCCACTCCGCTAGACTTTGCATCGGCGCTTGATCTTTCAAGGCAAACAACTTCGGCGGGACGTGAGTAGAAAAAAGCCGTACCTGCTCGCGCGAGCTTTGTGCGGATCCAAAAAGAGCGCGCGGTGTAGGCGGTGAAATTTTTAAATTTTAACGTAGCTTTATTTTTTATCATGCGAGCTAAATTTTACGCACCATCATTTTGCGCGCTAGAATTTTTGGCACCTTGATTTTCGCCGTTAGAATTTTCGGCACTCTGATCTTCGCCACCTAAATTTTGCGAAGCGGAATTTTTCTCACTCGTGCTCGAATTTTTATCGCCGTTCTTCGCTTTTAAATTTTCGGCGTTAGAGCTTTGTGAAGCGCTTTGGCTTAAATCGCGATCTGAATTTTCACCCTGAGAGCCTAGATGATGTTTCATCGTGCTTTGATCCAAAAGCTCTATTCGATCGAGCTTGCCGTGTCTTAGGCGCACCACTTTGTCGGCAAATTTACCGAGCTCTTCGTTGTGCGTAACCAAAAGCAGCGTCTTGCCCTCGCTGCGAAGCGTCTGAAAGAGCTGCAAAACCACGCGCTCGTTGGCCTCGTCGAGGTTGCCCGTAGGTTCATCCGCGATGATAATGTCGGGATCATTGATGAGTGCACGCGCGATGCATACACGCTGCTGCTCGCCGCCGCTAAGTTCGCTAGGGCGGTGCGTGATGCGGTGCCCGAGCCCTACTTTCTCAAGCGCTGCTTTGGCGCTGTCCTCGTCCACGCAGCTGTGGTAGTATTGATTTAGCATGACGTTTTCGACGGCCGTTAGGTAAGGAATTAGGTGAAACTGCTGAAACACGAGACCGATCTTTTTGCGGCGAAATTCTAAAATTTGCTCGTCGTTTAGCACGCTCGCGTCGGCTCCGCCTAGGATGTATCTGCCCGCAGTGGGGGTGTCCATCAGGCTTAGGATATTTACGAGCGTGCTCTTGCCGCTGCCGCTTGGACCCATTATGCTGACCCACTCGCCGCTTAAAACGTCGAAGCTGATATTATCGAGCGCCTTGACCTCGCCGAAGTATTTGCAGATGCCTTCAAATTTTAAAATTTCCATGTCATTCCCTTAATAGATTCGCTAAATTCGGATTCAGCGCCTTTTTGATCGGATAGTAGCTTGCCGCGAGCGCAAAAATCAGGCTCAGCACGACCGCCGCAAAGAGGCTGATTAGCCTAAAATCCACGCTGCTTGAAAATATCAGATGCCCCAGCAAGATCGCGAGCAGGTATCCCACGAATACCCCCACTAGCGAGCCTGCGACGCAGACGGTTAAAATTTCGCTCAGGATCAGGTGGAGCAAATTTTGTTTGCTCGCGCCGATTGCGCGGATGAGCGCGAACTCTTTGATGCGCGAAAGCAGGATCGAGCTAAGGCTCGTGTTGATGCAGACCGAGGTGATCAGAAGGATCGTAATGCCGATAAGAAGCATCAAGAGCTTGATTTTGTTTAAGATGATGCCCTGGGTCTTGGATACCTTGCCGATCGGCGCGAAGCTCATCTGCGCATCGCTTAGACTTTTTGAAATTTCGCTAAGCTGCTTAAAATCGCCGCTTACGATCGCTTCGGCGTAATTTACCTGCGCAGGCTGATTTAAAATTTTTTGCGCCAGCGGCAGCGAGATTAGCAGCATGCCGTCCTCTTTCTGTCCGTCATAGACGATGCCTTTTATCTTAACCTTGCTCGTTTCATTTGAGCCGATCGGCGTGATCTCGATACTATCGCCGAGCTTCGCGCCCAAAAGTTTGGCGAGATCCTGCCCGATGAGCGCGTTTTTATCGTCGAAATCCACGCCGATAAACGAGCCCTCTTTAAGATCCAAAAACGGCATCGTATCGCGCAGAGAGGAGAAATTTACCCCCATGATGATGCCTGAGTTTACGCCTAAATTTGCGCTGCCGAAAAGGTATTTATTCGCGCTTTTCAGTGCGGAGATTTTAGCGAACTTCGCATCGAGCGCCGCTTCGTCCATATGGGAATTTTCTAAATTTGCAGGGCTTACGATCAAATTTGCGCCGTAGCTGTTTAGCTCGCTGGCGACCTTTTTATCGATGTCGGCGTAGATATTTACGAACGCCGCGCAAACTGCGCTGCCCAGCATGATCGCGACGAAAATCACGAAGCTGCGAATGCCGCTGTTGATGATACTTTTAAAGATCGCGCCTCTAAAAAACGCTCCGTTATTTCCTACCATAAAGCACCTCCGCAGGCAGTAGCTTGATCACTCCGCGTAGCGGCAAAATCGAGCCAATAATGCAAATAAGAAGTCCAAAAACGATGCTAAGCGGAAAAACCATAAGCGAGACGCCGATAAAGGAGCCAAAAATTTGATACGCGATCGCCCAGCTAAGCGCGTAGCCTACGACTGCGCCCACGAGTGAGCTTGCTATGCAGATGACGAAAATTTCGGCGGCGAACTGGATATAGATCATAAAGTTGCTCGCTCCCAGCGCCTTAAGCAAGCCGATCTCCTTTTTACGTTTGTAAATTTCGCTGCTTAGCAGGCTCGTGATGCAGATGCTTGAAATTAGCAGCGACAGAATGCTTACGACGCCCATTAAATTTTGAATCTTCTTCGTGATGCCGCTTTGAGCTTCGCTGACGCTAAGCACCGCCTTGGCGCTTGCGTTTGGATACTCCTCGGTGATCTGATATGCGATGGAGCTAACGTATGCTGAGCAGTACCAGGTGTCGTATTCTGTGGCGTCTAGATTATCGAGACTCCTTCTTGCCTTTACGGACAGATCGTCTTCGGGGATCGTCATGGCGCTAACTTCTGCCTTGGCGATGAGACCCTCTTTGTGCATTAGCTTTTGTACCAGAGATAAATTTGCGATCAGCTTTTTGGCTTCATCCTCCGCGCCGTGCAAAATCCCAACAACCTTAACCTCATAATCTCCAAGCTTAACCGTATCGCCGATCTTTAGCCCAAGCTCGTCTCCTGCAAGCACCTCGTCATCGGCACCGTCTTTTACCCACTGTCCCTCTACGCTCCAAAACGGATAGAGCGAGCGCACGCCCGATCTGAAATCAGGCTCGTCGCTAACTCCTACGTCCTTTTCGAAGTATGTCCCCACGACGTCGTAATCTCCCGCGCGGGTAGTTAAAAAGGGCGCAAAGGCGGTGATATTGTTGCGCCAAAAAATTTCTTTGATCTTATGCAGCTCGCTCTCTTTTAAGAAATCGTCATTCTTAAGCGGCGAGTATTCGCGCCCACCGATCTCGATACTTAGGCTTTGCGAGCGCGGTAGCACGACGATATTAGATCCGTAGCTACGTAGCTCCTTAGCGACCTGATCGCCGATTTTTAGCGTGATATTTAGCATGCAAGCGATCAGCGAGACCGATAAAAATATGGTCAAAAACGCTAAAATTTTGCTATCCCTGGAGTTTAAAATGGAGGATTTGATGATGCGTAAAAACATTATTTAAGCTCCTTTAGCGTGCCGTTTTCATCTACATAGCGCTCAGGATGCGCGGTGAAGGCGTTTGCATTCGCTTCGCTTTCGAAAAAGTAGGTGCGTCCGTAGTAAAGATAGCTAAATTTAGAGGTGTTTAAAATTTCTTTTCTACTGACCGGATCGATTACCTTTTTATCCACAATCTCCGAGAAATAGGACGCGCCGTCCTCGATCGTCTTAAGTGCGATGACGATATTTTGCCCCTCTAGCTTATAATCTAGCGGGATCGGATTGCAACCGCCCAATTTGCCGACGCTCGGTAAAAAGATACGCACGTTGCAAGCGATGCAGATGAGCTCGTCGCCTTTTTTGATATAGCCCATATCGCCGCAGATCGAGCACGCATCAAAAACCGCGACCGGGGCAAATTTATCCGTGAAGCGGTTTAGTAGAAAAAACCTGACCTTATGCCCGTCATCGGTGACGTAGGCAAAGCGGTGCAGCTTGCCGTCCTTTACGATGTTTGCATCGATCACAAATTCCGCGCCTTGCGGCTCGATGATCTTAGGCTCATCGATCGTAGGCGGTTTTGAAGCGACCAAGATATAATAAAGCCCCAAAAAGCTGATTAAAACCCCAAGCGACAAGATCAGGCTAAAATCTCTAAAAATGGCAAATCTGCCCGCTTTAACCTCTCTAAATTTTATAATGTCCGCTTCGCGAGGTACACGCCTTGGCGCACGAAATACCGTAAGTAGCGCAATTAGCGCGGCTATAAGGCAAAGAGCTAGCGTCAGATAGGAGTTATTGTAGTGGATGATTTTAGCGATGACGCTTAGAAACTCGGACGAGCCGATCGCGTTTGAAAGCCCTTCAAAACCCTTCGCAGCTAGCGCTTTGGGTGCGTCCGCCTGGCGCAGATCAAGACCTAAAAAGCCGATTTCAGCAATAAAGGCAAACGCCCATGCAAGAGCAAACGACGCCAGCCTCGCGCCTCTGCCGGTGCGAGCCAAAACCGCGCGGTAAATGAAATAGAATAAAATGAGCGCCAGCACACCTAAAACCGCCATAAAGAGGTTGGTTAGGCTGAAGCTATCCAGCAGCTCGCCGGAGAAAATTTTAAAATTCATCCCTATGAAGCGGTATTCAAATCCATACGCGCAACCAAGAGCAAAAATAACTATAGCGGTAAGATAGAATCGCTTAAACTTAAACGCAAGCAGTAGCGCGAGCAGCGCTAAAAGTGCGAGCGCATCAAATACGATCTTGCCCGTATCGGCGTTTGCCGAGCGCGCAAATGCGCTAAAGCACAGCGCCCCAAACGCAGCTCCAAAAAGCGCAGGCAAAAACGATGCGCTGATAAAGCGCCTACCGCCCAGATATGCGCTTAAAAACGCGAGCGGAAACAGAGCCAAGCTAACGTGATAAAAAAATATCGTCATTAAAAATCCTCATCGAGCCTAATGCGCGTAAATCGCCTATAATTGCTTAAATTTTAAAATTTTAAAACCTACGCCATTTTGTAAATTTTAAAATTTCAAATCAGCCCGCAAAAAGTTCGCAGCAATAGAGCCGCCCGCAAAGAGAAATTCGACTCGCTATTGCTTTGGTTTTATCTCGTCCTTGCGGTGCGCTAAATTTTAAAATTTTGCCGCAGCTAAAAGATTCGTAAGCTTAAACGCATTAAAGCAAAAACGATGCGCTTTGGCTACGGCGTAGCGATTAAATTTTAAATGGGCTAAAGTAACCGCCTTAAATTTAAAGCATGCGGCTAAAACCCAATACCGCTAGGGCTCTGCCGAAAACAAACTCGGCGGAGCCATCTATGATTACTCTTTAGGAGCGCCTGTGTATTGGAAGGTGTATTTAACCGAGAACGGCTCCCACCATTTGCCTACGCCGGTCGCTTTGTCTGCGTGGCGGCCAAATCCGTTGGCGCTTGGATTTTCGATGTTATAGGTTAGCTCGTAGTTGCCTACACCGTTTACCATCTTGATATTAGCACCGTAGTGAGGACCGTCGCTAGCTACCATCGGCATGAAATTTCCCTTTTGAATCTTACCTGTGTCTAGGTTTTTAAGCACGTAAGCGATCTTTAGGTAAGGGATCCACTCGCCCTCGCCAAATCCGTTTGCGTTGCCTTTGATAGCGTGGATATCCGCCTCAAGGTGGATGTCCGCCTTGCTAGGAGCTAGATCGATGCCTTTAGGCTCCATATCGATAGGCTGAAGATACACAGCAGCGATCTCCATTCCATTTTGCTCAATCGGCTCGCCGATCGGATGCTCTCCTGCCATTGCTATAACAGAGGCTAAGCTTAGCGCCAACATACCTGAAAAAATCTTTTTCATCTTTTCTCTCCTTATTAAGATTTGTTTTTTTGCTTGTTTTTTAAGATTAAAATTCCTGCGATTAGAAGCACGATCATCACCGCTTGCGGCACTAGGCTCTGGACATAAGGATAAAATCCGATCCACGTAATCGTAGGAAGCCCGTCTATCACCGTAGGCACGAATACCTTGCCCTCGACTAGCTCCATCACGCCCTTACCCACAAATACGACGGACATATAAAATATGATGACCGATGTAGCAATGAAAAATGGCTTGATAGCGATTTTAAGCGAGAATTTTTTGATGACGATATAAACTATAATAAGAGCCGCCAGACCCGCTACGAAGCCTGCTGCTACCATGCTAGTAGCTGCC
>NZ_CALIIS010000246.1 GCF_938017705.1 uncultured Campylobacter sp.
TCATCTGTAGCGTGCACAAGATATTTATCTTGATATTCTAAAGAAGCCATTACGCATAGTTTGTACAGAAGCACGCCTTTGCGAAATATATGTTTTCCATCAATTTGCATTTGGGTTTCCTTTTATTGGAATGTGAGTTTGCCCGCATTATATCGTAATATATTTTTAAAATTCTCGCAGAAATTATCATTTTATAAAACTACTATTTTAAAAGCGTAATTTGTTTTAAAGCCTTTTTCGCGCACTCCCTTAGATCCTCTTCACTTAATGAATCGCCTACCGTATCATCACCCCTCAACTCTTCATCTGGTTCGAATTCATCAATGTCAGTAAGAAGTCTATTAAGCGGCTCATAATATTCATCGGGAAAATTTTTATCATTCATAAATTTATCCCAATATATCTTTTCAAATTCAAATACGTCGATTCTGTTTTGCAAAAAATCCTCTATTATTTTTATATATTCCTCTATCACAATGGACCCCTTTCAAGTATATTTTTAATCGCCCGCCGCTCTAATGTTTAGAACCGGCCATGAATCACTACCTATATTCACGCCTTCGCATAAATTTTTTATAATCGTTAAGTCGTTAGAAGAAATTTTTATATCATATTCATACATTTGAACTAAAAAATCTTCCAGTGCTATACCATATTCGCCGGCTTTAACCAGCTCTTCCAAATAAATTACAAAGTCGCGCCGACCGACTCCGGTAAATTCATCTTCGTAATTACGGAATAAATTTAAAAATATCGGATCGCTGTATCTCATTCGCCACTTTCCTTAAATTTATTTCTCGTAGCCGCTTCATAATCTTCTAGCTTCGAATTTCTATTTGAATATCAAGCAAGTCATCGCGATCTGGGTATTTGGCGGTCTCCGAGAGCGTACATTGTATCACGTCTAGTAACTGCTCAGCCAAATCACCGTATTTTTTCTTAAATGCATCAAAATGTAAGAAAATTAGCTTTAAATCGTCTCGAACACCTTGCTTATTTTTTAACCCATATCTCGAGTTTTCTTCTTTTTCTTCGATGTATTCGCTATAGCTTTCCCATTCGTCCTTATCTTCATATTGTTCCCATTCTTCCTCGCTGTAGTCTTTCCATTCTTTAAATCGTAGAAACCAAAAGAAGTCCGCGAATGCATCAGGGCCGATACGCAGCGGCAAGGCTAACTTTTCAGATAGATAGGAGTATAACTTATGCTCTATTTCTTTGGGGCAATAATCATGCCACTCATCAATATATCTTCTGTCTTTTTGCAGCTCATCAAAATCAATCACTACTTCCGTCATTTTTTCCCTACTCTTTAATCCTGTCTCAAAGAAATTTCTGACCACTTTACGGCGCGGCGTGATATTTCATAAATTTTAACACCGAAAGCGTTTTTAAAATATCGTTACTTTTACCCTATAATTGTATGTAAATTTAATACTACAAATTCATAAGGCTAAAATTAAAATTGCTTGAAAATACTATCGTCGATATCGCTTACATTATAACCCATGAAATTTAAAAAATCTTTCGCTTCTTCACGTAGTTTTTCCCAAAGAGGCGTTTTATATATATCTTCATTGGGAAGACTTTTTATCTTATCTCTCATTGCTTCACATCGTTCTAATTCATCTTGCGTAAATTCTTCCTTAAATGATTGCGCCTCTATGCAGGCACTACTTAGGTCCTCTAGCAATTCTTCCGGCGATGTATATACATCGGCATCTGCATCGGCATTATCAATATACTTTGTTTGAAATTCAATTGACGCTAAAGCAAAAAGTGATTGCAAAAGCGCTTTTCTTCCTCTCGCCATTTTATTCTCCTAAATTTTATTACTTTTATATTCCGTACCACTTAGTTACATTTCCTTCTTCATCGATATCGACCTCTATGTGTTCGTATTTGTTGCAGAGGCTCGGAATTAAAATTTCATTATAATATCTTTTGCCGCATTCTGTGATAAACATATACATATTATGATGGCACCACCGATTCGGCTCCTCCCAAAAGGCGCAGTCTGCGTAAGTATAATTTTTTAGAGGTTCGTATGAGCGGGCTATAAATTTATCTAAATTATAAAAGAAATTTTCTCTTAAAATTTTCCATTCTTCAAATTTTTTCATATTTGAATTTATATTAGCGCTATTTTTATATTTTATGTCGGTATCTATGAAATTATTTAGATAAAACTGCCCAAATAGCATTATTAAAATATCTTTTACATTCTCATCGCATAAACTAAAATTATGAATTAATGTGCTAGCGATAGAATCGGTCTCATAGACTTCGGTGCTTTTCATTAGGCTAAACGCCTCAAGCTCATAAAAATCCAGTGGTCTTTTCCCGCTTGCGGATTGAAAATCTTTAAAAATCTTAAACCTAAAATCTTCCGCTTCGCTAAAGAAATAGACATACGGGCTTAAATTTAGATCGAGCGCTTTTATTCTCATTTTATACCGTCCAAACTATTGTTTTCGTATTTTAGCATTGTTTCGCGTAATAAGCTCTTCCCCGCTCTGTTTCTGTTACACAAAAATATGTGCTATTTATATCGACTGGCTCATAATTTTTATAATCTCTTAAAATATTTAAAATTTTAGACTTATCACATATCTCTTTCATTTCTGTATCATAACCCCAGTTTGAACTAAACAATCTTATATAACCTTGCTCGTATAAAAACAATAAAATTTCTTTCGCCACTTTAAGCGAATTGGCAACGTTAATAGAATTTAATTCCCAAACGATCTCCCATAAAGAGATATAATCGCCATCTTCGACTATTCCCGATAAAATAGTTAAAATCGTCTTTTTATTCATTTAAAACCGCATTTCCTTTTAATGGAATTTTAACTACCGCACCGTCTTTGCTATTTTTAGCACAAGACTCCAGCGTACAATTTTCATAGAAAAATTTGATTTTATAAAAATTTTCATCTCCCGATGCAACCGCCAATAATAGGCTTTTTATACGGCGAAATCTATCGAAAATATTCGGCTTTGTATCTTCTTGATATTTATACGTTTTAAAACATTCGCTTTTTGCGTCTATATCTACGTCGCGCCAACTTCCGTTTAGAAATATATCATTAGAGATAGAAATAATGCCTTGCATTATTTCTGGGTCCAACTCTTTGTTTTTATAATGCCGCAAAATCTTTTTTAAATCGGTTTCTAATTTCCAATATTCATCATCGGACCATAGATTATTATCCAAAATCATACCTATAAAGGAATTTGCATCATATCTATCATCAAATGCGGTATTTCTATAAAAATTTACAAGATTCATTGCATCAATCCTTTGGAGCATACCAAAAACCGCTATTGCTAAGCTTTTCTTTGAATACGATGCTGTTGCACAGAACCTTTAATCTTTCAAATCTATCATATATGCTAGGCACTACGCCGTCGCTGTTTTTCGCACACAACATATTACTTACATAAATTTCCGATTTGTCCTCCACGCCGATAACATCATTAAATATCGCTAGTATTGCGATGAAAATTTCTCTTGGAAGCGTTTTTTTATGATAAAAGCTCAAAATCTGCATTAAAGTTTTATCTAACTCCCAATAGTCGCAATCCGACCAGGTTCTTTGATATATAAATTTCCCGACAAACGAATTGATGCTGAATTTATCAGAATTCGTTGAATTCTGGCATAAAAGTTCTAACTCCATTAATCACCGTCCTTTTTTCATTCTTTATTAAACATTTAGCCATCTTTATGACAAATTTATATTTATAAAAATTGATTATTTTCTGCTCGGTAACTCTTTAGATAAAATTTTTGAATCGGGATATAATTTTTTTAAAAATTCTATCTCTTCTTGATCTAGCTCATCTAAAACCTCTTCTGTCGGTCTTTCGCTTAAAATTTTTCCATAAACCAAACTCAGCCTTTTATATGCGCGCGGGTTACCATTCTTTTCAAATTGCCTTATTATGACAATCCTGCACTCTTTTGTTATTTCGGTATCGCCCATAAAAAGATCTTTTATATCGCAAGAGGCGCTTTGCTCTTTATATAGATAAAATATCCACGCAAATAATATTATAGCGGCGGCAATAAAGTAAATTTTATTTTTCATGAAATCTCTTATTCTTTCGGTTTTCTATCCGCGTAATATAGATGTATGACTTCATCCATGTTAATCTCTTTTTCCTTTCCGATCCGCTCGGTACACAATGTGAAATTTCCCTCCCTCAAAACGCACTTTTTTAATAAACCAACTATAAAGTCGTTATTTGTGCATAGATCTAAATTTCCAGAATGAAATTTTTTAATAAAATTTAGCTCCTCTTTGTCTAATTCTTGCTGCGCCTTTTGATCTATACAATATCTATCTAAAAAATAAAATTCATAATAATAGAAAAGTCGCCTATATGCCCCGCTGTTGCCATTATTAGCCCGCCGTATCAATTTTAATCTGCATTTTTGCTCCATACGATTTTAGTTTTGCCTCAACATATCGTTAATATCACAAGGTGAAAAACTTAGCACCGAAAGAACAATATAAATATAAATAAATATACTAATTATGATGAGAAAAAATTTCATTTTATATCCTTACTTATTTTTGGTTTTTTAGATATAAACGATCAATCATAGAATTTGCCGATTTGATTAGTGATAAAAGTGGTGTCCTGCGTTGGATTCGAACCAACGACCCCCTCATTAAAAGTGAGATGCTC
>NZ_CALIIS010000247.1 GCF_938017705.1 uncultured Campylobacter sp.
TAAAAAACTCAAAATATGAAATTTTACGCCTGCACTTTACATACCATTGTATTTGTGCGATAAATAAAACTGTGGCTATAAGGAGCAGGAGCGAATCTTTGCTGTTAAATTTTAAGAGATTGATGGCTGTAGTGTCGGATATATACAGAGCATAAAAAGATATTAAGGCGATAAATAGGCTATTTGCTTGGAAATAAACCGCCCTATCTATGATTTTGATCGGCTCTTTGTCATAGTCTCGCATAAAATTCCTTTTCGGTATGATTTTCGTATTTTATCGTCGTCTAGCTTTCGGTGCGTTTAAAGATGCGGGGTATTTGCCGAGGCGCTTGCGGCGAGGCGAGTTGCGACGAGCGGCGATCATCCTCGTTAAGCGGACGGACAATGTGAATCTTTGCAACTAATTATGGGGCTTTTCAGACACACAGAGCGAGCTTGTCTGCGACTACTTCGAGGATTACTTCGGGTGCCGAGTGATCTCATCTGCGATTGCCGCGGGCAGAATTTTGCTCGAAATCAAGCCCCAATCTCGCCGCGAAATACTCGCGCGGCATCCGCCTTTGCGCTTCGTTTACGTTTAGCTTTATCCGGACATCTAGCGGGTCTAAATTTTACGCTGAAAACCGAAAAATTTTACGCCTTAATGTCGTAGCTGAAATTTTTCAAAAAATATATACGTAAAGCTTCGCGCTCGGCGCGGCTAGGACGGATGCAAAAAAATACCGCCGCGCCCGTATCGTCCCTCCCGCGCAGTAGTAAGCAATCGCGCAGTCGTAGCCCCGCTCGTCCGTCTAGTCTTCGCGCGACGACGAGCTTTGAAGCGATCAAAATCGCAAAAATGCCCGCCGCTGCATAGATCGCAGCCTCGGCAAAGCCGAATTTGATCGTCAAAAACACGCCCGCGGCGTATGCAAAAAGAAGCAAGAATTTTAAAATTTCTTGCAGTTTCAAAAACCGCTCGTAGCTTATAAACGGCACGCGAAACGTCCGCACGAAGCCAAACGACGGCTCTATCAGATCGACGCATCCAAGCATAAGATCGTATTTGTCTAGCCCTCTGCGAAAGGATATTTTAAGCTCGTCAAATTCCACGCGCGCCGTCTCTTTGCTACCGCTTCGCAGATAAAGTAACGCCAAAAACAAAAAAACGATCGTCAGGCTGGGCTTGGCTCGCTGCGAGCGTAGCGGGCTGTCCGTGTAAAATAGCTCCCCCGATCCGCCGATGTCCAAAGAGATAAAAATGCAAAAAAACGCAAGGATAGAGGCGGAGAAAATTCTATAAAACGTATCGTCGCAGATGAGGCTGAATTCGGGCTTTTGCATCAGTTTTTATATAGCGGCGCGTCGGTGATTTTAAATCTAAATTTATTGCCCGCGCCGATAAATTTCACGAAGCTCGCTACGCCAAATCCCTGCTGCGGCGCGCTTAGCGGCGGCTTGGCAAGGATCTCGAAGCTTAGACCTGCATAGTTGAAAAACTTACCGCAGCGCCGAAAGCCGTGCCTGCCGTAGAATTCTATGCGGCGCAGGCGCTGCGCGAGATTGGGCGCGTCCTCGTGCGGCGGCTCGACGTCAAGGACGATTTGCGCGCGCGGATTTTGCGTGACGATGAGCGCGAGTAGCCTTGATCCGATCCCCAGCCCACGAAATTTCGCATCGATGCCGAGGTAGGCCACGTAAAAAATCTCGCTCTCTCCGCCGCTTGAAATTTCACTCGCATCGCGACGCGAAATCCCGCTCTCATCGTAGCACAAAATCTTTCCCTTTGCGGCATAGGATGAAATTTCTCTCTCCGTAGCGCTCGGTGAAATTTCGCCGTGCACGCTCACATTTGAAATTTTATCTGTCGCGACACCGCGGCATAGTATTTCTCCCGCACTCGCCTGCTTTAAATCGTCGTCCGCACGTTTTATATTTTCGCTCGCTAGCCATTGATCCGCGCCCGCGCCCAAAACCCCGTCGCTAGCGCTTAAATCTGAAATTTCATTGCTCGTAACGTAGTTTGAAATTTCGTCGCTCGCAGTACCGAAAGATCCCGCATCGCAAGCGAATTCCGCGCCGCTATGGGCTTTGGATCTTAAAATTTTATCCGCATTTAGGCAAGGCGGCGGTTGTTTGTGGTGCAAAACCGCGCGCTTGTAGGTTTGCTCGGTCCTATAGACGCAAAATCCCACCAGCTCCTCGCCGCTTAAATTTTGCGCCGCCGTGGCGCAATTACCCGCAGAGCCGTAATTTTCGCTCGTCGCGCCGCGATTTTTACTTTCCGAGCTGGATTTTTCACACGTCGCATTAGATTTTTTATCCGCCGCGCCGCGATTTTCGGAACTTAAAGAGGCTAATTCTACCGCGCCGCAGTCGCTCGCATCGAAATTTTTACTCGCAGCATCGCGATCTTGGCTCGCTTCGCCGCAATCCCGCTTTGCCGCGCAAAAATCTTGTTTTGGCGCGCATAAATTTTCGCCTGTCGCCGCGTAATGCTTATCAGACGCGCCGCCAGTGACCAGAGCAGTAAAATTCTCGAATATCGCCGCGATTTCAAGCTGTCCTTTGCGCGACATTTTTAAGAAATTTTTTATGCTGATGCGCTCGATTTCGGGGAACGCTGCGACGTTGATCGCCTCTATGCGCGCGATCAGCGCCGAGTCCTCACCGATACGCTCAAGTCTCATTTTGCCCTCCTTGTCGCGATAGCCCTACCGCGTAAATTTAAAATTTGCCAGCCCCGCTCGCGGGGATTTCATCGCTCGGCACTTGAAATTTCATGAAATTTCGCAAAATTTAAGGGCGCTCGTCTAAATTTAATCCTCGCCGTAAATTCGCTTTAAATTCCCCAGCGTCGCGCTCGCGTTTAGCAGTAGCGCATCGGCGATCGCCAGCCGCGCCATCGCGGTGGCTACGACGCTGCCGCGCACGGCGATACACGGATCGTGTCGCCCGCGCAGCTCGCAGACCGCGTCTGCGCCGCGCACGTCCACGCTGTGCTGCGCCATGAAAATGCTCGGAGTGGGCTTAAAATGAGTCGTGATCTCGATAGGTGCGCCGCTACTTATGCCGCCTAAGATCCCGCCTGCGTTGTTGCTTGCGAAATTTGCGCCGATCTTACCGCCGTTGGTGCGGATCAAATTTTTGCTAGCGCCCATGAAATCGTTGTTCTCGCTGCCTTTTAGCGTGCTTGCCTTCACTCCGGCGCCGATCTGCACGGCCTTTACGCCGTTTATGCCCATCATCGCGCCCGCAAGCGCCGCATCTAGCTTACCATACAGCGGCTCGCCGAGCCCCGCAGGCACGCCGGTAACGTGCGTCAGCACGCAGCCGCCGATGCTATCGCCCGCATTTTTGACGCTTAGGATTAGCTCCTTCTGCGCGCTCTCCGCAGCGGGATCGAGCGCGAAAATTTCGCTATTTTGCGCAAAATCAAAATTTAAATCTTTGGCGTAAATTTCGCCCACGCCGCAAATTCCGCTTTTTACGGAAATTTTAAAGTGATTTAGCAGGATTTGCGCGAACGCCCCTACAGCCACGCGCACGGCGGTTTCGCGCGCACTTGCCCGTCCGCCGCCTCGGTAATCGCGCAGTCCGTATTTGGCAAAATATGTAAAATCGGCGTGAGCGGGGCGGAAAATATCCTTGAGATTTTCGTAGTCCTTCGAGTGCTGGTTTGCGTTGCGGATGATAAATCCGATCGGCGCGCCGGTGCTGCGACCGTCAAAAATCCCGCTTAAAATTTCGATCTCGTCGGCTTCTTTGCGCGGCGTAGCGTATTTGCCGCCCGGTTTGCGGCGGTCAAGCTCGCTTTGTATTTTTGAAATCTCGATCTCCACGCCCGCCGGAAAGCCGTCCAAAACGCCGCCTATCGCCGTGCCGTGGCTCTCGCCGAAGGTGCTAAGGCGCAATCTCTCGCCGAAGGTATTCATAGCGCGTCTCCTTGGTCGCCGCCGCTTTGTTTATTCGTATCGCGCCCGCTTTGTTCGGCGTTTTTGTTTCGCTCATTGGTTTTTTTAGCACTCAGCGTGCCGCCCGATACGCCGGCGCGATCGCTCTTTGTGCTGCCCCGCGCTCGTCCGCTGCCGCCTTGTGAGCCTTTTTTGCCGTTCTGAGTGCGGTTTGCGCCGCTTTGTGCGTCGCTATCGCATGCTGTTTGCTCGCCACTTGTTGCGCTAGTGCCGTGCGAGGTGCCGTTTTGTAAAAGCTCGAGCGCGATTTGCGCGCATTTTTGCTCGGCCTCTTTTTTGCTCGCTCCCACGGCGGATGAGAGCCGCCTGCCCCCTACGAGCGCCGCCATTTCGAAGCTTTTTTTGTGATCGGGGCCGCTCGAGCCTAAAAGGACGTATTCGGGAGTGACGCCGAATTTTGCCTGCGTGAGCTCTTGTAGCGCGGTTTTGTAGTCTTTAACGAGCTCGTTAAAGCTGATGCGCGGATAGAGGATTTCTAAGATTGCAGTCGCGATGCGGGCGGTGTTTTGCAGTCCGCTCTCAAGATAGACGGCGCCCATTATCGCCTCAAACGCGTCCGAAAGCAGCGATGGCTTCTCGCGTCCGCCGTTGCGCTCCTCGGACAGCGACATATTCAGGTTCTCGCCGATGCCCAAAAATTTTGCAAATTTAGAAAAGCTGCTTTCGTTTACGAGCGCGGCGCGCAGCTTGCTCAGATCGCCCTCGTCACTGCTAAATTTTTTGAAAAGATACTCGCCCACGATCAGATCCATCACCGCATCGCCTAAAAATTCCAGCCTCTCGTTGTTATGTCCGTTTTTGGCGCTTTTATGCGTAAGAGCGATCTTGAGGTGGGTTAAATTTTTAAATTTGTAGCCCAGTTTTTCTTGTAATTTTTCTAAATTTTGCATCTTTGCCCTTTTTTATAAAATTTTACGAAATCCGCGGCGGCTCACACACAAACGGCATCCGGTGCGAACAAAACCTACGCAAGCGAAACGAACGCGAGCAAGCACAGCCCGCGCTAAATTTGTATTAACGCCGAATGAAACGCGCTAGCGTCGATCTGCGACGAATAAAATTTAAACGTAGCCGCTAATTCTAACGCAAGTCGCGCTAAGGCTCACTTGTCACAAACTAAATCCTCGCCAAAAACAGAACCGTCGCGAATAGAGTCGCGCCAAAGCCTGCTCGCTGCTAACGAAATTTCCGCCAAAGCTCGTCCGCTCATAGACCCAATCCACGCACAAATAAGTGCGAGCTTGCGCGAGCAAACGCGAACGAATAGGGCGTATCGAAGTTGGAGCACACAGAAGCTCGATTGCCACAAATGCAATCCTTGCCAAAAATAGACCTGTCGCAAATGCAAGAGCCCGATTGCGTGAACTAAACTCGCTAAAACCGGCTTCGGGCGATAAAATTTACGCCGAAGCGGCTCTGTGTGCAAAGCAAACGCGGGCAAATCCGTGCTAAATCCGCGCAACCGCGAGCTTCGCCGTAGAATTTCAGCCCTTTATCGCTTCCGCCGCCGCGCGAGCCATAGCGTCGCACTCCTCGTTTTGCGGATGACCCGCGTGCCCCTTGACCCACGAGGCCTTGATCTCGTGAGGCGCCGCCGCCGCAAGGTATATGCGCCACAGATCCGCGTTTTTCTTGCCCTTAAAATCGGTAACGACCCACTTTGCGAGCCAGGAATTTATCGCTTTAACGACATATTCGCTGTCGGTAAAAAGCTCGACGCGGCAGGGCTGCTTAAGCGCGCTAAGCCCCATTATAGCGGCCGTTAGCTCCATTTGATTATTCGTCGTCATCGCTTCTGCGCCGCTTGCCTTTTTTATCGCGTCGCCGTATTGCAGTATGTAAGCCCAGCCGCCCGCTCCAGGGTTTCCGAGACAGCTGCCGTCGCTAAAAAGTTTGACCGATTTCACCGGTTTTCTCCGAAATTTGCGCTCTGATCTCCATGCTGCCTAGCTCGTAGCAGACCGGGCAGCGGTGCGAAAAAAGTCCCACCGAGCTTTTGCACTTCGCGCAGGTGTAGCTAAAGCTAAGCCCCGCGTCCTCAAAGCCCGCGTCTTTCATAGCCATAAGCGCGTTGATCTCAAAAATTTTACTCGCACTCTGCGGCTTTTGATCGCTTTTTCCAAGCGCGTAAAAAAGCGCATTGTACTCCGCATCCTGCGTATTTACCGCCGCAGGGAAATCATAGATCAGATCGATTGCCTGCTCGATCGGCGGGAAGCGGTCAAAGCCCTCCATAGGCTCTTTGTTTTTGATAAAAAGCTCCATGCAGAACCGCCCCGCGCCTTTGAAGTTTAGCTTTGAAATTTTAGCAATCTTCTTGTTAAACGGCGTATTGGCGTCGTTTGCGATGATCTGGGCGCGCTCGAACTGGCTTTGGGCGTATACTTCGGCATCCTGTTCGCGCAGCGCGTCAAGCACCTCAAGCGCTTCATTAAAGCGTTTCAGCCGCTCATAAATCACCGTAAGGTGCGTAAGGGCCTCTTTGTTTCTGGGGCGTAGCTTCAGCGCCTGCAAAAACACCTCTTCGGCGCGCCCTAAAAAGCCCGCTTTGAAATATACGATACCGAGATTGGTAAGGATAAACTCCCTCTGCACGCCGCCGCTAGCCTTGCCTAGCGCGATTAGATAAATTTCTATCGCGCGCTCGAAGTCGCCGCTTTTTACGAAAGAGCTAGCCAAAATTCCAAGCGTCGGGATGTCGATTTGCGGGCTTGCCAAAAGCTGTCTGTGCTCGGTGCTAAGCGCGTCTAGGGTGTCAAATTTTTTGATGAAATTCTCTAAGCTCTGCCTCTCGTTTTTTTTAGAAAAAACTCCCCAGATGTAGCTTAGAATCGACACTAGCAAGATTATGCTTATCAGCATGATAAGCCCGAAAATCGGGTCGCGATCGTCTAAGAAAAAATTATCCAAATCAAACCTCGTCGCAAAAATAAAGGGCAATTATAGCAAAGTGCGGGTATAATTTCGCTTATGATTAAAAACGAAAGCATAGAAAATCTGCTGGCTACCGTAGATATCGTAGACGTCGTAGAAAAATATATCCCGCTTAAGCGCAGCGGCGCAAATTTCGTAGGCGTCTGCCCATTTCACGACGATTCGCATCCGAGCATGAGCGTGAGCTCCAAGCTTGGAATTTTTCACTGCTTTTCGTGCAAGGCCGGCGGCAACGCGATTAAATTTATCCAAGATTACGAAAAGATAAGCTTTCCAGAAGCGGTCGAAAAGCTTGCCGGGATGTATAATTTCGCGCTGCAATACACCGGTGCCAAAGTCCAGGAGCGCAGCGAAGAGAAGAAGGTGCTCGGGATTTTAAACGCCTACTACCAAAGCTGCCTTTATCAAAACCCCGCCGCCGTAAAATACTTGCACGAGCGTGGCTTAAGCGATCAGAGCATCCGCAAATTCGGCCTTGGCTACGCTGGAGCTAGCGCGCAGACGATCAGGGTTTTACAAAACGAAGAAATTCCGCCGCAAGACGCGCTAAATGCGGGCGCGGTGAAGCAAAACGAGCGCGGGCTTTACGCTAGCTTCATCGAGCGCATTACCTTTCCGATCTACAACCATGCAAGTAAACTCGTAGGCTTCGGCGGCCGCACGATAAGCGATAATCCCGCTAAATACGTCAATTCTCCGCAGTGCGCGCTGTTTGATAAATCTAAAATTTTCTACGCATTCGACCTTGCGAAAAAAAGCGCGATCGCCAAAAAAACCCTCATCATCACCGAGGGCTACATGGACGTCATCATGCTGCACCAAGCAGGCATCGACAACGCCGTAGCGGTGCTCGGCACGGCGCTGACGCCGGCTCATCTGCCGCTTATAAAGCGCGCGGAGCTTAACGTCGTGCTTAGCTTCGACGGCGACGCTGCGGGCATCAATGCGGCGATGAAATCGGCGCGGCTTTTGTGTCTGAATAAGATCGACTCAAGCGTCGCTATAATCGGCGGCGGTGCCGATCCTGCGGATATGATAGTCGCGGGCAAGGTGCGCGAGCTAGAGCAAATTTATGCTAGCGGCATGGAGAGTGGGGAGTTTCTGATCCGAAGAATCGCTAAAAAATACGACCTCGCCCGCCCCGTGCAAAAAGAAGCGGCGCTAAATGAGATCAAAGAATTTACCGCAGCGCTGGGTCCCGTGCTCGCCGAGTCCTATCAGAGCCTAGTGGCGCAAATTTTAAATGTCTCGCCCAGCTCGTTCAATCTCGCCGACGGCGGTAAAAATTTCGGCGCGGGCTTTGAGGGGCGAAATTTTAACGATGGCGGGAATTTCGGCTCTCGCGATTTCGGCTCTTACGGGGGGCACGGCGCAGACGGCAGGGGCGGCGCGAGCGGGAGCTTAAACGGCGGAAATTTTAATCGCGCGCAAAACACGGCGCGTTACGAAAGCTCTGCGCCGCCTGCGGCTTCGGCGAGACTCGGGCGCTCGCTACTGCGCCGCAAGGAGATCGCGGAGCTTCAGATCATAAAATCGATGCTGCTTGATGGCGAGATGGCACAGCTCGGGCTCGGCTGCTTAGAGCGGCGCGATTTTCGTATGCACGGCGATATTTTCGAGGCGTTTTTGGCTTTCGCTCGCAGCGGCGGAAATTTTAAAAATTTCATCGCGGGCGGCGCAGGAGAAAATTTTATCCAGGGCGAGAGCGTAAATTTAAAAATCGGCGAGAATTCTAGCGAGCAAAATTTTAACAGGCAAGGCTCTGCGGGTGTCATAAATTTAAAAGGTTCCGCGCAGCATGGCGCAAACGGCGGCGAGAAGCAAGAGGGTGCAAATAACGGCGAGAGACTGAGCTCAAGCAGTGGCGCAAAGCAAGGCGAGATGGAAGCCGCCGCTCAAAATGTTCAAAACGCTCAAAGCGTCCAAAATACCCAAAGCGCCGAAACCGAAGCCTGCGAAAATTTGCGTGCGCTCGCGCTGGACGATGAAATTTTGCCGATCGGCGGTGCGGCGCTTTTTAACGACGCGTGCAAAATTTTACGCCGCAACGCCCTGCAAGATCTGATGCAAAAGCTCAAAAACTCCGACGCGCCCGACAAAATCGAGCGGATCTTGGAGTATCAAAAAAAGATCAATCAACTCAAGTAAAGGAACGAAATGAAGGCATTGGCGCTTTTTAGCGGCGGGCTTGATTCCATGCTCGCGATAAAACTCATCGTCTCGCAAGACATCGAGGTGCTCGCGCTGAATATGGATATCGGATTTAGCGGCAAGGACGATAAGGGCGAGATCATGCGCCGCAGAGCCGCAGCCGCGGGGGCAGATTTTAAAAGCGTCGATATCAGAAGCGAATATCTACGTCAGGTGCTTTTCGAGCCTAAATACGGCTACGGCAAGCACTTCAACCCCTGTATCGATTGCCACGGATATATGTTTAAGACCGCGCTTGCGATGCTGCAAAGCGAAGGGGCGAGCTTCATCATCACGGGCGAGGTGCTCGGACAGCGCCCGATGAGCCAGCGCGCGCAGGCTCTAGCTCAGGTCGGCGGGCTTAGCGGCGATGAGGAGGGGCTGATCCTACGCCCGCTGTGCGCGAAGCTACTGCCGCCCACGACGCCCGAGATCAAAGGCTGGGTCGATAGGGGCGCGTTGCTTGACATCAGCGGGCGCGGGCGGGCTAGGCAGATGCAGCTGGCGGCAGAGTTCGGCTTTGAGGATTATGAAACGCCGGCGGGAGGCTGTCTGCTGACCGTGCAAAGCTTCAGCGAGCGGATCAAGGATGCGGTAAAATTTGAAAAGATCGAAACGCCTAAGGACGCTGAAATTTTAAAATTCGGGCGTCATCTGCGCCTGCCTGAGGGTGCGAAGCTAATAATCGGGCGGGATGAGAGCGACAACAAAAAGCTTGCCGCCGTGCAAAATCCGAAATTTAGCGAGATAAAATTTAAAGATGGCATCGTGGGCGCGCTAAGCCTGCTAAGCAGGGGTGCTAGCGAGGCGGATAGAGAGCTTGCGGCGAGGCTGGCGCTAACATACGCCAAAACGGACGCCGCGCGCAGCTATGCCCTGCTCATAGACGGCAGCGAGCTGAGCGCAAGCCCATTTGAGAGCAAGGATGCCGCCCGCGAGTATTTTGTGTGATAGGCCTATAAGAATTCGAATGTAATATGAAGCTTGAACGTTTTCCTGGTATAAACATTATAGTTGAAGAAAAACGTGTTATTTTCGAATTAAAAATTAAAAACCAAAAATCTGTATATATGTGCCACCCATTTACAAATAACACTGGAGGTATTGCGTTTGTTGATAGCATAAAATTCTTAGAATTATGGCGTAATAGTAAAATTGATGTAGATAAAGAATAAGCAATAAAACGGAAGATGGTTGGCGAGACGATTACAAATATAGTTGGGCAGAAGAGGGCTTTAAACAGGGTCTTGGTAATCCTGTGCCATTGGCTAGAGTTTGTTGTTATTCTGATGAGTATTATGTACCAATAAAAGCAAGATGTATTCCGTTTTTTAAAAGGAATATGTGAAAGAAACAAAATACGCTTGTTCATTTTCTGACGGAATAACACGTACTATTTGGCTGCTTTCTAATGGAGTAAAATCATTTCCAGTACATTTAAACTCCTCCGATGAGACAAAAATATTGGCAAAATTTGCAGGTATTACAGAAAATTTTTATTATATTAAAGACAGAAATTCAAAGTGAACTAAATTTATGGGATAAGAAATAATATATAAAATTTTAGTCATAAATTTATGGAATTTTAGTTAAAATCCTTTCATCAAAATTTCGCGTAAAAGCTCTGCGAAAATGTCAAATTTAGGAGAATCCTTGAAGCTTCAAATGTCCTTGATGTCGGTTGCCTGCGTAGTAATCATCCTGGCTGGTCTTAAAGCCGCGCAGGCTATCGTCGTGCCATTTTTGCTAGCTATTTTCATCACGGTGCTCGTCTCACCGCTGGTGCTTTATGTCCAAAAGATCCGCGTCGGGCGTGTTTTTAGCTTCCTCATCATCACTTTTGCTTTCGTAGCGATTATAGTGTTTTTCGGCGCAGTCATCTTTGATGCGATCAAGGAATTTTCAGCGCGCCTGCCCGAGCTTCAAGCAAAATTTGAAGAGGTGCTAGGAGGCGTGAGTGCGAAGCTCTCTCGCTTCGGCATAGAGCTTAACGCCGCAAACCTAGGCATTGATCCGAGCGAAGCCGCCGCGCAGCTATCTGCACTACTGCGCAAAACAGGCTCGATAGTCTCGACGGGATTTTTCATTTTTATAATGGTTTCATTTATGGTCTTTGAAAGCTCCGTGATCGACGAGAAAATCCGCTATTTTTCGCAAAGTAGCCGCGCTACACACACTTTCGTGAAGAAATTTGCCTCCAGCCTCAAAAAATATCTACTAAT